>NZ_JAFLCJ010000005.1:0-358421 GCF_017302695.1 Leptolyngbya sp. UWPOB_LEPTO1 | reverse complement strand
TCCGTCTTGTGGTTTCAATTGCTTCGTCAACTGCAAAACTCCGCAAATCTTGCTGCACAGTACGGATTTGAGATCATACTGAAAGCATTGCCAACTCGATCTTATCGAGAATGATGCAAGATCTGAGGATTGCTTCTGAAGACCAGCCGCGAATTTTTGATCGATTTTATCGAGTTAGCCGCGATCGCTCTCGCCAGACTGGTGGAGCCGGATTAGGACTCGCGATCGCACTTGCAATCGCGAAGCAACACAATGGCAACATTCTAGTTCAGAGTGCGATTGGTCAGGGAAGTGAATTGATCGTTCGCTTACCACTCAAATGAACGCACTACCTTCTACAGAGGTGATGAGCGCGAGGAGCTTATCTGCTGATCACCGAAACACTAGCCATGTGCCCAAAAGCTTTCATGAAACACCACAATTCCTTGGGGAACCTTCTTGGTAAACGGCAAGACTAGGAAAAACTCTGGTGGAACCCCTTCATAAATCAGTTCTGGAACGTTCCGGAAACCAAAGCGCTGATAGTAGTTCGGATCACCCACAAGAGCACAACCCTGTCCGCCCATCTCTTTTAGCAAAGACAACCCCTCATTGATGAGCGATGTTCCAATCCCTTGTTTTTGATGGCTAGGTACTACTGACACAGGACCGAGACCATACCATCCCTCTGAACCGTCAGAAAGGGTGACAGGAGAAAAAGCGACATGCCCAACAACCTGGTCGTCCTGCTCTGCTACAAGCGACAAAGTTAGTGCGCCTGAGTTGCGTAATGCCTGGATGATAAATTGCTCGGTGTGATTGCTGATTGGAAGGGTATTGAAGGCAGATATTGTGACTTGGGTGATTGCTTCAATATCGGATGGAGTCTCTTTTCTGACAATCATTTGAATCTCTCGTTTATTGTTGCATTGCTGTTACGACTCGTATGACGACCAACCCCGCTGGAACAAGACGAGCAAGGGTGGACTATTGCAAAGCTGACGGGCAGCTTCACGATCGAACCGTTTGATCGCGACTGCCTCAAATTTGATTCTCTCACTGAGCGAGTCCGCAATTCTCGAACTGAAGATTTCATTTCAGAACGTTACGATCGCGGTTCAAAGCTTGGTTTCGCGACCACTGCAATTCCCAGTACGCGAATTTGATGTCGATGTAAAACTTGTATTGCAGCTCTCGCTGTTGCTCCAGTGGTGTAAATATCATCAATCAATAAAACGGGGCAGTTTTGTGTTGCCCCTTTGCCGATCGCAAATGCTTGTGTCAACGTTTGCTCTCGACCCTGAGGCGACAATCCAAACAAAGCCTCAGTTGCCCGAATTCGCTGCAATCCCTTGGGCTGATGAGCATTCCCGGTGATCTGACAAAATGCCCGTGAAATTAGCTCTGCCTGGTTATAACCGCGTTGCTGTTGTTTCTCAAAATGCATCGGAATCGGAATCACCGTCAGCTTTCCTGGATGCAATCTTGCTTTGAGCCACGATCGTCCTAATTCCTCGCCGAGTAACCTCCCTAACTCAGGATGACGCTCATATTTCAATGCCGCGATCGTACGCTTGAGCGTATCCGTATAGTTTCCCCAAGCAAAAATTCGCTGCTTCCAGAACTGTGTGGGGTCTGAAAATTGATCTCGGTCTAATCTTTTCCGACAGCTTGCACAAAGATAGGTTGAGGTAGAACGATCGCACAACGGGCAAGACTTCTGCAAAATCAGACTTAAAACCCCGTCTAACATCACGCTTCACCAGAAAACCGATCTCAACGTTCCCAAACATTCATTTATTCTGATCAATTCCAGATTGCTCGATCGAGTCTCGTACAATCGAAAATTATCTTGATAGTTTTAGGCTGTGGATACTCTGTTCTCAATCCATCAAATTGAAGCTCAACCCTTGGGTATGGTTGGAGAACAAGCATACCATCTCAGTCTGATGGCTCAAAAAGGCTATCCAGTCATCCCAACGGTTGTGATAATTGCAACTCGGTTTCGTAACTTTCTCGAAACCATTCACTGGCTGCAACCGCTCTTTGCCGATTTGCCTTCTTCCTCGCTCCGTCTCAATCTGAAAGACTCTCAGCAACTGCAATCGATCGCTCGTCAAATCCGTCAAACGATTCAACATGCTGAACTGCCGGAGGCTTGGCTTACCGAGCTTCAAAGCGCGATCGCTCAATTTCCAGTGCTCAGCAATCCCCCGGCTGTGATTCTGCGCCCCTCGATTTTTATTCAAGATTTTGAGGCGACAACTGATGAACTATCACGCCTACTGGAACCCCAAATCTGCTGGACAGATCAACAGAGCTTAGGTGCTGGCTTAAAAGCGCTCTGGGCAGAACTGTTTCGGGCGCGAAACTTAGTCTACTGGCAAAGCGCCAAACTTGAACTGCACCAGATTCAGTTTGCGGTCATGATGCAGCCAATCGGAGACGCGATCGCGTCTGGATCATTGCAGCCGCATTCGATGAATTGGGAACTCACCGCAACTCGCGGGTTAGAAACTGCGATCGCACGAGGCGAAGCATCACCAGAAATCTATCAGATTCAGGGCGATCAAATGCGGCTGCAACAGGCAGGACGGCAAACGGTTTCCTATCAGATTCAAGCGGGCAAAGAAGAACCGTTGGCTCGACTCACCATTCACGAGGCGGCTTCAATCTTACAGCCGCCTCAGCAATTCGCTTTGCTTTCATTAGCTCAAACCTTGCATACTCCTGCTGTTCTAGAGTGGCAATTCTATCCCTCACAGCTTTACATCACCCAAGTGCATGACCGTGACCCCATCGTGAATCAACTGCCTTCCCCACAACCTGCTGAAAATACTCTCTCATCTGGGCTTGCTGCCGCTCCTGGAGTCGCGATCGCGCCTGCTTATGTCCTCACCGATCTCCAACTTTCCGAATTTTCGCTGCCTGAGGGATCGATTTTGGTCACTCCTATGATTTTGCCAAGTTGGGTTCCCTTCCTCAAATCTGCGGCGGCTATCGTCTCTGAACAAGGCGGAATGACCAGCCACGGAGCGATTTTGGCACGCGAATTCGGGATTCCCGCAGTTGTAGGCGCAACTGATGCGACGCAGCGCATTCACACGGGAGACCTAATTTTAGTCAATGGTGATACAGGGGGCGTTGAGCGGGCGACTCAGCCACAAGCAGTAACCAAGCCGATTTCATCGAGGTCACGATGGAATCTCAATGCGACTTCATTAATGTTGAATCTCAGCCAAACGGATTCTATTGAGCGATCGATCGACCTTGAAATTGACGGGGTAGGACTGTTGCGATCGGAATTGCTGCTCGGCGGAAAGTTGAACGCTCAACTGTCGGATCAGATCCAGCACTTTGCTCGATCGTTTGCGCCACGTCCCGTTTTCTATCGCAGTTTAGATCTGCGATCGCATGAATTTCAGTCTGCGGCTGAAGCCAATCCGATGTTGGGGATGCACGGTACACTCAGCTATCTTCAAAATCCAGAATCGTTTGATATTGAACTCGCTGCGTTAAAACAAGCGGTTGATGCAGGATGTTCTAATTTGCGGTTGATTTTGCCCTTTGTGCGAACCGTTGAAGAATTTATCTTTTGCCGTCGTCGAATTGAGCAAGCGGGTTTGTTGGATCTGCCGACCTGGATCATGGCAGAAGTACCTTCAGTTCTCTTTTTGTTGCCGGATTATGTTCGAGCAGGGGTGCAGGGAATTTGTATTGGAACGAGTGATTTGACGCAGTTAATTTTGGCAGTCGATCGCGATCACAGTGCAATGGCAAAGAGTTTTGATGAGTCTCATCCTGCTGTGCTGGCTGCGATCGCTCAATTAATCCAAACGGCGCATCAGCTCAACATTCCTTGTACGATTTCAACACAAGCAGCGCTCACGCCTAAATTCGTCGATTGCCTGATCGAGTCGGGAATAGATGCGATTTCGGTCAATCTTTCTGCGGTTGAAACCGCTAATCGTGAGATCGCACGGGCTGAACAGCGATTGATGTTACGAAAAATTCGCGATCGCAAATCAATCTAAGCGCGAGCCGCTCGATTTCATCAACTATTCAACCGAGCAGGTATGATCAGCGAATCAATTTATCGATCGTGTTGCTCATGACTTCGATTCGCCTGCCCCGGTTTCTCAATGCAACAGAACGCCCGTCCCTCTCGCGTCAAATGATGCGAATTGGGGCTGTGATTGTCTTGGCTTTTGTCGCGATCGCGCTGCTTGCACCGATACTACAAGCGATCGGACTGCTGCAAAGTCCAACCGAATTTTTGGATAATCCCCCCCATGCGGCTCCGAGTTCTGCGCATTGGTTTGGAACTTCAAACCTCGGCTATGACGTGTTTTCACGAACGTTATTTGGCACTCAAGCCGCGATTCAAGTCGTGATTTTAGCAACGGCGTTGAGCTTAATTATCGGTGTGCCGTTGGGCATGGTGAGCGGATATCGAGGGGGATGGCTCGATCGCGCTTTATTATTTCTCATGGATACCATCTACACCTTGCCTGGATTGCTCTTATCGGTCACGCTGGCATTTGTAGTTGGGCGAGGCGTATTCAACGCAGCGATCGCGTTAAGTATTGCCTATGTTCCTCAGTATTATCGAGTCGTTCGCAACCAGACGGTCAGCGTCAAGACTGAACTCTTCATCGAAGCAGCACAAGCGATGGGCGCTTCAACCTGGCGTGTGCTCTCTAAATATCTATTTGCCAACGTGATTCAGAGCGTTCCCGTCTTATTTACTTTGAATGCGGCAGATGCGATTCTCACTCTCGGTGGCTTAGGATTTCTGGGATTAGGCTTGCCCGCCGAAGTGCCAGAATGGGGGCATGATTTAAGAGAATCGTTAGATGCTTTAGCCACCGGAGGAATTTGGTGGACTGCCCTATTTCCTGGACTCGCGATGACGATCATGGTCGTGGGACTCTCACTCTTTGGCGAAGGGTTGAATGAATTTGTCGATCGTAAAACGCGCTAAACTCAAAATCCCCCAACTCCTCAGAGCTAGGGGATTTTATGGATGAATCATAAAAATTCAATCGATCTTAAACGTCCGCTGCCCCTTCAGACACGCGGGTATCGCCTTCAGCATTACCATCACTCTCATCGCGGTTTCCATCCCGTCTGCCCCGATTCCCGAAGCGACCTGTATTCGTGCGCTTACGGAACTTCCGCGCGTAAGCTTGGTTACGCAGAGCTTTTTCTTTCTTTTGGTTACGGCGCTTAGCCATTGTTTACCCCTTAACTTGACACGTTCTTAGCTGTAAATTAGACGCAGTTGACGATTATATTGCATTAGGTGAGGCTTTTTCTAGTCCCCTTAACGTTTTCCTAAATCGAAAACGTAATCCAGATTACAGCTTAGCTCGAATCTCGCGATCGCGAAGATGAAAAATTTATAGCAATGTCTGCGCAAAAGCTAATGCTTCTTCACGGTTCGTGATTTTGCCCTCTGCCCGCGCTAACTGCAACGCTGCCAATAATCGACCAATCTGAGGACTCGGCGGAATGCGTAGTCCGGTCATCAAATCTTGACCTGTCAAAATAGGATGCGGATGTGCAACCGGATCAGTCGGATCTAAAAAGCGATCAACCAATCGTCGCACTGTCTCGACCGGAATTCGTATCGCGAGACCGAGCAGTGCGATCGCTGGAAAAACTGCGCCAATGGACTGAAAGAATCGATACTGTTCGGCTCGTGACCAATTGGAAATCTCCGGCGATCGCAAGTGCGGCAACGCCTTCACAACAGTACTGACCGCTTGAATTTCAGCCCGACTGTACTTGAGTCGCCACAACTGCGCTTCGGCGAGCGCGGGATCTTCAGGCAGGAGGCTCGCAAGTTTCGCGATCGTCACCCACGTCCGAACAGAGCCTTTCGCCTCAGAAGCCTGCGGCGTTCCGCGCACGGTTCGGCTCAATTCTGACCAGAATTCTGTCCAATTTTCCTGAATATGAACTGTGACATCATCGATCGCCCCCACCTGCGTTAAATGCTCGATCGTGGCACTCGGCAACCAATCTTGCAGCAATCCATCCTCGCACGCAGTTTTAATCCAGCCCGTTCCCCGCGCTGATCCCAGAAGATAATTAAGCTCAGACTGCACCCGTTCTGCCGCAATTTTGCTCAAATTTGGAGCCAGTTGACGAATTGCCTGTTGAGTCTCCGGTTCCAGTGAAAATCCAAGCTGCGCTGCCTGACGATAAGCTCGCAACAACCGCAGCGGGTCTTCTGCTAAATTCTCGATCGACACCATTCTCAACCGCTTGCGCTGCAAATCCTCATAACCATGCAGCGGATCGAGCAAATCTTTCGTATGCGGGTTATAAGCGATCGCATTCACTGTAAAATCGCGCCGTCGCAAATCATCCTCAAGCGTCGCTCCCACCTGCTGAGCAAAATCAGCTGTGCCTTGTTCAAACACCACTCGGGCGATCTGTCGTTCCGCATCCAGCACCACAAACCCCGCCCGATAATGTCGCGCGATCGCCTGCGCCGTCTCGACCGCACCACTCGGAAGCACAAAATCCAAATCGAGATACTCAGAATGCCGATCCAGCAGCGCATCGCGTACCGTTCCGCCAACCAAACAGGCAGAATCGGGTAGCCACTTGAGACTGAAAGGCCACGTCTCCGGAGAGAGTGCCGAGGAAACCAATGCCACGTTGCGATAATGTTCTAACTGCAAATTCACTGCGTTCAGCCAACCCTAGATCGAAGTCGTAATTTAACAAAAAACCAGTCAGAGAAAACTTTTCAGCTTCTGATGCGCAACATAACTCAACCTAAAATGAGATGAAGAATTGAATGCGCCTGAGTTAGAGTAACAGAAAATCCTGCTCGAAATGCCGTCCACTCTATCCTGAAGCAGAGTTATGTGTATTTGCGTCAATTGCCATTACGTCGATCGCTGCACAACCTACAATGCAGTCGAAACTCAACACGAACAGCCTCATTTAACCGAAACGCCTGATTTTGAAGCAACCGAACCCACGATTAACGTCAATATTCGCGATCGTGGCGATCACATTGAGATGGAATGGGATGTTGTCGGATGTCTCAGTTTCAAAGAAGAAACAGGCAAATGGGCAAAACTTCGACCCGGAGAGTTAATCCCAACTTAATCAAAAGTTCCGTAAATTCCGAATTGCACTGGCAATTTGAATGTAATTTGAACCCTGGTTCGAGGGAATCATAAGTCTAAAGACCTTACTCCGCGAGAACCAGGGTTCAAGCTTATGCGTTTCATTCGTCGTCCTTCATTTCATGTGACTGCTGCAATTGCCGCATTCGGGTTAGTGGCTTGTCCGGCTTTTGCGCAGGACACAAAGCCCGATGCGCCGAAGCCCTCCCCTGAAGTGGCAAAACAGCTTCAGGACGCGCAAAATTTCTTTAGCCAAGGGGAAGGTCGTGCCCGCGATGCCAAATACCGCGAGGCATTAGAGTCATTCAATCAAGCGATTCAAATGAATCCGACTTGGGGCAGTCCCTATGTCAGTCGGGGGGCTGTGAGATCGAAGCTAGGGGATCATCTTGGGGCGTTGCAAGACTTCGATCAAGCTGCCACGCTCAATCCCACGGATGCGATGATTTATGCGCATCGTGGCAGTGCTCGATTTAGTCTCGGAGATACCGCAGCCGCTTTGAATGATTTGGATCAGGCGATTACGTTGAACCCAAATCTAGCTGCTGCTTATGTGAATCGCGGTTATATCCGGACTCAAACTCAAAACTGGGATTCGGCGATCGCAGATTTTGATCAAGCGTTACGGGCTGAACCCAAATTTGTTCCGGCGCTCGTGAACCGTGGTTTTGCAAAATTGCAGAAAGGCGATCGTCAATCCGCCTTGAATGACCTAAATGAAGCGATTAAAATTCAGCCTAATTCAGCAGAAGCATTGATTGCACGCGGCGCGATCAACTACGAAATTGGTGAATCAGAGGCTGCGATCGCCGATTTCTCCCAAGCGATTCGGATTAAACCGACTGCGGCAGAAGCGTTTTATAATCGCGCGCAAGTCAATGCAAAACTAGGCTATCTCGAAGCCGCAGAAGCTGACCTGACGCAAATGGCAAAGCTGACTCCCGATCGCGCAAGTGTATTTCATCAACGGGGTAAAATCCGCGCTGCTTTAGAGAATATTGAAGGAGCGGCGGCTGATTATAATCAAGCCCTCAAACTCGATCCAAACTTTGCAGAAGCCATCAAGAGCCGAGGCGATCTCCGGGCAACGGCAGGCGATAAACAAGGCGCGATCGCCGATTATTCTCAAGCCGTGCAAATGCAGCCAAGCTTTGCAGGTGCATTATCTCAAAGAGCAGTCGTGCGATCGCAACTTGGCGATCGAACTGGCGCAACTCAGGATCTCACTGCCGCGATTAGTGCCGACAGCAATAATCCTGACATCTACGAAGAACGGGGCAAAGCGCGGATGGAATCGGGCGATTGGCAAGGCGCGATCGATGATTTTACCCAAGCGATTCGGCTTGATTCGAGCCGAGCTAATGCGTTTTACCAACGTGCGATTTTAATGGGTGGGCTAGGCAATTTGCAGAGTGCAATCGCTGATTTACAACGTGCATCTGATTTATATCTTCAGAAAGGGGATGCAGAAGGTTATCGCAAAACCTTAAGCGAATTAAATCAACTGTAAGGTGCCGTTTTATCGCATTTTCCCAAATCGGGTTTTGGTTTTGCTCAACTTGTACATAGAGACTGTTATCCAATGGGCACGATCGCTAAATTGAATTTAGCGATCGTATTTTTTTACCAATCGACTTGCTTGCGTTCATGTAAAACTCGGCCAAACACAGCCTCAGTCTGTTGCGCGAGCTTCGCCCAATCAAATCGCCGCGCTAAATCCTCATACGCATTATTCACCAGCGATCTCGCAAACTCTGGTCGTCTCAATATTTCCAAAATCCCCCACGCGATCGATTCGGGATTATTCACCCAAGTCACAATTCCCGTCCGCCCATGTCGAACCACTTCGGGAAATCCACCCGCATCCGAGACTACAACCGGAACCCGTGCGGCAAAACTCTCTAACGCCACAATTCCAAATGGTTCATACAAACTAGGAAACACCGCGCAATCTGCGATCGTCTGAAATCGATCCAAATCCTGATCGGGCATAAATCCCGCAAAATAACAGCGATCCCAAATGCCGAGCGCTTTTGCCTGCTGCTTCAAATGCTCTGTATGTCCGCCCCCGATAAAAATCAACTTCACCCGCTGATTCATCTCATGCAAAATTTTGGGAGCCGCAGCAATTAAACCTGCAACTCCCTTCTCATGCGTCATCCTGCCTACGTAATAGACAATCTTTTCGTCATCTAAGGCAAATCGCCGCCGAAACTGCCAATAATCAAACTCCGGATCAAGCTTCTTCTTTTCGCGCCGAATGCCGTTATAAACCACATCAATCTTGTCCCATGGCGTATTCAGGGTTTGTTCAACCTCTCGCCGCATAAAATTTGTACAGACAATGACTCGCCAAGCTTCATGAGTCAATACTTTCTCTTTGTCGTGCACATGCTGCTGAACCGCATTAAAAATTCCGCTATGCCGTCCATGTTCCGTCGCATGAATCGTGGCAACCATCGGGGTCTTGAAATGATGTTTCAGCGCGATCGCGGCATCGCTAACGAGCCAATCATGCGCATGAATTACATCAAATCCCCCTTCCTCTAGCATCAACTTGCCCCCATGCTGACCCATGCTTTCATTCATCGCTCCGACCCACTGAAAGAAGTCATCATGTTTCGCAACGGCAACCCGATGAACCTGCACCCCATCGACGACTTCAAAATGCGGAGCCTGCCCAAACTCAACCGTAATCAGATGAATCTCATGCCCCAAATTCACCAACTCCGGGTAAAGTTCTGCAACATGGCGAGCGATCCCGCCCACAAGACGCGGTGGAAATTCCCAAGTCAGCACCAAAATCTTCATCTCTCAACGCCCTTTACCGCGTGGTATGTTCCAATTTACTAGCTTTGAGTACCTACGTTCACCCTTGCCGTCAACTCGAAAAATCTTGTATTTTCACGGATAACTTCCTGGATTTCCTCTAGTTAAATGCCATAAAACAGACTCCGTGTGTTACAACATTGACGCGGTTAGTGCTCAAGCAAAGCGTGCTGTCCTATTAATGTACAAAGCATACCGTCTGAAAAACCCAACTTCAGCATTCCCTTGATGAAGGTTTAATCAAAGTGTTCTTCGACACCGAAACTAGGGCAAAATGAGTGCGGGGTTATCTATAAACAATCTGCTGCGATGGAGTTGAAAGAGGCGATATGAGCATTGAAAAGATCGTTGATCAAGCCCTTCAAGATGGCTATTTAACACCGGCAATGGAAGCTGAAGTCGGGCGCATCTGCGATACTGCCTCAGAATTGTCGATCGAAGAATACATGGCACTTGATCGCTTGATGGGCGCATTGCTAACCGGGGAAGTCGTTGCCGTTCCTCGCAAGCAATTCATCAACGTGATGGAAGAACTGGTTTTGACCGAGGCAATTGCGCGGGTAGCAGAAATCGAAGCAACCAGCGATCGCACCTTAGATTTGGGCGATATCGCAGCATATGCGTTGAACCGACTTCCCCCGCTTTACGCTACAACCGAAGAAGGGGCAAATTATCAACGACAGCATGCGAAAGAAGGATTACAAGGCGTAATTTCTCAGCGAGTAGGAGAAGCGATCGCGAAAAACCTTGACAAGCCAGACTTCTTCCCAGAACGGCAAGTGATTGGCAAGAGTTCTAAAGATGAAATTCTGAACCAAGTCAGTACGTTATTACAAGCCTATGCACCGAGCTTTGAGCCAGAAATGCATCACTAAATTACTGAATAGTTACGTTACTCAGTGGAAAGAGGGGCAATTGCCCCTCTTTTTTTATCGTTCTTCCACCCACTCGGGAGTTTGAGAACTTTGAGAAGTCGCAGCTTGGGGGACATAGAAACTTGCGATCAAGGCAATACTCATCCACCACAGGACGCTGACTTCGGGGCGATACAAAACGGTATCGACCGAGCCATGAACGAACATCCCGACCACGGTGGCGATCGCGCCCATCAGCCAAAATCCTTCACGATCTCCCAAATCCCGCACCCGACGCAGTTGGTAATAGCCTTGCGAGAAAATCGTGGTCAACAGCCACAGAAATGCCGTCAATCCGATCAAGCCAGATTCAACCGTAATCTCCAGCAATACAGAATAAGCGCTCAATCCGCTAAATCGCGCCTGCGAATAAAGTGGATAGATTTGCTTAAAGACTAAATCTCCTGGACCAAATCCTAAAATCGGGCGATCGCGAATCATCATGATCACCGCTCTCCAGACATTGAGCCGAAACGCATTACTGCTATCTCTGCTTCCGACAAACATACTCGCGATCCGATAACGGAACGGTGTGACAAACAGATACCCGAGCACTAAAGCACCTGCTAGCCCCCCAAACGCCAGAATTAAGCCCCACTTTCGCCAGAATTGCGGCAGGATTGGACTCCACCAATACCGGAGCAGGACCAGCATGACCAAAGCCGACACCATCAACCCAACCCACGAGCCTCGGCTCTGCGTCAGGAGCAGACAAGCGGTGTTGATTCCGAACATGACGATCGCTAAAATTTTCGGGACTCGATGCTTCCACATAAAAATGGCGCTAAACGAGAGCCAAATTGCAGGCATCAAATAGCCCGCCAGTAAATTTGGATTGCCGAGGAAGCTATAGACCCGAGTAGATTGTGCCAGAGGAGATTCGGGATCAACCCATGTCGCCAGAGAATCTGCCCCATAAATTGCCTGATGAATGCCGTAACCACTGACCACGAGAGCAACATGCAGAAAAATCGTGATGCAGAACGATCTCAATTTGGGCGATCGAAACACTCGCGCTGCCAAGATAAAGAACATCAAATACAGCGACAATTTTCCAAATCCTGTGAATGCAGCTCGCTTCAGTGGAGAAAGCGCGGCTGCAGTGGCTGAAATGCTCCAAAATAGCATCACCAGCAAGTGAATCGGAGTCAGCCCTGCCCGTTTATCCGTATCTGAAACCGTGAGCAGAATCCAAAACAAAATACAAGCGCTCAGCAATACCCCGATTAAATTCGTGGCAACGAAGGGTGAGAGCGCAAACACAAGGCTGATCAAAAGAGCAGCGATCGCATCGCCATGCTGCATCAGCCAAGACCCGTTGCGCCAATTTTGCAACGATCCCACAATGCGATAGACGTAACTGACCTGCCGCCACTGCTGAAGCGGGAGTGTCGCCAAGGTTACTTGTTGCCAAACCGAATTCATAAGCGGATTTTCCATGCTTTCAAGCAAAATAGCCCTAGCAAATTTAGGCTAGGGCTATTATCCGCGATATTGGCACTTTGGCAAGACTACTGGGTGAGCCGAGGTAAGGTAATCACATAGCGATATCCAGGCTCAGCAACGCCTTGAATTAAGATCTGTCCACCGTGCATTTCAGCCAGTTGGCGACTGAGCAGCAAGCCGAGATTCTTGCGAACTGCATCAGCATCAGGAATCTCTGCGACTTCGTCGAGGTCAGCAAGTCTGACACTACTCATCGGCATTGCCACAGGGATGAGTCCGGTGCGATTTCCATTCGTGGAATGCTCGTACTCGAACGTTGAGATCGGACTCGTCTGCGGAGTCAACATTTCGTTGTATCCAATCCCATCTCCTAAGCAAGGATGAGATGCCCACACGCTGAGCCTTAATCCACTGCTCTTGTGAGACACATGGAGCCGGACAATACTGCCTGCGTTCGAGGCTTGAATAACGCTAAACATGAGGTGATAAAGCATCTGGCGGATCTTCTCTTTGTCGAGAAGCCAGATGCGATTGCCTGGTTCAACGGAGAGACGAATTTGCTGTTCTCGACGGCTGGCAGCTTGCTCTAATGTGCTAATCGCCTGCTGGCAGAGCATCTCAATATCAATTGAAGCCAGGTTTAGCGCTCGGCTGCTGTCATCAAGCTGTGAAAGCTCTAAAATCTCTTTCACCAGCGACAGCAAATACTGTCCACTGTGATGAATGATGTCGAGATATTCTTTCTGTTTGCTTGTGAGTGGGCCATAAATCTCACGATTTAACACACTTGCCATTCCCATCACAGACGTTAAAGGTGTCCGGAGTTCTTGGGTAAGTTGCGCCAGGAGTTCAAATTTGACCGGATTCGCAGATACCGGTTGGGAGTGAACGACTGGCATCGGTGTGCCGATCGCTTGCGATTTGATCAAATGTAAGCGCTCATACTCGCTCATGCTTAGGCGGGCAGCTAGCATCAAAAATTCTGCATCTCTCTCCGTGAAATTACGGGGTCGAGAATCCATGATGCACAGGGTGCCAATACAGTCACCGCTCACTGTGATTAAAGGCGCACCGAGATACGCACGGATACCGTACTGTTGACACAGTAAGGAATTTGCGAATACAGGATGCTCTAAGGTGTCGTCGATCGCAAGCACTTGCTGACTGTCAACGACATGGACGCAAAAAGCTTCTTCGCGAGGCAATTGGCGCGTCATCGCGAGATCATTCATCAAACCTAAGCGTGACAAACCCTGAGCAGATTTGAACCACTGGCGTGACTGATCCATTAACCCGATTAGGCAGATCGGCGCATCTAGAGAGTGAGCCGCCGTTTGGGTCGTTTCTTCAAAGATCGGTACACTTTCGGAGTCGAGTAAGCCGAGTTCCGTGAGTACCAACATTCGCTGCTGCTCACGGGCAGCAGTCGTTAACCCATCTAATCGACAAAAGAGCCTGTTGTCGGGGATTCCCATTCCAACCCCTATCCTCGATTTAAAGAACTTTTCAGACTGATCCAGCGGTAAAGCCGGCAAGCAGTCTGCAACTATACCAAGATTGCCCTGAGTTGCGATCGGATCAACGTTCTCTCCAACGCGAGATCACGGAAGTTTAAGCGTTCTGTACCGATGGAACCTGGAATATTACGGATAGGAAAGATGTGAGAAATTACAGAATTACTTTGTCCAAGCAGGATGGGCAAATAAAGCGGCGATGACTCTCACACCCCGGAGTTGATTCGAGAGCGGTAGATGACCCTTAGGAGCAGCTAAACTCCATGTAAATCCGTCTGGATAGCGAGTCCAGTTATACCCGGATTTCCAACCAATCTTATCCCAAAGCTTGTCCCATTTTTTCCCAACGCTGAGCCAAATTTGTCGCTGAACTGAAAAACCGTACTGATAATCGGAATGGGCAAGCCAGAGCGCATCAATCGTTTGCAAATCGGAAATCGGAAAATTCTCGACTTCAGTAAAGTAGAGCCATTTGCGGAGAACGGCAGATTCTCCAGCAAGTTCACAGAGTTTTTCGATCGTCAGTTTGTCGGCGGCTTGGAATTTTTGCTCGACCAGCAGCTTTTGGAGTTCGGTGTAGTCGATGTTGCGCTCGGATTTGAGCGGTACGATTCCTGTGGGAAAGTGTTGCTGAAGAAAGTCTAGGACTTTGGTTGCTTGGGTGTTAAAAAGGGTCTGGTAAACTTTAGCTTCGGTTCTGCCGGGCGTGTCGCGACGTTCGAGTAGAAATTCCATCAGTACGGGCAATCCATCTTCGCCAAGCGCGTTGAGGGCATCGATCGCGTTCAACTGATTTTTTTCAGAGTCGGATCGCAGCTTTAACTGGAGCGCCGCGAGGCTATTGGGAAGATCGAGAGCTGAAGAAGTTTCTAAATTAGTCATGTAAACGGGTGGAGATTAGGGAGATTAGGGAGTGTCCCCTTATCTAGAATAAGTCCCAGGGTGTAGTGCTTCAACCCGTTGATCAGCAGTTTTTTGAGAAAAATTACGCACTCTCGTCGGGTAGAACCGTTTCAGGAGTGGGCGGACGATAGCCTTTCTCAAAGGCATAACGAACGAGCTGCGATCGATTTTCGAGGTGCAATTTGCTCAAAATATTGCTGAGATGGGTTTGCACCGTCCGGGGACTGACGAAAAGATGGTCGCCAATTTGCTTGTTGGTATGTCCTTGGATCACTTCCCAAAACACTTTTTCTTCGGCAGGGGTCAGGGGAAGTGGAGTCAGTGCAGGTGCAGCAGGCTCGACGACGGCTCCAGATTGCTGCATTAAGCGCACTATCTCAGAATGCATCCGGCGCGATCGCTCTAATTGGGCTTCGATTTTGGCGAGCAGTTCTCGTGGCTCGAACGGCTTAATCAAATAATCGTCTGCCCCGATTAAGTGTCCTTGGACGCGATCTTCGACTTCGCTCCGACTCGATAGAAAAATAAAGGGGACTAATTGACCCGTTCTTAGCGATCGTAATCGACGGCAAAATTCCAGACCATCCATTTCTGGCATGATCACATCGGAAACGACTAAATCGGGTTGGTCTTCTTCAAATTGAGCCAAGCCTTCTAAACCGGATGCTGCCTGCCGAACCGAATAGCTACGTTTTTCGAGATATCGAATCAGAGCCGTTCTCAGTGCCGTATCATCATCCACAATCAAAATCTTCTTCATACCTGCGTCTCCAGCACCTCAAGACGGTAGATTGCAATCTGGGGGTTCAATATTCTCACATGTAGACTTGCGAACTTGACTAACCGGAAGGCTCACTTCAATAAGGTCAACTTTTTAACCAAAAATTTCCCCTTAACATGGTATCCCAGTGATCGAGAGTTCTGGAGTTTCAGAATTATCTTTATGTCCTAATTTCCTCTGTTTATCTTCTGTTCATGTTGAGTCGCCAAATTTGCAAAGAAATTTGGTAGCCTACTAGCCGTTGCCCAACTTATCCTAACTTGAGAATTGCGGGATCATATGTACGAAAAAATTACCCCTCCGACGACTGGCTCAAAGATCACATTTGCCAATGGAGAACCGATCGTTCCTGATAATCCAATTATTCCGTTTATTCGAGGAGATGGGACGGGAATCGACTTGTGGCCTGCTTCTCAGAAGGTTTTTGATGCCGCAGTTCAAGCTGCGTATGGTGGAAAACGCAAGATCACTTGGTTCAAAATCTATGTCGGTGATGAAGCGTGTGAACAGTACGGAACCTATCAATATTTACCAGAAGATTCACTCGAAGCCATTCGCGAATTTGGGGTAGCAATTAAGGGTCCGTTAACGACCCCGATCGGCGGCGGTATTCGATCGCTGAACGTTGCGCTGCGTCAGATTTTCGATCTCTATGCTTGTGTTCGCCCTTGCAAATACTATACGGGTACGCCTTCACCCCATCGTTATCCCGAAAAGTTGGACGTGATTATCTATCGGGAGAACACCGAGGATATTTATTTGGGAATTGAATGGAAACAAGGCAGTGAAATTGCCGATCGTTTAATCAAATATCTCAATGAAGATCTGATTCCGAGTACGCCTGAGCATGGGAAAAAGCAGTTGCCCCTCGATTCTGGAATTGGTATCAAACCTATTAGCAAAAAAGGATCGCAGCGTCTCGTTCGTCGTGCGATTCAACATGCGTTACGGTTGCCTAAAAACAAGCAAACGGTGACTTTAGTTCATAAGGGCAACATTATGAAATACACCGAAGGCGCGTTTCGAGATTGGGGCTATGAGTTAGCGACGACAGAATTCCGATCCGACTGCGTGACCGAGCGAGAGTCTTGGATTCTCAGCAATAAAGAGAAGAATCCTGATATCTCGATCGAAGAAAACGCCCGTCAGATTGATCCAGGCTATGACTCGATGCCACCGGATAAGCAGGAAAAGATCTGTGCTGAAGTGAAATCTGTACTCGATGCGATTTGGGAAACGCATGGCAATGGCAAGTGGAAAGAGAAAGTCATGGTCAACGATCGCATCGCCGATAGTATTTTCCAGCAAATTCAAACTCGCCCCGATGAGTATTCGATTTTGGCGACGATGAATTTGAACGGCGACTATATTTCCGATGCGGCAGCGGCGATCGCGGGTGGCTTAGGAATGGCTCCGGGTGCCAATATTGGGGATTCAGCAGCGATTTTTGAGGCAACGCATGGCACGGCTCCGAAACATGCAGGACTCGATCGCGTTAATCCCGGATCGGTGATTTTATCCGGGGTGATGATGTTGGAGTATATGGGCTGGCAAGAGGCGGCTGATCTGATTAAAAATGGATTGGCAAAAGCGATCGCGCAACGTGAAGTGACCTACGATTTGGCACGGTTGATGGAACCTCCGGTGGATCCGCCTTTGAAATGTTCTGAATTTGCGGATGCAATTATTCGGAATTTTTAGATTGATGGGGAGATAGGGAGTATAGGGAGAAGATGAACAATTACTTTCTTGCTCCCCACCTCCCCACTTCTTCCTCAGGGATTTGAAAATGTATTGATATTGCCACCTCCCAAAACACGTCCAGGAACCGATCTCGGTGTTGTGAAGGGTTGTTGATTCAGTTCTGGATTGGATGGAACAGTTCCCAAGTCTGGAGTAGGTTGCTGAGGGAGCGGGGCTGCCGTCACGGTGGGAATCGGTGCATAGGTGGGAGCAGCGGGCGGAGCGATCACTAGAGGAGCCGTCACGACAGGTGGGACTCCGGCTGGAATCGGTTGAGATCCTTCGACTAGGGCTGAGAAAGAATTTGTTGTCGATCGGGGAGCCGCATTAATCGGGGTATCTAGACGTGCTGTTCCTTCAATCAGAGTTTGTGCAACCTGGGGCGATGTCGTTGTAGCTAATTTGGAGATTGCAGCTTGTAACTGATTTGGCGGTAAAGGTGCAGGAGTCGTCGGATCAACGGCTGTGATCGCAGAATTCACACCGAGTTGAGTGGAGAGCGCGCTTCTGAACACACCAAATACGCCTTGGCGATTGAGGGATTCTGCGGGTGCTGGTTGCGAACTTTCTGGCGTCGCAGAGGAGGCAGCAGCAAAAAGGCGATTGGTTGTGGTTTGGGTCGGTGTGGGCTGTTGCGGGGTTGCCTGAATCGAGGTTTGAACCAATTCTGTTTTTGGCAACGCTCTAATGTCACTCATCAACAGGGAGAGAGAATCAATATCGGCTCCAATCGCTTGATCTTCAGCAGAAAGCTCTCCATCTGAAGAAGCAGACCCAAAAGAACTGATGAATTCTTGGCGACTGAAGAACTCCCAGGCAAATAAACCGAGGAGCATCAGCGCGATCGACGGTGCCCAAAAAACAGGACGCGCCAAAGGGCGCAATCGGGCGAGCCAATATCGAGAAGACGATCCGCGCATAATTTTCATTCAGAAACGCCACTACTATTGTATTCGATCGCACTTTAGAGACTGGAAATCTCTAGAATTCTCGCAGGAAAATACGCAGAGTTCTTAGGGCGGAGAGATGTTGAGACGAGGTTTGTAGTCCCAGTTTAGAAGCGTTGCGATTTGTGGAACAAGCTGCAACGGCTCGAACGGTTTCGCTAAAATACCTGCCACTTGCAATTGCTCAGAGTCACTTTTTACAACAGGATTTGATGTTGCGGTCAGCAAGATTACAGGGATTTTCTCAGTCTTTGGATTAGCTCTCAGATGCTCTAGAACTTTCCATCCATCGAGGTCAGCCATCATGATGTCGAGCAAAATTGCATCGGGTAATTCAGTTTCAGCTTTCAGTAAACCGTCTTGTCTAGACTCTGCGATCGAAACACTCCACCCCCCTAATTTTACTAAACAAGTTTGAATGACCAAACTCAGGTATTTTTCATCGTCAATTAACAAAATATGTTTAGAACTCATAACAGTGAACTTGCTACATTGGCAACGGAAAATGTGGAGGAGCTTTCCAGCACCGTAAACAATAAAAGTGTGAAAACAGTGAGTAATTGAAAAAAATTAAGTTTACTCACGGAAATTGGATAAACTGAGATCAATTCTTTAGCCTCAGTGGAAAGTACGATACGATTAGGTTCCTCATGGTGCTGAGGTAGTTGCCGATGCGGTTTTTGCTGATTGAGCATGATTCAATCCTCGCTTCTCAGTTGAGTGAGTTATTGATTGCACAGCGCTATTCTGTGAATTTGACGGAAGACAGTCAGACAGCGCTGCAATTACTTGAAACCTATGGCTATGATTTGGTGATTTTGGATACGACGCGACTCATGTGGGATGCGGAGTCGGACTTGTCGTGGAATAAAGCGCTTGAGTTTTGCCGAAACCTCCGCCTTCAAGGTCATCAGATGCCGATTATGATTTTGAGCGAAACAGATGTAACCGCCGATCGCATTGCAGCCTTGGAGGCGGGAGCAGATGATTTTGTCACACAGCCGATAGATCTCCATGAGCTACTGGTCAGAGTTCGGACATTGCTCCGTCGCGGTAAAGAAACCGTTGAAGAAGTCTTGACCTGGGAGAATTTGAGGTTCAATTGCAGTACGGGAGAGGTGACTTATCACACTCAGATCCTGCACCTTACCCCGAAGGAATATCGATTACTCGAGCTATTTTTACGCAATCCTAGTAAAGTTTTTAGTCGATCGGCATTACTGGATCGCATTTGGAATCCGGGTGAATTTCCCAGTGAACAAGCGGTCAATACGCAAATTAAAGGATTGCGGCAAAAACTGAAAGCAGTGGGCATTCAATCGGAAGTGATTGAATCCTTGTACGGACTGGGGTATCGGCTCAAGCCTGCTCCGACTCGAGAAACAGAGGTCTTTGATGCGATCGCTCAAATTTGGCAGCAGTTTCAGCCTAAGCTCCAAGAGTATTTTGCGGTGTTTGAACAAGCATTGACCCATCCCTCGTCTGAAGTGCAAAAACAAGCGAGAATGTTCGCACATCAACTCGTGGGTTCTTTAGGGACGTTTGGGTTTGCAGAAGGATCAACGATCGCACGGCAACTTGAACAAGGCTTTCGGTCAGAACCCCTTGATCACAATTTGATCTCTGAACGAATTGAGGCATTGAAAGCGGTACTCAAACATAAACCCGAGAGCCGCAAACTGTCTGAGCAACCAGCTCAGCAGTTTCCGTCTGGGACAAGAGTTTTACTGATTGATGATGATATGACTCTGACCGCACAGATGCAGGTGGTGCTATCGGCGAATGGAATTCAAGTAGAGAGCGCTTCAGATTCTGCAACCGCGAGAATGATGCTGGCGCACAATCCACCTCAACTGATTCTTCTCGATTTGATGTTGCCGGATGAAGATGGATTTAAATTGCTTGAGGATCTCAATGCTGAATTTTCAAGCATTCCAGTGCTGATTATGACCAGCCGGGATCAATTGAGCGATCGTGTTGCGGTTGCGCGCCTCGGTGGACGAGCTTTTTTACAGAAACCCGTTGCCCCAGAGCAATTATTTCAAGCCATGATGCAAGTTCTAGAAGTACAGCAGCATTCCGATTATCAAGTGTTGATTGTCGATGACGACCCGCAAATTTGCTCGATCGTGAGAACGCTGCTCGAACCTTGGGGCGTGCGAGTCACAGCTTTATCTGATCCGCGATCGTTTTGGGCAGTTCTAGAGCATTCAGCGCCTGATCTCTTGATTCTGGACATCGAAATGCCAAATTTCAGCGGGCTAGAACTCGCTCAGGTTGTGCGGAATGATATGCGCTGGAGTGGACTTCCGATTCTATTTCTCTCGGCTCATCGCGATACGGAAACGGTTCGCCAAGTCTTTACGGTCGGAGCAGATGACTATGTAAGTAAGCCGATCGTCGATGCAGAACTGATTGCACGAGTCCTGAATCGACTAGAACGCTCTCCCGTTCGTCGTCGGAAAGTATGAAGTCTTGAGTTGCGTTCAGTCAGAGAGCATTTCTGCTGATCAAGGTGCAGCGGCGCGCTGTCTTTGAGTTGAATATTCTGGCCGGATAGATAGTACCCTTGTGTTCCCTGTCCCCAACCCATCTTAACAATCTGTAACTAGCAAACTGTTGTTCCTCACTATTTCCTCACTATTTCGCCATACAGTATGGGTCTAGAAACAATAGTTTTCTACCCTTACTCAGGAGCCTTTCTATTAACGAATTAGCGACATCTTGCCCTAAAGCCATGAACGCGCATCATAACTTGGCAATAGGAAGGCTCTTTTCTCGACATTATTCCAGCACACCCGTATCGTTTGACGCAGAAGGCTCTCACTATGACTTTTACCCATTCGCAGCCCCGCTTCAATGCGCCAGAGTTCTTAAATCCAGAACAAGCGTCATTCGATGCTCGGCTTGAGGAACAGAGACAAGACCGTACTAATTCTTTGCTGTGGACGTGCGATCTCGGGTTTTCGACTCCTCCAGAGATTGAAGTTCGAGAAACTCAGCACGAAATTTTTCTCACAATCAAGATTCCAAACTTGCGCTCTGAAAGTCTCAATATTCAATTGAGCCAGGAAACGATTTTGATCCAAGGCGAACAAGAAATTGATTTGCTCGATACAAGTCTGGATTGGAATGCCTATCCTTTTACGTTCCGCAGCCTAATTCCATTACCTTCTGCAATTCAGGTTCATTCTGCAGTCGCAGATTTGAATCACGATACGATTTCTTTTATCCTCCACAAAGCTTGGAAGATGCGGTATCAGTTTAAGATTGAACCGATCGATCGCAGTTACGATTGATTCCAAACGCTCGGTCATCATTTAAAACTCTAGTTCTGAGTCAGCTAGAGTTTTTTAGTATCAAAAAAAGGCAATAAAAAACCCAGTAGCGCGACACCACTGGGCTGGTAGCTGTGAAAGTTGATACTCTCTAATGAAATGACTTATGTGCTAATAATCGCAGCCCTGCCCTAAATTCTCATCTGTAGATTCACTAGAATGTATTGCCCTTAACACGAAATCCCCCCAAAGATAGAAGCGAGATCTCAGTAGTTATACGGTATATTTTCGTCGTCAATTTGCAGATGATTAAAGGCTTTGCGATAAATTGCTGAGAATTGAGGTCTCCGAGTTCTGTGAGAATTCGGAGACCTTCTGGAGTTGGCTAAACGGTTTGTAGCATCGTTGAGTCAAACTTGCCTGTTTGTAGCCAGTGTTCAAGTCCGGCAGGAATTTGAACGCGGCTTAGCTCTTGTCGCAGCGCGTCTCCTTCTAGAACCTCTTGATTCAGCAAAGTCTGAGAAAGTTCTTCAAGGAGTGCTTGGTTTTCTCGCAGAATTGCCAGCGCCATGTGGTGAGCATTATCGACGATCGCTTTAACTTCTTGATCAATTTCTTCGGTCACTTTGGCACTGATTTGACGGCGAGAAGGCCCGTAGCCTTCCATAAATTGCTGCTGCATTTTTTCAAATGCAACAGGGCCTAGCTGCTCGCTCATGCCATAAATTGTGATCGATCGTTCTGCTAAATCAGTTGCTTTTTGGATATCGTCACTGGCTCCAGTCGAGACTTTGTTGAAGATAATTTCTTCAGCAGATCGCCCGCCTAGTAAGGTTGCAATCCGACCTCGAATTTCGTCTTCTGCCATTAAGAATCGATCTTCTTCAGGCAGTTGTAAGGTATAGCCCAAAGCACCGACTCCGCGAGGAACGATCGAGATTTTCTCAACTTTACCTGCACCCGGCATCAATGCCCCGATTAAAGCATGTCCGACTTCATGGTGAGCGACAATCTTCTTCTCGGTTTCGTTAAGCACTCTAGAGCGCTTTTCTAATCCGGCAATGACTCGTTCGATCGCTTCATTAAAGTCTGCCATTACAACTGCATCCCGATTGTTTCGAGCGGCAAGTAAAGCAGCTTCATTCACTAAGTTTGCTAAATCTGCCCCAGCAAAACCAGGCGTCCGAACTGCAATTTTTGCGAGATCAACATCGTCTGAAAGCTTCACTGCACGAGCATGAACGTTGAGAATCGCTTCACGTCCGATTTTGTCAGGGCGATCGACAACGACTTGACGATCGAAGCGACCCGGACGACGTAAGGCTGGATCTAAAACTTCTGGACGGTTCGTTGCTGCTAGCAGAATCACACCTGTGTTGGCATCAAATCCATCCATCTCCGTCAGCAATTGGTTCAACGTCTGTTCACGCTCATCATTGCCGCCCATGATGTTGCCAGCACTGCGAGATTTACCCAATGCGTCTAGCTCATCAATGAACACAATACAAGGCGCTTGCTGTTTCGCTTGTTCAAATAAGTCTCGAACTCGCGATGCCCCGACCCCAACAAACAATTCAATGAATTCAGACCCCGAAATCGAGAAGAATGGTACGCCCGCTTCGCCAGCGATCGCCTTTGCCAACATTGTTTTCCCGGTTCCAGGAGGTCCAACCAGCAGCACACCTTTGGGAATCTTCGCCCCCAGTCGTGCATACTTATCTGCATTTTTCAGAAAGTCCACAATTTCTTGCAGTTCCGCTTTTGCTTCATCTACGCCTGCGACATCGCTGAACTTAACACCTGTCGTTCCTTCGGAGTAGATGCGTGCTTTACTTTTACCAACTGTTAAAGCTGCAGCTCCTCCCCCTTGGCGATTGACCAAGAAGCTATAAATTCCAAAGAAAATCAGGGGCGGAAGTACCCAACTTAACAAGGTTCCAATCCAGCCATAAGCGCTAGGAGTAGGTGCGCTGAATTCAACATTGTTCTCCCGTAAAATTTTTGGTAAATCTAAGTCGATCGCGACTGGAGTAGTTTCAAATACGCGCGGACGAGTGCCTTCTGGTAAGGGTTCGTTCGATTTCAGCGTAAATTCAATTTTGTCATTGCCGACGATCGCTCGTTCGACATTTCCTGATTTCACTTGTGAAACGAAATCACTATAAGCAATCTGCTGCGTCTGCGATCCAAAGCTGGGAGCGACAAAATTCAGCAATATGAGTAAGGTAAATACAATCAGCAACCCGCCTCCGAACTGCCGAGGGCGCTGAGTGCGCTTGTTGTTTGTGTCTACTGGCATTGCGGATTTATCTCGAAACGTTTTCTTTATTGTAGAAAGTTTCGCTCGATCGCCTGTCTGCAATTCTCAGTCAAAAGGTAAGGATTTCCGTACCGTGTAAGGAATATTTAGCGACTTTGATTTCTCAAAAAAGCTGCAAATGCAATCAATTCAGCACGCACTTGAGAAAATAGATCTGGAACAGCCTCAATTAAGGGTTGAATTTGCTCTGGATCAAATTGCTGAGCATACAAATGACGGACAACATGCCGAAACCTGCGATATTCATCTAGCAGCGCCGAATTTGCTTCAGAAATGACTGCGGGACGAACGTCCTCAATTTCAATCGTCATTTGTTTTAACAAGGTTCGATGCCAATTCTGTCCTTGTGGGCGAGAACGATCGATGATTGCAGCAATTAGCTCAAACAAACGCTCTATGCCGTTGTAGAAACCATGCAGATTGAGGGCTGCACCATCAACGTAGAGGTCATCACCGGACTGCTGAAACCTTTGCCAACTCTGTTGTGCTCGAGCAACAACGGGTTCAATTTCGCACAATTCTGTATCGATCCGAGCTGCAAGGTCTAATAAAATCTCGCTCAAACAATGACTCCTGTTTGCTCGATCGCTTGCTTAACTGAAGGACGACAGGTTCGATTCGTTGGATCAACTAAATCGATTTTGAAGCCTGAACTGGTTTCGTTGAGAGCTTCGATCGCTTGATAAAGTTGATTGGGTGTAAGTCCCCAAACTGCTAAATCAATATCTGACCAAGGAGTATAGCGTTTCTTATTCGTCAGTGAGCCAAAAACAGCAACCTGCTCAGCTGCAAACTGTTGCTTGAGAATCGCCGCCAATTTAGGAACCAGTTCCCAAGCATTTTGCCAATGTTCATCTGCTGATTGTGTATCCAGGCGCTTGGCAGGGTTATAGCGGCGTAATTCTTCTGGAGATAGCTCTAAAGCTGTTTTCGCCATATCTCTACTCATCCTTTGAATTTATTGTGACATATTGAAGAAGATTGGCATTTTAGTCATGACCAGAAGCCTTGATGCAGTTTGATAATTTCAGCTTCGACTTCAGCGATCGGACCCCAAACCTGAATCTGCTTCTGTCCATGCTCAAAGACATATCGACATGGAATCTCTAAAGTCGGATTCTGGTTATGATTTCCGGTTAGCTCTAACAATCGCCGTTCTGAAATTCCATAGACCAAACGCCCGATATTTGCCCAATACTGTGTTCCAGCACACATCACACAAGGTTCAGCGGTCGAGTAAAGTGTACAGTTCCAGAGATAATCCGGCTCGTACTGGGTATAAGCAATCCGAATTAAAGTCGTTTCAGCATGATTGACGGTATCAAGGTTGCCTTGTTCTAGCAGCACGGTCTCTTGATCCGGTGCAACGAGAATGGCTCCGAAAGGGTGATGACCTTGCTCGATCGCGTGCTGAGCAATCCGATTTGCATGACGTAAATGCTTGAGGATTTGCGCTTGGGTTGGAGTTTGCATTCGTTCAATTTCTGCTCGTTGTTACATCCTATGAATGAAGCACAATCTCACCAGAAAAGTCTTGAATAATTGAAATATCCCTCCTAAACATAGCAATTATGGCGAAAACTGTTGCAGAGGCGATGAGCCGCGCTCCGATTACGGTTCACCCTGAAACCTCAATTACTGAAGTGATTAAAATTCTGGCAGACAAACGGATCAGCGGTTTGCCTGTTCTAGATGACGATCAGCATCTCATCGGCATTATTTCCGAAACGGACTTGATGTGGCGTGAAACGGATGTCACACCACCCGCTTACATTATGCTGCTCGACAGTGTGATCTATTTAGAAAATCCTGGTCGGTATGAAAAAGAGTTACACAAAGCGCTAGGACAAACTGTGGGTGAAGTGATGAGTGCCGTTCCGGTTACCACCACCACTCCGGAAACTCCACTCTCAAAAGCTGCCAAATTGATGCACGATCGTAAAGTGCATCGGCTGCCTGTGATCGATCAATCCGGTCACTTGGTCGGAATCCTCACGCGTGGCGATATCATTCGCACCATGGCAGCCGAACAAACCGAATAATCCTTGTTAATTCATGACTATTACACCAGATTCAGTCCGAGATCTTTTACAATCCCAAGATTTTGGCGATCGCTTACGGGGCATCAATCAATTGCGCCAACTCGATCCGGCGATCGCATTTGAGCTAATTCAAATCCCAGTGGTCGATAGCAATGTGCGAGTGCGATATGCTGCTGTCAGTCAGGTTGCATCCTTGGGAAGTCAAGATCTCAGCACCGCTCTGCAACTGCTCCAAGTCGCCCTTGCAGATTCGGAACCCGATGTTCAGGCTGCCGCCGCAGACTCGATCTGTGCCCTTCAACTGACTGAAGCTTATCCAGATCTTGAAACGCTCTATCGTCACAGTCCAGAATGGCTGGTGCAATTTAGCATCATTGCAGGACTAGGCGAACTGGGTGACCCGCGATCGTTCGATTTGCTCGTTGAAGCGTTGAATTCAGAGAATGTCGTCATCCAACCCGTAGCGATCGGATCACTCGGAGAACTCGGTGATCCTCGTGCCGTAGAATTACTCATCCCCTATGCCACTAACCCTGACTGGCAAGTCCGCCAGCGAGTGGTGCAGGCGTTGGCAAGATTGAATACGCCAGAGGCACGATCAACGATCGAAACGCTGACGCACGATGAGTCAGAATCAGTCGCGAGTCAAGCAAAACAGGCACTTACAGCCTAGTCTTTTTTCTCTCTAACCATGAGAGACCTGAAAATCACCCGTATCTTCTCTATAGAATACGGGTGATTTTCATAATAAATGTGTCAATAATTACATCGTATTTTCAGTAGCACGGAGTTTCTCATGTTGACAAAATCCTTATATGAACTCGATATATCTCCTTCTTACTTGAAGCTTAAATGAATTCGTACGTACGCATAGGACAATTACGGACGCTCCGTAATAACTTGGATATATCGAAGACGAGCATGAGCCTCTGAACGTAGCAACACTGAATTGTCAAAGCGCACCCCCCGCCTTGAGTCTCGAACCTTCTCTGCAAACCCATTTCTCTGATTTCGTATCGATCTGTTATGAATAAGCAAGTTTCTCTCTCTCTTTTCGCTGGCGTTTTGGCAACGGGTGCGATCGTGGCTTTCCAGCCTTCTGCAAATGCTGCTTCTTTTAGTTTTAGTGCCTCTGATGCAGTCAACGCAGGATGCGTCGGGCAAACGAACTGCAATGTGAATGGCTTCTTCTCTATCGGTGCGAGTACAACTAGAAACGCGTTTGATCCCGTTCTGACACAAAAAACAGTTGGTGGCGTGCTGGGTATCGGTATCGATAGCAGCAAAGACGCAAATGGGAACCCGGCTGGTGAAACTGTGAACAATCAATCGCTCGGTGAAATTGATATCGACGAAACCTTAAGTGTTGGTTTCAAAAGTGCTGGAGTTTTGAAGGCTTTAGATCTCAGTTTCCTGTACAGACCAGGCGTGTATAACGACGGAGTTTTTGAAGTTGCGCTTGTTCAAGCCGATGGTGGCATTGGGTCAGGAACGCTGCGTGTAACGAGTGCTAACTCTGCTGTTTGGAGTCTAGGCGGGACGGTAACTAATCTGTCGCTCTCCTCAAAAGACGCGGGTGGGTCTTATCGCATCACCAATCCGTTTGGAGATATCAAGATCACAGGATTCAGCTTGAAAGCGCTAGCTCAAACAGCGCCAACTAGCACCACCACACCTGCTGGAGCGAAGAACTCTGATTTCACGCTCTCGAGAGTTGAAGTAACAAAAGTCCCCGAACCCACAACGGTTATCGGGCTGGGACTGGTTGGACTTCTCGCTGCTTCTCGTCGTCGTAAGGCAGCAAAAGCAAACTAAGACATTTCAGCACTAACTCTATACTCTATGAACGTGCGATCGCTTCTTCACTGAGCGATCGCTTTTATTATGAAAACTCAACTGACAAGCTCACCGTTGTTGTGAGGGTTGAGTTTGGGGCGATCGACAAAAGATGATCGCCTGTATTCAAAGCATTTCGAGGCGCGCTCCAAGGTTCTAAACAGTAGAAATCCTTGCCTTTTAGCGTCCAAAACACCAAAATTGGAAACTCATCTGCAGCGGTCAAAGTAATCCGCGTATGACGACTGAGATCCGTGACATTCGAGACTTGGCGACTGATGTTCAGAAATGCCCAATCAATTTCGTCTTGGGCAAAATCGAAGGTGTTGAAAAAAGGATGAGTAGCTTGAGTTCTTTGATCGAGGGCTTGATCGGCTGGAATTTCAAATCTCAATTGATGTTTTTCTAAGGCGAGAAAATAGGGATGAAACCCAATCGAAAACGGCATCACTTCATCTGAGAGATTCGCAATCTTCTGCGTGATCAAGAGAGTCTGACCTTGCAGGGCATACGTGAACGCCAGACGAAACGCGAATGGGTAATGTTCTAAAGTTTGAGCATTGCTAGAAAGCCCGATCGTAAAACTCAACTCGCCCTCTGTTTTTTGATCAACCACTTCCCAAGGCAGATCTCGCGCAAATCCGTGCTGCTTCAGCGTGTAAGTCTGACCTTTATAGGTGTAAGTATTCTCGGGAAGATTGCCACAAATCGGAAACAAAATTGGGATGCCGCCTCGGACAGATAGCGCTGGATCAGCGAATCGGGCGGTATCCATATAGAGCAATTCACGCCCTTGAACTTGCCAACTCGTAATAATGCCCCCGCGATCGGGAACAATTTCGAGCTTAGAATTGGAAGCTCGATCGAGCAACACATAAGTATCAAATTGTTGGCGACGACGTTCGATAGAAAACACAGGCAAGTGAAGGAATGATGGTTAAAAATTGAAAGCCGTCTGTGAGTCTGAGCGGTCAGCTTCGGCATAACGACGTTTGATCGGCTCTAAGCTATTCGTCGAAGGCGAACGGGTAGCATCGTCTAAATGGGTATGAGGGTCTTGGGTTGCCTGTGGGCTAGGAGAGGTTTGCTGCGGAACCATCGGAGCCGGAGATCCATTGTTTTGATTGATAAATGAATTGTTGTTCCAAGGCTGTTGAGAAGGCGGTGAACCGGGTTGAGACTCGCTGGATGGCGCTTCTTCAGTCGGTGCAGATTGTTCAGAGTTCGGTGATTCAACAGGGCTAGAGTCAGGAGATGGCTCGATCGCAGGAGCAGATTGCTCGGTCGGTACTGGTGCAGTCGGGGCAAATTCAACAGAAGGAGTGGCTTCTTCTGTGGGTGACTCAGCCGCAGGAGGAGCTTCTCCTTCGGGTACAGATTGCTCAGGCTGAGACTCAGGCTTCGATGGCTCAGAGATAGGCGTTTGAGATTCAATCTGGTTTCCGTCTGGTTTCGTGACCGTATTTGTCCTTGCATCAATGACAAGCGGAGTTTTGAGGGCTTGCGGAAACGAGTCTGAAACCGACTCGATCTGATGTAGGATTTCTGCTGCGCGATCGCCATGAGCGATTCTCGGTTGGAACCCATTGACTTCAACAGGCAGCAGTTCCACTTTCATTTGACGATCTTTGAGTGCAACTCGCAGCATGGCACTGTCATAGGTGCTTTCAGGCTTGCCACCGAAGATGAAATTTCCGAGTGAGTAGACGATTGGGCGACCTTGATAGAGTTCTGCACCCTGCAAAATGCTGGAGTGATGTCCGATGACGAGATCCGCACCCTGATCGATCGAGAAATGCGCTAACTCCATCTGGGCATCACTGGGATATTTAGAAATCTCTTCGCCCCAGTGAAAGTTCACAATCACCCAATCGACTTGATCCCGAATCGCTTGAATATCAGCCGAAATCCGATCGTTGTGTTTTCGATTAATTCCGGGCTGATTTGCGGTTGCCGCTTGAGTCTCTGAACCGTAGTAACCGAGATAGGCGACTCGTTGCCCATCGACTTCTAAAATTTCTGGACGACGCGCTTCTTTTTCATCTCGTCCGGCTCCAAAGTGGCGAATTCCAGCTTGTTCGAGCGTTTTCAGGGTGTCATCTAGTCCTGTGCTTCCGTAATCCATGATGCGATTGTTGGCAAGATTCACAACATCAATCCCACCATTTTTGAGCACCTCAACTTGTGCCGGATCGACTTTGAATGGCTCAGCTTGCTTGGAGTCAGTTGCGGTTGTAAAGGGAGCTTCGAGATTGACGATCGACAGGTCTGCGAGCCTTGATTCTTCTAATTCAGCAAACGCCCATTTTGGGTCGTCTTTGACCAACTCAGTGTAATTCTTCGTCAATGCCACATCGCCCCCAAATAGGATCGTTGCCGTTCCATCCATGTCCGCCTGAACCTTGTTCACTTGAACTGACTCGAGAACGGTCTTGATGGTATCCGGGCGAGTGGTGAGAGTCGAATTGGCAGCAGTTGCGGTTTTTTGCTCATTCGGAGCATCCGAATAGCCTAGCCAGCAACCGATGATAAAAGCCGCTGCGGTTGTTCCTGTCAGCAAAAGCGATCGCAAGGCACGGAATTGAACTTTCTGTCGCGTGACTTGCTGAATTCGAGTTTTGATCTCAGCCGGTGCAGCGGATTGGGGAGCACTTTCTGCAAGTTTGGCTGCAAGTTTGGCGCGGCGGGCTGGAGACACGACTCTGACCGTCTTGCGCCAAAGCATCTGCGGCTTGCCGATAAACCGCGTTACAACTTGAATGCCATCGATCACATCAGAATTCAGTTTCCACATGTGATGACAAACGAACCGCATCAAATTTTGTTGAAACTCGGGCGATCGCGCATCGACATCAGGAGAAGGATGGAACTCGATTAAAATTTTGAAACAGCCGGGTTGGGCTGCGGGTTCTGCTTGCGCGAAAAGATTATGAGGTAACAGAAATACATTCAGCCAGTACGCGATCGCCTTGGGATTCCCCGATCGCGCCAGCTCCAAAACGGAAGGCTGAGCCGATTCTGTTGCGTAACTCATAACGTTGAAAACTCCAAATGTATCTTGTCACAGAATACTAATACTGTAATTCTGCGAAGTTGAACGAATTTTATGGCATAAAAGCCGTTTTTTGTCACATCTCAGGAATCTTTTTTCGCAATCAAGCCATAATTTCTAACCTAAGACTGAATCAAACTAACCCACAACTTTATCTGGTAAATAGCAAATAATCCCTAACAAGATACCGATCAGCCTTCTAGGAAGCGAGTAGGATAAAGCTTATTGACTACTTAATTCTGTTTGCTAAGCATGTCTGCTGATCCCAATTTGGCTTCATCCAATTCCCCGAACGGCGAAATTTCAACGATTCCTACCCATGCGGAGATTGCGCGTGAGCGAACCGCTGCTCATCAACGCTCCTTAAACACAGGCTCTCCTCCTCCAAATCCCAACCGATCGATTATTTTGCTCTTGGCACTGGCGATCGTGACCATCGGATTGGTGATCAATCAGTTTTGGCTGATCTTGGCAGGCTCGATCGTGGCGATTTTGCTCTCGGTTCAGATTCTCTTTCCCACCTTGAAGCCGGTCTTGATTGAGCTGGTGACTGAGCAAGATCAGGGCATTTTCTTAGGCACGCTCGGCTTGGTGCTCGGTGTGGTCGGATTAGCTCAGGTATTGGGTCTTGGCAAAAGGCTAGGCGCGTTGTACCAGAAGTTAGATTGGGACGCGATCGGGGCGCTCGGTGAAGTTTTTGGAGCGTTGGGACAGATTCTCATCGCGATTTTGGCGGTTTATATTGCTTGGCGACAGTACGTGATCTCGAAGGATCTGACGATTCAGCAAAATACGATTACCCAACAACAAACAATCGATACCTATTTCCAAGGCATTTCGGATCTGGTGTTAGATGAGGAAGGATTATTAGAAGATTGGCCACAAGAAAGAGCGATCGCAGAAGGGCGAACGGCTGCGATTTTAAGCAGTGTAGACGGTTCAGGAAAAGCCAAGATTATTCGCTTCTTATCCCGTGCCAAGTTATTGTCTCCGCTCAAACGGGATCAGAGATTAGGACGAGCAATTTTAGATGGCTCAGGTGGCTATGCCGAAGATCGATTGCATGGAATTCGAGTGATCGATCTGGGGGTGATGCTGGCAGCGGCGGATCTCTCAGGAACAGACTTACGCTGGACAGATTTGAGTGAGGCGAATCTGATTCGAGCCAATCTCACCAATTGCGATTTAGTCAAAACGAATTTTACGCGAACTGTTTTGTGTGGAGCAAGTTTGCAGGGTGCGGATTTGAGCGGAACTCGTTTCTTTTACGGCAAAGCTGAAACAGCTTCTCCTCGTAGTCGCACAGAGCCACCCAATTTTAAGACAGGTCTATATACCGGTGCGGTAATTGAGAATGCTGATTTTACAGGCGTAGAAGATATGTCTGAGGAGCAGCGCTATTACTGCTGTGCTTGGGGCGGTTCGAGAACACGGGGAACCATTCCAGGAGGATGTGAAGGGATTCCCAATAAATTGGGGAGATGACTAGAGGAAAAGTGGAATCACGAGCTTAAAACGTATCGGAAGATTCGGCTGCGCTCAACTCATAACAAGTGCGGAACGTTGAGCGCAGTCAAAATGAATCAAGTTATTTCTTGTCGCTGACAACTTTCTCAACAGCTGCTTCTGCTTTTTCAATCAGATTGGCTTGATCAGGATTTTCTTTCTTAAAGATTTTCAAATCCTTCTGATATTCCTTATCTAATCCATTCGGATCGCTTGCCGCTTCTGTTGCTTTTTCATAAGCTTCTTCCCGGCTGGAATATTGCTCTCCGTCTGGACTGATGACTTCTTCATGTCCCGGTGGCTGAGTCGAAACCGCAGCAAACGCAGGTGCAAAGAAGCCTACCCAACTCATAAAACCAACTAATACTACTGCGAATACTGTTCCGATTAGACGTTTCATATATAAAGTCCTCAATGAATTTACTCGCAGCTATCCTAAAGAATTTGCGATCGTATTTCCGTCTACCACAGGATAGAAGCACGGGCATAAACTCATCTGAAAAAACTTATCAATCGTGATAAGTCAGTTGTGGCACGGGCGATCGTCGCAGCACTGCCATATCTTCCGCATCTAATTCAACGGGCGTTCCACTGCGAATCAATTCTGCAAAATCCTCGTTTGGAATCATGATGCAGAGGGCATAAAGTCTTTCTGCTCCAATATTTCGGATTTCATGAATCCCGGTTGGCGGTACCAGTAGACTATCGCCTGCCTGAATCCGTACTTCTTTACCATCGCAGATGGCAATGCCTTCACCTTTCAGCACGAAGAACATTTCGATCGCGAGTTGATGTCGATTGGGAGGAGTCTTGCCACCAATATCGAATATCTCAACACATAGCGTCAGCGAAAAATTCGCGATCGTAGGGTCAAAGACGATCGCGAGCCGATTCGTATCGTGAGGACTGATGCGGTAAGCCTGATACTCAGCGGGAGATTTGATGACCGGAATCACACAAGATTCATCCATCGAACGAGCCTCTACACGAAGGTCTTACCGTAATTTATAGGTCGCAATCTGCATATTTTGTTTGTTTATTACAAAATGCGAATCAGGAAACCCTCACTTTTCGCAAGTGCTGCTGTAATTAGATATCCCATGTGACTCGTAGAAAACCTTTCTAATCATCATCGTTGTCAGATCTTTTTGTCAGATCTTTTCAAAGCCCGATTTGTCTTACTCTGCTTGTCTCGCTTTTGAGTACTTCCTTGCTGAAGTTTTTGCTCGACTTGCTGCCGTAAACTTAACGCATCGGCATAATCAGGGCGAATTTGAATTGCTTTGTCGATCGACGAGATCGCATCATCAGTCCGTCCCACTCCCCACAGTGCTGCCCCCCGATTGTTCCAAGCTTCGGCGAGTTCTGGCTTGAGCGAGATCGCCCGATCCAATGCCATAATCGCTGCCTCTAAACGACCCAGCCGCAAGAGGAGTGTACCTTTATTGCTCCAAGCTTCAGCAAAGTCTGGTTTAAGTGTAATGGCTTGCTCATAAAGTGCCAAAGCTGGCTCATATTGTTGCTGCTGCTCTAGGGCATAGCCTTTGCTCCACAGCGCCTCTGGATAATCAGCGCGTGAAGCTAATGCGGCATCACACGCTGCGATCGCAGCTTTACTCTGCTGCAAATAGTTCAAACTATAGCACCGTCCCCAATGTGCTTCAGCAGATTTTGCATCTAGTTCAATGACTTGCTCATAAGTGTCGATCGCACGTTGATATTGTTGAGCAGTTCGATGTTGATTTGCCTCACTCAAGAGTGCCGCGACGGAATCGGCAGACGTTGAAGGAGAGGGAGTAGGAATACTCGTCTGAACAGCAGGAATAGTTTGAGGATGACGAGTTGCATTCCATCCAAACAGAGCGAGGATAACCAGTCCAACCGCAGATAGCGTCATTCGACGATGCGGAATTTTGCTCAAAAGTTCGCGCCCTCTCACAGAGACCTGTTGCTTGAGCGTGTTGCCCTGTGGTAGAGATGTGTTGCTCGAAGATCCTGGCGCTAAAGCAGTAGATTGAGACAAGTTAAGAAAAGGAAGGAAGTTGCGTCTGTGAATCGGTGCGCCAGAGCGGGGAACAGGGTTGACAGCTAGGGTAGCTTGTGTGGCGATCGCAGGAATTTCAGCTGGCTTTGGGGGAATGGGTCGCTGCATTTGAGGTGGCAGCGTGATCTGACTAGAGATCGCCTGAAGTGCTGCTAGAGCTTCTCCAGCAGTCGCATAGCGATCGCGAAAATCAGCACAGACCATTTGCTCTAGCAAGGTCGCGATCGCAAGATTGAGATCGGGCACGCGATCGCGCCACTGAAGCTCTCCCGTATTTGTATCTTGGCTCAATTGATGGACTGAAATCCCAGTGAGTAGCTCAATGGCAACAATTCCAACCGCATAAACATCGCTACTAAACCGAGGAGTCCCTGCGATTTGCTCGTAAGGCATATAGCCCGGTGTGCCGATCGCAATGGTCTGGGTGGGAGCCGCATGAGGATGACTCAATCCCGTTCTGACTTGTTTCACTGCCCCAAAATCGATCAGCACAATTTCTCCATCAGAGCAACGACGCATCAGATTGGAGGGTTTAATATCCCGATGAATGACATTCTGTTGATGCACAAAACTGAGAACATTCAGCAGACTTTGCAGCAGATGGGTCACTTGCGCCTCTGACCAAGGCTGACCGCTAACGAATTCTTCGCTCAAAGAATTCCCATCGATCCACTCCTGAACCAAGTAAAACTCCGTACCATCCTGGAAGTGAGCGAGTAAGCGCGGAATCTGATCGTGATGTCCTAAGCGATAAAGAACTTGAGCTTCTGTATCGAAGAGCCTCGCGGCAATTTGTAAACTTCGGGGATGAGTAGACTGAGGTTTCAGTTGTTTGACGACGCAGTGAGGTTGCCCTGGTAGATGTAGATCTGTGGCGAGAAACGTTTGTCCAAATCCACCAGATCCTAACTCTTGGATCACTTGATAGCGACCCCCCAGCAATTTTTTGGGTGAATTGAACTGAAATCGTTGCAAGAGACTCACGGATTCCCCCCACTCATGTTTTAATGCTGCCTTTACCCTATCTCTAAGGATCACTACAGCGGTCAGGTAAAATTCTTGACTTCATTCACTACTGAAATGGTTTCAGGCAAGATTTTAACAATGAATGGTAATGCTGAGTCAGTATCGTCATGGTGATCCCATCAGCCCACGATCGTCAAGTTGAATCAGCCCCAAGAGAAAAGAAAGGGGTGTTGTTTGCAATCAAAAGTAACAGGCTGCACTCCTAACTACTCCGAAGCAAACAACTCCCGCTCAACTGCTCGAACATCTCTACTGTAGAGAGTTGTCAGCTTAAAATACATTCCCCAGATGGGCACTGTTTCCGATGTGTTTCTTCCCACAGGTTGACGAAGAGTGCGCTCGAATTTCAAAGAATGGAGAGTTATTAGCAAAGTTAGGATAAATTCATGGCAAACCAAGCTCAAACGGCTGATCTCGATGCCACAATCGCACTTTTGAAGAATGACTTAGCAAAAATTGATCCAGAAGCAGCGATCGCCAATATCGAAGCGTGGCAGCAGCAACTCACGGGAACCGAAATTGCAGAAACATTAGGTGAATTAAAGTTAGCGATCGATGGCGGTGTCCGCAGCGGCGAGATCCCAGCAATTCTCTCGGCTCTCGGTCATCAAGTTTCCTCTGCCGTAGGCTCTCAAGAAGGCAGTTCAGCTTCTAAACTTCAAGAACTCGGACAGTTGCTATCTAACATCAGGAAATAAGCTACTGTTCGTGTATTGAATTCCGATTCGCAAGCTTCAAACATGCGATCTGCAATCATTCAGAGCTGATCGCAGGCGGATCTTGATCAATTCGGATTCTATAGTAGCGGGCAATTTTCTACTTACATCACCCAAGACCAGTGATTGGTTTAGGTGATGTAATGTGTCTTAGTACAGGAAGATGGAGCCGTTTTCTTCAACGCGCATCGTGGGGCTGTCTGTTCCAAGATCAGTATTCGTTTCTAAAGTCACCTCGATTGTGCCAGGAGCCTTTTGAGATTGCTTTGGAGTCACTTGCAGTAGCCCAGAATCTTGGCGATCGAGGGTCAAAGTTGTCGGAACTCGCAAACCTTGCAGCATCACAGTTCCCCGACCAGGCAAGGTTCTTACCTGGGTATCGCCAACCGCTTGATACGAAATCGCTGCATTTGTTTTGTTAACTAACATAATGTTCACACGATCACCCTTCAGTTCTACTCTCGCTCTTGGAATAAATTGAGCTTCCGGTGCAGGTGTAACAGTGGGTTTAGGTGGATTCTGAGCAGCAGCAGGGGTCATGACACTACTGACTGTGACTAAGGCAGCTAAAATTCCAAATCCGAATGGTTTCAACATCGTTCAGACTCCGTGAAGTTCCAAATTAAACTGACGATTTGCAATATCCTTATGGTTCATTGCAGTATCTTCATCATACCCAACTGCATTTTTAGAGTTGCTTCCACAAAAATGGGTGATCTTGATCAATCACCCATGCCTAAAGTGCTAATTTTATCGATTCTTCTAATATTTCATCCCAGCTAGAGAGGGCGCACTCTTGCTATGTCCATTCTGAGCAAACTTCTCAGCAAGCAACTGTCGATAGACTGCTTCGTAACCATCGACCATCTGCTTCACACCAAACTTTTCTTCTACATGTCTACGGCAAGCAATGCGATCGATTTCATCAATCCGATGCACAGCCTCAATACATTCATCGACGTTTTGGCAGAGGAATCCAGTCTTTTCATGTGCAATGACTTCAGAAGTCGCCCCGAGTTCTAACGCGATCACGGGTGTCCCTGCAACCATAGACTCCACCATGACTAATCCGAACGGTTCACGCCAAGTAATCGGAAATAATGTTGCAATCGCATTGCCCATTAAATGATTTTTCTGAATATGATTTGCTTCGCCTAGATATTGAATTTGTTCGCCATCAATGTGCGGTTTAATCTCTTGCTCAAAATAATCGACATCGACTCGATCGACCTTTCCCGCTATTTTCAGTGGATATCCAGTCCGTTTCGCAATCTCGATCGCATGATGTGGACCTTTCTCAGGTGAAAGCCGCCCTAAGAAAGCCAGGTACTGTAGTTCATCTGGCTGAGAATAAAACTGATGAGTCGCAGGATCGATCCCGTTGTAAACCGTGGCGACATAATTTAACTCTAATTGTGGCTCCCGTTGAGTATCTGAGATACTTACATAAGGCTGAGACTTAGCAAGACTGAATGCTTTCTGATTATCTAAGCTAAATGTTCCATGTAAAGTATGTACAGTCGGCGTTTTCACTAATTGCGCGCAAGCCAATGCAGCAAATCCAATATGGGAATGAATAATGTCAAATTCGTCTGAGTGCTGATAAACCTGACTTAACTGCATTGCTTCATAAGCTGTATGTTCTTTGACAGATGGATCTAATCGCAATGCACTGGGATGAATCGCTTCAAGATTCGCTTGGGTTCTGGAATCTCCTGTTGCAAACAATGTAACTTCATGACCACGACGAACAAGTTCTTCAGTCAATAAACTCACAACCAGTTCTGCCCCACCATAAGCGGGAGGAGGAACTGTCTCCCACAAAGGAGCAATCTGAGCAATTCGCATTCTTAACCTCCGTTTTGCGTATTAACTCAGACTGTAAGCGGTTTTACTGAATTACTTCATCTAGCCAGAGAGTTACCCTGTCAGACAGATGACTGCTGCTGATGACAGAAGTAGAAGCGGCAAGCCAATCGAAGATTGTTTCTAATTCAGTCAGTGTAATAAAGCCGTACTGCCAAAGTACGATCGGTAAGAGGCTATCGATCTCCTCTGAGTACTGTAGCCCGATTTTTATCGAATCGGATGAGACAGCTAGCTCATCAGTGAGAAATTGAATCAGCGATCGCGTTCTATCAGCCATGGATTTCTTCAATGACCTGAACGCGACCCAATCGGATCGCATAGAGTAGGCGCTCGATTGCTTGCTTTTCTTCGTCAGTTGTTTGCTGATCCAACATTGCCGCTTGAAGCTTTTGACAAGCCAGCGGAGTCATTCTGCCTGTATTGCTGACTTCAGCGAACAAATCGGAAATTGAATCTGTCAGTAAAAGAGAGGATTCCATCGGGAAAACTACAAGAGCGTTGTGATACTAATATCGGCTTTTTGAAGTGGAGCGTGGGTGACAGATCAAGGACTGACCCGTGACTTTTTCCTCTTTAGGAAGTGATATATATCACCGATGCAGTTCTTTTTTCCCCAGAAGGAGTCCCGGTAATGATCACAACTGCGGCTAATTTATATGCGCCGGATGCAGGCTACGTTCAGGCGGCGATGAGTGAGATTGATGCATTTGAGCAATCGCGTGCCACGGGGATTTGGGCGGGTTTGGATAAGGCAACGGTGATTGCAGAGATGCGATCACGCGTCGCTGATCCGTTCCAAATCAATCAAGGTGGGCAGCCGTTTTGTGGACCCGCCAGTGTGTTGTTTGAACTGGTTCGCAAGCAACCGACTCGTTACGTTCAGATTTGCCAGACTCTATTTGAAAGGGGTGGGTTTCAAGGCACAAACCGTTGGATTCAAGCAAGCGCTGCGCTGCGGAGCAATCGAGATCAGAATTTGCGCATGGAGCAAGCAGATTGGATGATTTTATCAACGTTGCGCGAGTCAGAGAATTCTCTATTTCCAGTAGAACCAAATGCGCCTGATCTGATTCGGAATCTAGCCGGTATGACGAAATCTTGGGAGGTTAAAGGCTGGATTGATGAGCTTTTAGGCTATTCCAAGACTGCCTATCATCAGGCATATCTGTTTAGTGATGTCAAAGCGATGCAGGCGGCGATCGCCGCGATTCAGTCGGGTGGTGTGGCGATGCTGCTCGTCACTGCTGAAGGATTTTTACAAGGCGATCCCCCTCCGGTTCCATTTCCGAGCCATTGGGTAACGTTGCTCGGTGGATTTGAGATGAATGGCGATCGGGTTGCTTTCGACATTTACACTTGGTCGAAAAAACTCACCGTGAATACAGATATGAATTCATTCAAAAAATACTTTTGGGCGGGTGTCACGGGGACTCGGTAAAGTGGGGAGATGGGGAGTGGGGTAGCGAAAGCTGCATTTTCCCTATCCCCCTATCTTCCTATTCTTCACGAACAGCTTCCAACATACGAGAGAAGTAAAACTTCGTGCTCGTCATTGCAGTTCGCTTGACTTTCAATCCACAGTCTTCTAACACTTTTACGATGTCTTTCTCACGATGCTGATAAGCGCGAGTCGTCTTACTCGGGCCTGGGAAAAACTCACCGATTCGCTTCAAAATCACTAATAAACAGGTCTTCGGGGCAAAGCTGAGAATTAAACGATTTTCCGCCAAACTTGCTAAGTGTTTGATCATATCGGCGGCTTGCTCGGTCGGATAGTGAATCAGCACATCCAGACAAACGACGGTATGATACTTGCCGCTTAGAGTCTCCAAATCTTGTACGACGAAAGTCGGATTATCTTTCAGTCCAAGCGCGATCGCTCTTTCTTTCCCTTCTTCCACCATTTTTTCTGAGATATCACTCGAAAAAACGGTTGCACCTGCTTGTGCCAGCGGAATACTCAAGCTGCCAACTCCACATCCCGCATCGCAGATCGTCAAATCTGCTAGATTTTCATCTGCTTTGAACCAGTCCAGCAAAGTATCGACTGTTTGCTGATGCCCTGTGCGGATATCGAGTTGTACCTTATTTACTTCACCATCGCCGTAGATACGTTTCCAGCGATCGAAGCCCGTGGCATTGAAATACTCACGCACTTCGGTTTTATCATCCACTCCGTTCATATATCCGCTTGTGATCTCGTTGATTCGCCTCAACTATCGTATTACGACGATCGCCCCTGAACCCAGATCAGAGCGAAATTCCACGAAGAGACTCCCCACTCCCCATCTCCCCACTTCGCAAAATCCATCCACTTGACGACTAGAAAAGATATCGCCTGACTTTGTGGTGCAAGAACTGGTCTTACTTTTGGTCTTATTCGTGGATTGCTAATAATTTGCGTACAAACATGAGGTTCTTATGAAATTTTCATGTAGCCATCACTACGCCTCGGTATTCTCAGGTATTCTACGAGAAGGCAAAACCCCAAATCACTCGGCAGTTGCCCGTAATTTTACAGGTCTGTTGAGGCTGTGAGGGAACTTTTGCTTTGACAAGTCAATCTGAGTATCTTGGGGGCACCTGAACCGTGCCCCGTTTTTTTAGGGGTTTTCGGATTTCTCTGAACAGGGATAAGTCTACGGAGGGCAACGAGTTACGCACCACCTGTCCTATATCGAAGTGTAAGAGAGTTTGAGAAAATTTACGGAATTCAGTGAGACAGAATTGTATCTGTCACATAAATTTTGTTTACGAAGCAATATTTGTGGTGAGACGCTGCATTTGGATTTCTTGACCAACTTGGCTCCAGCGTAAAAGACGCGCAGGCTGATATAGATAGGTTGGAAGATGTATTGCAGTGCGGGGAGCAGTCGTCGATAGCGCGATCGCAGTTCCCAGATCACAAAGGTTCCAATTCACCAGATTTTGCACACCTGAAAAGAGCGATCGCGTTGTTCCGGCTAAAGTGCCGTCGAATAATCTTGCGGTGCCATTTGTCACCTCGATTTGTCGAGTGTCCCAAGGATAGCGTCCGTCCGGGAGTCCAAGCGGTGAAAGGGCATCACTGACAAGAAAAATTCCGCGATCGTATTCGCTCGCTTTGAGCAAAATCTCCATCATGATCGGTGAGACATGCTGCCCATCTGCAATTAAGCCACAATAAACGTGAGGATTTGTAATGGCGGCTCCTAGTAGTCCAGGTTCGCGATGGTGCAAACTGGGCATCGCGTTGAAAGCATGTGTGACCATTGAAGCGCCTTGATCAAAGGCTTGTTGGGCTTGGGTTGCGGTTGATTGAGAGTGTCCGAGACTAACGGTAATGCCGAGAGATTTGAGATATTCGATCGTGGCTCCACTGGGATCGAGTTCTGGAGCTAACGTTATGACTTTGACGATCGAGGCATAATCGCCTAGAACCTGTTTAATCGTTTCAATTGTGCAGGGCAGAAGAAATTCTTCAGGATGTGCGCCTCGTTTTTGCGGATTGAGAAACGGACCTTCGAGATGAACGCCTAGAATTTCAGGATGATTGGCTTCAGCGATGATTTGGAGCGATCGCTGAATGTTCTCGATCGAGGTTGTAACAATTGTGGGCAAGAATCCATCGATACCTTGATGCCAAAGAAAGTCACAAATTTTGTCTAACTGGTGGGCGTTATCTGAGTTGAGATCGGGAAAGGCTAAGCCTAATGCCCCGTTAATTTGTAAATCAATGCCGCCTAACGAGATCCAATCTCCTTCAGCATCGATCACCAGGGTCGAAGTTTCGATGGCTTCAGTTGGAAACTGGATCGAGGGTGCAATCTCAACGATTTTGTCATTCTCGATCAAGATTTGCTGCAAACCGGAGAAACCAGGAACTTGAGCATTGATAATCAGCATGTTTTAGTGTTTGATCTGGATTCGTTTTGGATTTTCGCACATGAGTCAGCCGCTAATTGGGATCATTATGGGAAGCGATTCGGATTTGCCGACGATGCAGGCAGCGATCGCAGTTTGTGAGGAGTTTGGTGTGCCGTGTGAAGTGGAAATTGTCTCGGCACATCGCACTCCAGAGCGAATGGTGCAGTATGCAAAAGAGGCGCATACTCGTGGATTGAAAGTGATTATTGCCGGGGCTGGAGGTGCAGCGCATTTGCCGGGAATGGTGGCATCAATGACGGTGTTGCCTGTGATTGGGGTTCCGGTACAGACGAAGACGCTTCAGGGGGTCGATTCGCTGTATTCGATCGTGCAAATGCCTGCAGGAATTCCAGTGGCGACTGTGGCGATCGGGAATGCCAAAAATGCAGGACTCTTGGCTGTTCAGATTTTGGGCAGTCATGATGCTGAGTTGTTTGCCAAACTGCAAGCGTATCGCCAGAGTTTGACGGAAATGGTGCAGCAAAAGCAGGCAGAGTTAGGGCGGGTTGGATATCAGCAGTATCTTCAACAGATGTAACGTTTCTATAACCGATCGTAATTTGGTTCAAACTCAAATGGGAGACTGGAAATCGCTTGCTCATAAGCTTTTCAGTAATTAGGAGATGAGTGGATGACCTTGCGATCGGTTGAGCCTTCTAAGAAAAAACTTTGGTATGCCGCAATTAAACCGCCGATGTATAGCGTTGCGGTCATGCCAATTTGGGTGGGATCTGCGGTGGCTTTTGCAGAGACTCGATCGTTGAATCTTCTGGTATTTTTTACGTTTCTAATTTCTGCAATTTTGATTCTGGCTTGGGAAAATCTCAGCAATGACGTGTTTGATTCTGAGACAGGAGTCGATGTCAATAAGGCGAATTCGGTCGTGAATTTGACTGGAAATAAGTCGCTGATCTTTTGGATTTCCAATGCTTTTTTGGTAGCGGGATTATCGGGAATTTTGGCGATCGCGCTGATGCAGGGTGACTTTACCGTGATTGGGTTAGTGCTGGCCTGTTGTGCGATCGGTTATATCTATCAAGGACCTCCATTTCGATTGAGCTATCAGGGTTTGGGCGAGCCATTGTGTTTTGTGGCGTTTGGTCCTCTCGCATTTTCGGCGGCTTATTATAGTCAGACTAAAGCTTGGTCAGGAACGAATTTAGCGGCTTCGATCGGAGTGGGAATTGCGACGAGTTTGATTCTGTTTTGTTCGCATTTTAATCAAGTCGAAGATGATGCAGCGATCGGGAAAAAGTCTCCGGTGGTTCGGCTTGGCGCGAAGCGCTCTGCTCAGCTTCTTCCTTGGATTTGTGGCAGCTTTTATGTGTTGACCATTCTATTTGTCATTTTGAAACTGTTCCCAGTTTGGACGTTGCTCTCGCTGCTGAGTTTTCCAGTTGCGAAAAGGCTATGTCATACAATCGGTTCACAGTATCATCAACCCCATAAACTCTTGCGTTGTCGATTAATTGCGGTTGAATTGCATTTTTGGTTCGGATTGCTATTTGGGTTAGGATTTCTGTTCCTGTAATGCAATTTGAATTTCGACCTTATCAACGACGATTTCGCCAATCTCTCAAAACACATTATGGAGAATGGTCAGTTCGGGAAGGAATTTTAATCCGATTAGATGATCGCTTTGGAGAAATTACGCCACTGGAGTGGTTTGGCTCAGAATCGATGCAAGACGCGATCGAGCTTTGCCAATCTGCTCCCCGTGACATCGATCTCGATTGGATTCAGCAGATTCCGTTTCCAGCGTGTCAATTTGGATTTGAGTCGGCGCTTAATCCAGGGCAATTCCAAGCAATGCCTCAGAGTGCTTTGATGTCTGATGAATGGCGATCGCTCTGGGATCAGGGCTATCGAACGTTTAAATTGAAAATCGCGATCGCTCCAATCGAAATCGAAATCGCAACAGTCCAAGCCTTACTGGATCAATTACCGCAACATGCAAACTTAAGACTCGATGCAAACATGGGGTTAACGGAATCTGAAACGCATCAATGGCTCGAATTCTGTGATCAATCCAGAATTGAATTTATCGAGCAGCCGATGCGAACCGATCAGTTTGAAACCATGCTGAAGTTGAGCCAGATGTATCGAACTGCGATCGCATTAGATGAGTCTGTCTCAACTTTGGCTCAATTGAAAGCGTGTTATGAGCGAGGCTGGCGCGGAATTTTTGTGATTAAACCAGCGATCGCAGGTTTTCCTTCTCAACTGCGCCAATTTTGTCGAGAACATCAACTGGATACGGTTTTCTCAACGGTTTTTGAGACTGCTATCGGTCGTCGGGCAGGATTACAACTGGCAGCGGAACTGAGCCAGCGCGCCGTTGGATATGGGACAACGCATTGGTTTGATGAACTGAATAGCGAAGACTTTGAGGAGTTATGGAACAGCCTTTAAGTCGATTAGAGACGTTTGATTTTGTAGAGCGTCAACGGGTTCAGGAAATCGCTGAACTGCGGTATCGAGAGTTATTGAAATATGAGCGTGCGATGCCTCCGGCACACGCGAGCATGACCGTATTTTTATGCGATCGAGATCCAATTCAATGGATGGCAGGATTTATTGCAGCTTGTTCTGTGCCTTGTGAACTGTTTCTTTGCAATCCAGATTGGGGCGAAACCGAATGGAAACAGGTGTTTGAATTGGCTCAACCGACTCTGATTTGGGGAGAACCTAGGTTTGTGGAAGGCTTGGAGAATCGCCCCCTAAATCCCCCAAAATTGGGGGACTTTGAATGTCGAGAATTTCCTGATTTCAAAGTCCCCCAGAATGAGGGATTTAGGGGGCTGAAGCCGACTGAAGCTCAGCACGAAGCGCTGCTGATCATGATTCCGACTGGAGGCACTTCTGGCAAAATTCGGTTTGCAATTCACACTTGGAACACTCTCACTGCTTCTGTTCAAGGATTTCGCCAATATTTTGAACTTGATCGCATTAACTCTTTCTGCGTTCTCCCGCTCTATCACGTCAGCGGTTTAATGCAATTGATGCGATCGCTGCTCACAAACGGCACATTCACGCTTCAATCCTGGAAAAATCTAAACACCGACTTCGATCCGCAAAACTTCTTCATCTCTCTGGTTCCGACTCAACTCCAGCAATTGATGCCTCATGCAGATTGGCTCGCCAAATTCAGAACCATTTTGCTCGGAGGCGCACCCGCTTGGTCAAATCTCCTTGAAGACGCACGATTGAAACATCTTCCGATCGCCCCAACTTACGGGATGACCGAAACTGCTTCTCAGATTGCAACGCTCAAACCTGCTGATTTTCTCAAGGGTGTTCAAGGGTGTGGGCAAGTTTTACCTCATGCAGAAATTACGATCGCTCATCAAAAACTCTTAATCCGCTCAAAATCCTTGATGCTTGGGTATTACCCGAATCTCGATCAGCCTGAAACCTTTGAACCTGACGATTTGGGATACTTTGATGAACAAAACTATCTCCATCTCATCGGTCGTGACAGTAACAAGATCATTAGCGGCGGTGAGAACATTTTCCCGGCAGAAGTGGAATCTGCAATTCGATCAACCAATCTTGTCCGAGATATTCACGTTTTAGGAATTCCGGACGAAATCTGGGGACAGAGCGTGACGGCAATTTATGTTCCTGATGATGAAACGGTTACGTTTGAAGAGATTAAAACTGCCTTAAAATCACACTTAACTTCATTCAAAATTCCTAAACGATGGATCGCTGTCGCTCAGATCCCACGAAGTTTGCAAGGAAAAATCCAGCGCCATCGCATCGAAGCAATTCTGGATTTACATAAAAGATCTGACAGTTGACGAAATCACGTACTACACTTGTATTATAAATCTGACAAACCTATTCCAAAAGGAGACCGTTCATGCATACCTTAACTCGCACCAGCACAACGGAAATGGAAGTGACGAGCATCCGTTTAGAGCGTGAGTTGAAGGAGGAGCTAAAAGCACTTTCTGGCAACCAAGGCTATCAAGCGCTCATTCGCGACATTTTGTGGAACTATGTGCAACAGCGATCGGGCAGCTATTCCCCCTCTCTCTCATCCGCCGATGTGCGTGCCACTCTATCTGCTACCGCTCAAACCGACGATCGCTGCGCCCTTACTGGCAAACCTATCCGCTCCGGCGAGAACATACTCTTGGGACTCACGATCGAAGGCAATCTTATTCCTCTCAGTCTGGGCAGTCTGCCTTAACAGCATTTTGTCGGGATGAGGAGAACAAATTGTTTCCTTTCTCCTTATCCCTGTTATAATATTTCTCATTGCGCGGATGTGGCGGAATTGGTAGACGCGCCAGATTTAGGTTCTGGTTTCGCAAGAAGTGAAGGTTCAAGTCCTTTCATCCGCATTTTTCAATCTATTTCAGGTAGCTTAATCCAACGAAGTTGCGGCAAGATCTTCTCATAGAAGTGAGGAACCGATATGACGCACTCTTCGATCGTTCAAAACTATATCAATGGCGAATGGTCTATTCCCGAAACTGAAACTTATTTAGAAGTCAGAAATCCAGCCACGATCGAAGTTTTAAGTAAAGTTCCGCTCTCGCCTGCGCGTGAAGTCGATCGAGCCGCTCAAGCTGCTCAAACTGCATTTCAAACCTGGCGACGCACGCCCGCGACTGAACGCGTGCAGTATTTATTCAAGCTCAAGGCATTGCTCGAGGAGCATTTCGAGGACATTGCCCAGACGATTACACTCGAATGTGGCAAGACGCTTGCAGAATCCAAAGGCGAAATGAGACGCGCGATCGAGAATGTCGAGGTTGCCTGTGGAATTCCCATCTTAATGCAGGGCTATAACTCAGAAGACATTGCGCGTGGCATTGATGAACATATGATTCGCCAACCGCTGGGAGTCACCGCAGTCATTACACCGTTTAACTTTCCAGGTATGATTCCATTTTGGTTTATGCCTTACGCGATCGCATGTGGCAACACCTGCATTATTAAGCCGTCTGAACGGGTGCCTCTGACCATGCAGCGCATCTTTACTTTGCTCGAACAAACAGGCTTACCTAAAGGCGTAGTCAATCTGGTCAATGGAGCGAAAGAAGTGGTCGATGCTTTGCTCGATCATGCCGCAATTCGATCGATTAGCTTTGTCGGATCGACGGGAGTCGCGAAATATGTCTATAGTCGGGCAGCCGCAAATGGGAAAAGGGCACAGTGCCAAGGTGGCGCGAAAAATCCCGTAATTGTGCTACCGGATGCAGATATTGCGATGACAACGAAAATCATGGCAGATAGTGCTTTTGGATGTGCAGGACAACGATGTTTAGCTGCTTCAATTGCCATTACAGTTGGCAGTGCAAAATCTACTTTTACAGATGCGATCGCTGAAGCTGCAACCTCGCGCCAAGTTGGGTTTGGACTAGATTCTGGCGTACAAATGGGACCTGTAATCACTCATCAAAGTAAGACCCGAATTGAAACCATCATTCAACAAGCAGAAACAGAAGGTGCAACTGTTTTAGTCGATGGTCGAGCACCCAAAATTTCTGGATATGAGCAAGGTCACTTTGTTCGACCAACCATTTTGCAGAACATTGATCCGGCAGGTGAAATTGCTAAAACTGAGATTTTTGGACCAGTGCTGAGCTTGATTCATCTCGATTCAATTGATGACGCGATCGCGCTGATCAATCAAAGCCAATACGGAAACATGGCTTCCCTGTTTACTTCTAGTGGAGCTGCAGCCCGAAAATTCCGCTACGAAGCTGAAGCGGGGAATATCGGAATTAATATTGGAGTTGCAGCACCGATGGCATTCTTTCCGTTTAGTGGTTGGAAAGAAAGCTTTTTTGGGGATTTGCATGGTCAAGGATGGCAAGCGATCGAATTCTTCACCCAGACGAAAGTGATTGTCGAACGCTGGCATGACTGGACACGACAGTTTTAAGAGATCGATGCAGCCCAAACCCGATGCGAGATTCAGACAGAGTTTTCTTTTTAGGGGCGCTATTGAGGCACGTTGAAGGAGATCTCTTCCTGCAACTCTGAAAAGTCAATAAATTCTCTGTTCCGGGATTCTGCATCATTCAGACGGGCTAATACTTCAGGATGCAGGGCTTCTGACGCGCGTTCTTGCACGCTTGTAAAGAAGAAAAAGCGAGTACTACCGACGCAGAGGCAATCCCCATCCTGAAGGCGCTGGCGCTGTTGAACTCTTGTTCCGTTGATGTACGAGCCATTCATGCTATTGAGATCAACGAAGTAGAAGCCTTCATTCACAACATAGAGAATCACAGCATGACGACGAGAAAGCTTACGATCCTGTAGGGGCAATGCTGCCGATCGATTACGCCCGATCGTCCAAACCATTTGCGGTTGTTTAAGACTCATCGATTCACTTCTCAGCAAATTGGTGACGAGCCATGCCTGTTGACCCGACACAACACCTTGAATATAGCGAGGTTTCGCTTCTGGAGTGACCGGAGACTCGATCGCGGATTTCGCTTCTTCAAGATCGATCGTCAACGTTGGGCTTTTGGCGATTTGCTGTTCTTCAGGGTTTTCCTCATCTAGCTGTTCTTCCAGTTCTTCCCAGAAGGATGCGAGGGCATCCGGAGATTGATTGGTGACAGCAGAAATCGCAGAATGGCGATCGTCAGGGCTATGAAATGCTTTTATCATGAGGCTTTCCCAAAAACAGGTCAAATCTGAGGTAGGTCTACTGATCTAGATTTCCCCGGATTGGGAAGAGGGAGACGATTTTGAATTTTGGATTTTCAATTGGGAGACCAGAAAAAGGACCTTTCCTGATTGATTCTGCACCTGTGACTGAATTGTAAACGCTGGCGATATGTGAGTCTCGATCGCTAAAATACGCTAACGCACGGGAAAATCACCTTGACAATCTGATCGATCGCAGTAGAATTGCACAAATCCGTTTGATTTTTTGTAGATCAGACGTTCTAAGTGTGCTATCTATTATAGAAATTCCGCTAATTTAGCTCACTTGTTTGATTCCGGGCTACACTAAACACTGTTTTTTACTGACTCCCTGTGTACGTTAAGCGTGTTGAACTAACAAATTTCAAGTCTTTTGGCGGCACAACGCCGATTCCGTTGCTGCCAGGGTTCACCGTGATCTCAGGTCCAAACGGATCAGGGAAGTCAAATCTACTGGATGCATTGCTCTTTTGCTTAGGGCTAGCAGGCTCAAAAGGGATGCGGGCTGAGCGATTGCCTGACCTGGTAAATCATGCACAGGCCACGAAAGGGCGAGCAACCGTCGAAGCGGCAGTGACAACAGTATTTGATCTATCAGATGAATTAGATCTGTTTAATGCTCTCAGCAATCCAGATGAAAGTAATATCGATGTTTCATTGAATGAGCCAAGTCAGAGTTCGGCAAATGAACATCATGAGAATGGTCATGTCTCTGCACCAGATGTCGTTTATGAATTAAACGGTTCTGAAAATGGTAACAGCAACGGCGAAATTAACGCAGAGTGGAAAGTGACTCGTAAATTGCGAGTAACACAGCAGGGAACGTATACGTCAAACTATTTCATCAATGATGAACCCTGTACGTTAACAGAACTGCATGAGCAGTTGAACCGGATGCGGATCTATCCTGAGGGATATAACGTTGTCTTGCAAGGGGACGTAACTCGGATCATTTCGATGAACGGGCGAGAACGTCGTGAAATCATTGATGAATTGGCAGGAGTTGCTTCATTCGATCGCAAAATCAACCAAGCGAAAGACAAGCTCGATGCCGTAAAAGATCAAGAAGATAAATTTCATATTGTCGAGCGTGAATTGATCGAGCAGCGCGATCGCTTAGCTCAAGATCGGATCAAAGCCGAGAAATACAAAAAACTGCGCGCAGAACTTCAAGCGAAAGAGCAATGGGAAGTCGTTATCCGTTACGAACAAGCCGCGCAAGGCGTTCGCAAATTACAAGAGCAAATTCAATCCGATGAAACAGCGATCGCTGATTTGACTGAACAGCTAGCAGCACTGCAACTTGAAATCAATCAAGTGACTGCTGAATTAGAGAAACTGAATGCACATGTGCGATCGCTCGGTGAAGAAGAACAAATCGCAGTGCAATCGACCCTCGCAGCGCGAGAAGCTGAACTGCGCCAGTTAGAACGTCAACAGCAAGACTTGCAGAAATCAAGCCAGGATTTGATTGCGACTTTATCCAAAGCGCAGCAAGACCTCCAGGAAAACATGCAGACCTTGGCAGCGCTGACCCGTGAGAAAGAATCCATCGAAACCCAAGAGCTGATTGCAGCAACTCAGAAGCGTGATCAAGCCAAGGCAGTACTTGAGCAGAAACGCGAACAGGCAAATGCTTCGGCTGCCAATGCAGAGGCTTGGGTGCAAGAACAAACTCAATTGCACCATCACATCGAGACCTTGATCAAGGCTTTGGAGCCGCAACGGTCTGAACAAGCTGGATTGAGAGAGAAAACCAATCAACTCGATCGCCAAGTTCAAGAGCAAACAGAAGCCCTCAGAACAACTACAGCCGAATTGAATCAGCAGCAGATCGCAGCAGCAGATATCACTCAACGATTTGCAGCCGCGACGCAGCAAGTTCAATCGATGGCGCAAGCGCTCGCGGAAGTTGAACAAGAGTTGCAGATTCAACAAGAAACTGAGAAACGATTACTTACTGAACAACGAGATAAGCAACGCGCCTTAGATAAATTAGAAGCCCAAACGCAAGCAGTGCAAGAAGCACAAGGCACTCAGGCTTCACAAGTCATCATGAAAATGGGACTATCTGGAGTGTGTGGCTTAGTCGCCGAACTCGGACAGGTGACTTCACGCTATCAGCTTGCCTTAGAAACCGCTGCGGGTGGACGACTGGCAAATATTGTGGTCGAAGATGATGCGATCGCGGCAGCAGCGATCGATATTCTCAAACAGCGTCGGGCTGGACGAGCCACATTCTTACCGCTCAATAAACTCAAGCCGCCTCATATTCCCAATCGTGCCACGATGCGATCGATGCAGGGCTGCATTGATTATGCGATTAATTTAATCGACTTCGAGGATCGCTATTACGACGTATTTGCTTACATCTTCGGTACAACCGTTGTCTTTGAGACGCTTTCTGATGCTCGGCGACATATTGGGCAATATCGGATTGTCACCCTAGATGGCGAATTACTCGAATCGAGTGGAGCAATGACCGGGGGAAGTAGCGGTGCTCGATCGTCGTTACGATTTGGCAAAGGTCAAGCCGCAGAATCACCGGAAATCGCAGCATTAAAGCGGCGACTGCAAGAAATCGATCAGATTTTGGGACATTGTGAAAGCTCGATCGCGAAAGCAACCATTCTTCAGAAAGACCGCACCAAATTTCTCAGCGATGCGCGTCAACAACACGCAGAATTGAAAGTCAAAGCGGATCAAGCCAAAGTCGAACTCGATCGCTTGGAAAAACAACAAATTCAACTCACCCAGCAGCTTGAAACCAATCAAAAAGAACTGGCAGCAGCGCAAGTTCGCTTACAAGTCTTAGAGTCGGAACTTCCAGTTCAAGAGGCGAATTTAGCCCGGTTAAGAACGACCTTGGCGGAATTAGAGCAATCGCAGTCTCATAGCGAATGGCAGCAAATTCAAGCGGGCATTCGGGAATTAGAAACCGATCTGAACCAGAAAGAGGGAGATTTAAGAGCGATCGAACAACGCTCCCAAGACCTCGAAACTCAGAGAAAGCTGTTACAAGAAAAAATCGAGCAGGGACAGATCCGAATTCAGGAATCTCGAACCCAGCAAACTCTGCAATTGCAGCAGCAATCAGAAAATACAAATCAACAAACTGCCGTCAATACCCAGATCACCGAACTCAAAGCCACACTTGCTGAACTCGATAAAACCTTAGGCGAAGAACGACACAAACGCGATGCGGTCGATCGACAGCTCCGCGAACTTCAGAATCGCCAGCAGCAGCACATTTGGCAACGTGATCAAACGCTAGAAACTCAGCAATCTCGTCGAGCTAGCCTCGCTGAACAGCAAGCAGCCCTCGAAGCCCAACGCGCCGAACTGCCTGATCCGGTTCCTGAAATTCCCGACAATGCCACTCGCGATCTCGGACAACTTCAGCATGAACTCCGTTCGATGCAAAAACGCCTTCAGGCAATGGAACCTGTGAATATGTTGGCGTTAGAAGAATACGATCGCACCCAAGCCCGTTTAGACGAACTCACCGAAAAACTCGAAACGCTACAAGAAGAACGTACTGAGTTGCTGTTAAGAATTGAGAACTTTACCACTCTGCGACAGCGCGCCTTCATGGAAGCTTATGAAGCGGTCGATTTGAACTTCCAGAAGATCTTTGCCACCTTATCGGACGGCGACGGACGCTTACAGCTTGAAGATCCTAACGACCCATTTAACGGCGGATTGAACCTGATCGCTCACCCGAAAGGCAAACCTGTGCAACGGCTTGCCTCCATGTCTGGGGGTGAAAAATCTTTGACTGCTCTGAGTTTCATTTTCGCCCTTCAGCGGTATCGTCCCTCCCCGTTCTACGCGTTTGACGAGGTTGATATGTTCCTAGACGGAGCAAACGTCGAGCGATTAGCTAAAATGATTCAGCAGCAGGCGCAACAAGCTCAATTTATTGTCGTGAGTTTGCGTCGTCCGATGATCGAACGCGCTCAGCGTACAATCGGAGTCACTCAAGCACGAGGAGCCTTTACCCAAGTCCTGGGTATCAAACTTCCTCAAAGTGTTTAAGAATCGGATCACGTTCGGCATTCCGTATCGTTTGATCCTTCATATGGTTTGATAATTAGAAAAAAGCGTAAATAGACAGGATTCGGGACTCAATGACAGAAGAATTTCGCCAACGCTCCGACATACTTGGAACTCAGGTGATTACACGCACCACAGGCAAACGGCTTGGCGTGGTGAGTCAGCTTTGGGTGGACATTGACAGCCAAGCGGTTGTTGCCCTCAGTTTGCGCCCGAATCTGTTCTACGGCACTGCTCAACCGATGATGCTCGATAGCATTCGCCAGATTGGGGATGTGATCTTAGTCGATGACGAAGATGTGATCGAAGATGTCGATCTTGAGGGCTACAGCAATTTGATCGGATACGAAGTCATTACTGAAACGGGCGAACTGCTTGGAAAAGTTCGAGGCTTCCGATTTGATATCGATAGCGGCAGATTAGATGCATTAACGATCGCATCAATCGGGCTTCCACTCATTCCCGATCAAGTTGTCAGCACCTACGAACTCTCGATCGATGAAATCGTCAGCAGTGGTCCCGATCGCCTCATCGTCGTCGAAGGCTCGGAAGACCGCATGAATCAACTCAGCGTCGGCGTGCTTGAACGTCTCGGCATTGGTCGTGCCCCCTGGGAAAAAGACGAACCGCAATATTTGGCTCCAGCCCGTCCTGAAAATCAGCTTCCTTCGGGTCAGCCTACTCAAGTAAATGTGCAGCCACGCATTCAACAACCCGTTGAAGAAACTTGGAGCGATGACGATTTAGGCTATGACGACGAGCCGCGTTATCGTGAACCGATTCCGATCGAGCGAAATCAAGAACCTCCGCGTCAGCAATATCGCGAAGCGCAAGCCTATCCACCGCCAGAAGCGTACGAAGAAGACGAAGAAGACGAATTGGATAACTGGGGCAGTTTGGCAACCGTCGATGATGAAGAGGATAATCTCGACACCAAATCAACCTGGGTAGACGAAGAGGAAGAAGAAGCGATCGTTGTAGATTACACCCCGGTCGTGGATACAGAACCGGGAACTCAACCGACTCCAGACAGCTTTGAACCCGGCAATCTCGATGAAGATCCTTGGGCAGAACAGCCTCAAGCTGAAGCCGAAGAGGATGAAGACACGCTAGAAGTCCCGGCTGAAGACACAGAGGATGAATCTGAACGGATTCCGCTCAACATTCCTGAGAAGTCGAAACAAAAGCAACCCGAATATGAAGAGGAAGGCTACTAAGCTGATCTCTCATGTCTACCGTGGGGTAGGTATCTTGCCCACTCAAATCCAGAGGCAGGCAAAGATGCCTGCCCCACTGTTTATTTCATATGTCAAACAGCTCTGAACTCACGTCTACTTCCACATCTCATCCATTTACTCATGGGCACACTTTTTCCAGCCCCGGTGGACATTTTACCTATCGCGTAATTGGCGCTTGCTGTCGCTTATTCGATCGAGAACAGCTTCCCTACCCCTGCTGCCGAATCGAATGGCGTGGAAAAGAACCCAGTTGGCGCAGAATTGGACGACGGTTTATTGTCGATTTGGCAACTCGCAACAGTCCTTCTTACAGCGTCGAAATCGTCGGACGTGAGGCGCACGAGCCAATCGTCATGACGTTGTATTGGTGCAAACTGCCTCAGCCTCTCAAAGAATGGTGGCATTCCAGCAAACCTGCGACGATCGATTCAACTAATTCTCGACTTGCAGAAGACATCAAAATCGAAGGATAAACGGCACTGCCCCATCGGGGATGAATCACGGTGAAGCAATTGCCGATCGCTTTTGTTGCATATCCTAATGTCGATCTCACAACCGCCACATCATCGAGCCGCAAAGACCCGGATTCTGACAAAATCGGCAACCCCGTTTTCGGATCAAACAAATCCGCTAAGTGCCCTTGTTGGCGGAGCATTTCTGTCACTTTCAAACCAAAAGAGAGAAACCGCGATCGCAACACTTGCTTTTGATGATCCGCTTCCGGGCAGTGTTCTGTTAACTCGCGATCGGCAGGCTGTAGAACCACCACGATCGAGCGAATTGGATCAGACCAATCTGGCAATAACTTCTCAGAATGCTGACAAATAAATTCGCTCGGTGGATGGACAGAATATTGCATCACAAAGTAAAAAGAATGAATCGATCGGATATAGTGCTAATGCACCATTTTTCTGTTAGATATGCCGCAGTTTGAATCGGCTATTGATCATCTTAAATCGCTTGATCATACAGTGACCCATTCAGGAAAAGAAATATCATCTCCTAAACTTTTCTACACCCATGATAACGGTCAGCTTTGGCTCGGCGATGCGGTTGAATGGCTGAAATCACTACCTTCTGAGTCGATCGATTTAGTGTTTGCCGATCCGCCTTACAATCTTAAAAAAGCAGAATGGGACAGTTTTGAATCTCAGAAATTGTATCTCGAATGGTCACTGCAATGGATTGAACAAGTCGCCCGAATTCTCAAGCCGACAGGAACGTTTTATATTTGTGGCTTTTCTGAAATATTGGCTGATCTAAAACTTCCAGCGTCACAGTTTTTTCAAGGATGTCGCTGGTTGATTTGGCACTACAAAAATAAAGCGAACTTATCAAATGATTGGGGTCGATCGCATGAAAGCATTTTGCATTTTCGCAAATCAAGAAAATTCACCCTATCGATTGAGAACATCCGCACTCGTTACGGCGAACATACCCTGAAATATCCCGACCATCCGCAAGCCGAAACCAGCCAATACGGCAAGGGTAAAAAAGTAACAAAGCTTTGGCAGCCTCACCCAAAAGGCGCAAAGCCTCGCGATGTGATTGAAGTGCCAACCACCTGTAATGGCATGAATGAAAAAACACCCCATCCCACCCAAAAACCTGAAGAATTGGTGAGAAAATTCGTCTTGGCTTCTTCTCAAAAAGGCGATCGCATTCTCGATCCGTTCCTGGGTTCCGGCACAACTGCAGTCGTTGCCGAACAACTCGGACGGAACTGGCTCGGTTGCGATCGACACGCAGAATACTTAAGTTGGGCGATCCCCAGAATCGAATCGGCTAAAAAACAATCCGATGAAGCATGGTTTTGGGAAGACCGCAATCGCGAAGAACGACGTTCAAAAAATCGCGAAACATCATAATCTTGTATGGCAATATGTTGACGATCGTGCGCGTCACGTATATCTTTTTCTGGCAACGGTACAAGGAGCTTTTGTGGTTATTCTAATTGGCATTCTCGCTGGTCTTGTCGGATTCGTTCTGCTCGTCTTGTTGCTGCTCGAAGCTCAATATTGGCAGCGTCCAAGCAATACACTGGAGATGACCTCGGGCAAATGGGAACTCGCAGTCTACGAACCCCAGCGATACGTTCTAGTCGGTCAGATCGAATTGACCAATTTAACGCGCCGTTTAGAAGTCATGGCTCCTACGGTTCATGCAGAAGTTCAACTCCTTTCTTCGGGGAGCCTAGAGGGGATTCAAGTCAAAACTCGGATCATTCCCCGCTTCCAAGGCGCAGAACCTCGCAATGATGGCTATTGGGAAGCCCACATCATTAAGAGTATGGGACATGACCCAATCGAAGTGATTGTCGAAATCGAAGGCGCCAACCTCAGCGAATTAAAAGTCGCTTGGATTCAACTGCATTACGTTTCCTATGGCTCTCGAGGTCGATTCCCCAAAATTCGCCATGTCATCGTGCCCCTGAAGTTCCCGGCAGTCGAAGACTCAAAACGCTGGCGACCCGCACAAAATGCTGATGTGTTGCCGATTAAGACCCATTTGCTGACGCACTTAGATGATCCCGTGAGTGTCGTGAAACGGTATGTCATGCCTCATGCTCAACCCGGGGATATTGTGACGATCGGTGAATCTCCGATCGCGATTATGCAAGGTCGTTACCGCCATCCCAGCGAGATCAAACCCGGTTGGTTAGCAACTCGGCTGTCTTACATGTTCCATCCGACCTCCAGTTTGGCGACTGCTTGCGGACTGCAATCGCTGATTGATATCGAAGGCGAAGCACGGGTACTGTTTGCATTTATTGTTGGCTCGATCGCGAAAATTTTTGGGGTGAAAGGCATGTTCTACCGCCTCGCAGGTGAACAAGCGCGATTGATCGATGACGTGACTGGAACAATTCCGCCCTATGACCAATTTATCGTCATGGGTCCTGAAAACTCTCAGGAATTATGCGATCGCATTCAGCGAGAAACTGGGCTATCTGCGGCAATTGTGGATGTGAACGACTTGAAACGAGTTAAAATATTAGCAGCATCGTCAGGCGTATCTACGTCCTTGCTGCATCAAGCTCTCATCAGCAATCCTGCTGGGAATGCCAACGAACAGACTCCTGTAGTTCTGATTCGTCCGACCGATACCTTTACAGAACGCGCTACTGTTGGGCTGCAATCGGCAAAATAACCTTAAATAAATACCCCTTAAGGTTTACCTAATGCCCTTGCCCAACGCTTAACCTGGGGTTGAATTGCTGCTGATATCCTTATGTCTCGACTTCCTCAGAAGACTGCTTCCGTTGTCATCCGTCCTGTCCAATATCGTGATCTCGATGCGATTGATCAACTTGCTCAGCAATCGCCAGAAATCAACTTGCCCCACTGCTCGACCGTGCGCGAGAAAACGGTATCGCTGCGGAATTGGTACGGAGTTCTGAAGGTGCTCAGCCTGTTTCCCAATCCTTTTCAGTCGCTCTCCTGTGTGCATGTGGCTGAATTGAATCAAAAGATTCAGGGCATGATTCGAGTCTCGCCTTTTAATCGGACAGGCAGCACTTGGAGAGTCGATCGCGTCATGGTCACTCCTGCGATCGTGGAATCTGACCAGGCAGAAGCACAAGTTCTCACGAAAGTCGATGTGGGATCGCTGCTCATTCGATTCTGTCTCGAGCGAATTTGGCAAGCGCGAACCTGGGTTTTAGAAATTGATGTCAACGACAAGTCAGCCTTAGATCTGTATCGCCATAATGGATTTCAACCTTTGGCGAATATGACCTATTGGTCGATTTCGACCGAGCAACTTCAGACGCTAGCTGAGCGTGAGCCAGACTTACCGAATTTGCTGCCCGTCAGTAATGCCGATGCTCAACTGCTGTATCAGTTGGACACAATGGCAATGCCGCCTCTGGTACGGCAGGTGTTCGATCGACATATCCAAGATTTTAAGACCAGTGTATTTGGCAGCTTGGTCGAGTGGGCAAAGCAGATTTTGACGCGCACTGAAGTTGTGAGTGGATATGTGTTTGAGCCGCAGCGCAAAGCGGCAATCGGATATTTCCAACTACGACTCAGCCGCGACGGTTCACAACCGCATACGGCACAGCTCACCGTCAATCCTGCTTACACCTGGCTCTATCCTGAATTGATGGCGCAGATGGCGCGGATTATGCAGGATCTCCCGGCTCAAGAATTGCAAATTGCATCACCGGATTATCAACCCGAGCGTGAGGGCTATTTAGATAGCATTGGCGCAGAGCGGATTGGACATACGCTTTTGATGTCTCGCTCAGTTTGGCACAAAGTTCGAGAAACAAAATCGATCGCAGAAGGATTACAGTTGGCAGAGATGCTGCAAGGCTTGCAGCCTGCCCGAAAGCCGGTGCCAGGACGAATCTCGATGATGAAATCGACGAAAATTACGTCTCCAGATCAGCCAGAACCAAAGTCTGAAACGCCAAAAAATGTGCAAGAACTGCTCAAGATGGCTCAAGACCCGCACCGTGAAGATCCCTGTTGCTAAATGGAAAGAGTTGCAGCCCTTGGACTAGATGTGGGTCAGAAACGCATTGGAGTTGCGGGCTGTGATGGAACAGGATTAATTGCCACAGGGCTAACCACGATTCGGCGCAAATCGTACTCGCAAACGATCGAAGAACTGCGTCAAATCGTAGTCGATCGCCAAGTTGAAATTCTGGTGATCGGCTTGCCTTATTCAATGGATGGAACCCTTGGGAAACAAGCCATCCAAATTCAGAAATTTGCTGAAACGATTTCAAAAGCGTTATCGTTACCGTTTGAATTTATCGATGAGCGCTTGACTAGTTTTGAAGCAGAAGAATCAATGAAAGCGGCGCGGATTTCGCTGCGAGAAAATAAGGAATTAATCGATCGTAAAGCTGCCGCTATCATTCTTCAGCAATGGCTGGATCAGCGAAGATCGACTCGCATTTAGTTTTTCTACATTTCAAATGAACTGCGGATCTGCAAAAACTTCTGGGCATGTTGAGAAATACGAACTTATTTTCATTTCTAACCCTGAAATGAAGTTTATATGCTTACGCGTATCAATTTACAGACGAAATTATTTTTTGCCTTTTTGGTTCCAACGTCGATCGCCTTGATCGGGCTTGCAAGTAGTTCCAGTACTATCAATCGATTGCTGCAAAGCACGGCTTATCTAAGCCAAACGAGTCTGATCAAAGCCAATGGACTCTGGAAAATGATTGAAGGGCGATCGCAAATTGCAGCCGCACAAAATACTCTACTTCAGCATGAACTTTCTCAACAGGAGCGCACCGTTGCCCTGAGCCGAATTGAAACCGCCTGGGAACAAATCAACCAAGGCATGACCCAGACGCTGCGATCGTCAAACTTTGAAGGGACACTTCAATTTGAGCAAACCTTTCTTTGGGATTGGCAGCGGTGGAAGCAATCCCATGAAAAATTTCTACTCAAGGAGAACACATTTCATCAGTTTGGAATCGCTGACCCACGGCAAGAGCAGGCAAGTTTATCCCTAAAGCCATTCGATGCATCCAAAACGAAGAAGATTGCAGCCGCTCTCAAAGCGCGTAAGCAACTCCTAGATGCCAAAGGGCAGGAAAGCTCCGACTTTCAAGCGACTGAATATCCACTCGCCACGCTGCTGAACGATAGTCAAAAAATTGCTGCACAGATTCAGCAGAATGCAGTAGAAGACGTCAACATCACCCAACGCTGGTCAGGATTTCTCATGATTTTACTTCCTGCTATGGCAGGGGCTGTGGCTTGGGTTTTAAGTCGATCGATTGCTCAACCGATCGATCAACAAATTCGCACGATGATCGAAGATCTCGAAACTGCTAAAGATACGCTTGAAGAAAAAGTGCAGGAACGCACTCAACAACTAGAGCAGACTGTACAAGACCTCACCCAAACTCAACTCCAACTAGTCCAAGCTGAAAAAATGTCGAGCCTTGGAGAGCTGGTCGCGGGAGTTGCTCATGAAATCAATAATCCCGTCTCTTTCATTCACGGGAATTTATCCTACTTACAAGAATATACTGACAATATTCTAGACTTACTCAAACTCTATCAAGCGTATTACCCAGAACCAGCTGCAGCGATTCAAGCTGTGGCAGAAGAGTCTGACCTAGGATTCATTCAGTCGGATTTACGAAAAATTTTGGGTTCGATGAAATTGGGAACCGAGCGCATTCGAGAGATTGTATTATCGTTGCGAAATTTTTCTCGGCTCGACGAAGCTGAATTTAAAGCGGTCGATCTCCATGAGGGGATTGAAAGTACGCTACTCATTCTATGTCATCGTTTGAAGGCATCTCCTGAACGCCCAGAAATTCAGATTCGGCGAGATTATCGTGAACTGCCGAAAGTTGAGTGCCAAGCTGGACAACTCAATCAAGTCTTTATGAATATTCTGAGCAATGCGATCGACGCACTCGAATCAACTTCCCAACCTCAAATCACGATCCGCACCTCAGTCGTTGGAGAATCGGTCGAAATTGCGATCAGCGATAACGGCACAGGAATTTCCTCAGAAATCCAGCAGAAAATTTTCAACCCATTTTTTACGACAAAGCCTGTAGGGAAAGGAACAGGAATGGGAATGTCGATTAGTTATCAATTAATTGTTGAGAAGCACCACGGCAAATTAGAGTGTTGCTCAACAGAAGGAGAGGGGACAGAATTTCTGATTCAGATTCCGATTCGACAAACTACATAAGACTCTAGCTTCGACAAGATAGTCAATAGAATTCAGACGCCCTTCAATCAAGTCCATCAGAAGCGGACTCACCATTCTTTGCCTAATACCGTCTGCTACAGATTGCGTTGAAACTCTTCCAACGTATCGATCAAGCTGACTTGGCACTGCATAGGAAGTAGATCGAGCAAGGGAATTTCGCGTTTCCCTCCGCCAACTTTCACCAGAATGCTTTGGACAATGTTCAGCACGTCATCTTCTTGAATCGCTGCCCCACTCGAGACAAGCGGAAAAAGCCGTTCTGCTAAAACCGTATGCAAATGAGCATCGTTGAGATAGAGATGCCATTTTGCAATGTCGATATACACTGATTCACCGATTTCAGCAGCTAAGGCTTCGATTGTTTCTGAAGTTGTGGAGTTTGCCATAAGACTTTTTCAGGGTTCAACTTTCAAACCATACTGAATCTACGATGCCAAATTCTCCTATCTCTTGGGTGATTTTGAGGGTTTCTCTTTAGGTTTAAAGCCTTTCGGTTGAGAAGTGGCGACAACAGGTTCAGAGTAGTCTGCGATCGCAAAAATATAAATCGCATGCGCCACTAAGACACTAGCCCAAGCACCTGTCACCCAAACTGACCATGACCAATCGGCTTTTTGTAAAATTCTGAAAAACCACATGCCAGAGTTTGCAGCCGCAAATAAAGCAACATGCGTCGCAAACGTCATACGATCGTCGAGTTGGCGATAGTCTGCGTCTTTACGATCAGGGATTCGAGACCAACGAGGAGGCATAGCAATTTCATAAGCAACGCCTCTATTTTAGCGAGGTGTGTGAGCGTATAGCGAGTCTGTTTGAGTTGTAAGGACTAAAAAAGGTGGGGAGTAGGGAGTAGAAGATCCTCACTCCCCACTCCCCACCTCATATGTAGGACTACTATAGACTGCAAGGCTTTTTAATTACTGAGAACTGAGCGACACGCTTCGATCGCATGAATCACCTGCTGTAATTTCCGCTCCGCCTGTCCTAGTTCTAAAATCGCCTGCGCTTGCGAAAATCCTGATTCAAGACTCGTGCAGGCTCCGGCTCTCCAGAGATAAAATCCACAATTCCAAATGGTCGCTTGCATCAGTTCCGAAGGCTCACCTCTCATCGCTGCCCGCATCTGATCGATCAGATCCTCATTCGAGACTAACGGCAATTCTTTTGCGGCAAATCCATAATCGCGAGGAACTAACGTTAAGCGATCGAACTTTTCTCCCGCTGCCATCCCAATGATCGCCGTTCGATCGCGCGGCAAATCACAACTGCCTTCTAATCCCTTGACCGTAGTAAATAATGTGGTTCCTCGCAGCGCAAAGGCATCGCGAAACATGCCTTCAGTCGGCGGATGAACATACCCACAAATCAAATGCGACTCGCCTGCATACGGATTCCACATCAATTCCAGCGTCGAAAACGGCGGACGCTTGCCAATTTGCTCTCGATACTCCACCAATCCTTGAGCCAACGGAAAATGATGCGGCAAGTAGACAAATCCTAATCCAGTTTGCTGCAAAATTGCGTGAATCTGTTCCAGCGACACGGTTTTCCAATTCACGCCTAACCCATCCCAAAGCTCAATCAACGGAACGCCTTCTTTGGTTGGCATGCGATCGCCGCCGTGCAGTACAACTGGAACTCCTGCTGCTGCTAAAACGATCGCAACAAGCGGACTTAAAGGCGCAGTTCTCGATCGACCATCATAGGGGTTACACATCACCATCACTGGGATCTTGGATGTGATCGGGGGCAGCTTTTTGCCTAACGCATCATAGGCATCCAACATCCCGGCTAGTTCTTCACCCGTTGGGCGCTTGATGCGATGAGAAATCATAAATGCCCCAATCTGAGCCGGGGTTGCTTCTTGCAGCAGCATCAAGCGAGTCGCAGTTGCCGACTCTTGGCGCGTCAAATTTTCGCTTGTATGCGGCCCACTGCCAACTTTTTTAAGTAACTCCCGGAACTCGTAACTCATAGTGCTTGCCTACAGAATGAATGAACCGCTGCAACCTTCCAAAGGGTTCCACAATACCAGATTGTTTCCTGCTCAAACGCCTTCACACGATCGCACTCGGACTTCGCTTCAGAAATGCAGGATGCATGATTTCCTGCACCAATGCCCGAAATCGTTGAATCGGTGGAATTTGCAATCGATCTTGCGTCGTCACCAACACCACTTGTCGCACTAAAACCGGATCGCTAGTCGATCGAATCACTAAAGTCGAATCTAAATGCACATCCTGAATCGCGCCTTGCGGTAACAAAGCAATCAATTCTCCCTGCCGCACAACACCGCGAAATGCATCTAAAGTATTCAGCTCCAAAGCTGCTTTCAACGTAACTCCTTGACGCTGAAACTGCTCTTGGACAAGCCGTTGCATTCCGTATCCATCTTTGAAAACAACTTGCGGATAGCGAACCAATTCTGACCAAGGCACTTGATCAAATTTCGTCAAACGATGATCGGCTGCCATCAGAACCCGAACAGGCTCGTCGTAAAGAACATCTACAACCATTTCTGGACTCGCAGTGAGAAAGCGGTTATTCATCACGATCGCCAAATCTACCAAGCCATCTTTCAGGACTTTTAACGCGCGATCGCTCCCTAACGAAGTGACGCGAAGCTGAACGTCAGGATAGTCCTGACAAAATTGCTGCAACACAGGCGGCAAATGAAACGCACAGACCGAATGAATGGCTGCAACACATAGTTCTGGCTGTTTGCCGCATCGCAACTCTTCCAACTCACTGATGGCATTCTGCCATTCCTGGCAAATTTTGCGGGCGTGAGGTAGAAACTGTTCTCCCGCGATCGTTAATTTTGCCTGAGTCGTCCGATGAAACAGCGGCATCCCTAAATCAGCTTCCAATGCCTGGAGTTGACGGCTAATAGTCGATTGAGTGACCGCACATTTTCGGGCAGCCTGTTGAAAACTTCCGGTTTCAACGATCGCCAAAAACGCCTGCAATTGCTCTAGACGCATGACTTCTAACCTGAGTCACAGTTCTGTGACCTTAGCGGATCTAGATACGAAGTTTAGTAAGAGTTGATACCGTAACAAGATTGAATCTGCATTTCTTTTAGTTCTGCTATTTTACCGTTCAAGACGACAAAGAAAGTTGGTGCTTTTGCCAATAAAGACGCTCAACATCTGCACGGCGATACAACGGTGTTCCGGTTCGAGAAATATAGGGTTCAGCACCCGCTTGCTCAAGCCGCGATCGCACTGATTTTTGCGAGCCGCCAATCAGTTTGGCAGCCTCACTCGTCGAAAGAAGCTGCTGTCCAATTTTCGCTAAAACCGCTTCATCATCTTCATTTGCAATCTCTTTCAAGAGCATTTCTGCAAGTAGCCAACATGCCATCGTGTCTGCTTCCGCGCGATGCGATGCGCCAACTGGAAACTGAAAATGTTTAACCAAGTTCGGCAAACTCCGAGAAGGCAACTCTGAGAGCATCAAGCGTGCAAATTGAACAGTGCAAAACTGCTCGGATTGCGATCGATAAAATGGAATCCCCAACCGCGCATATTCTGCTCGAATAAACGGATAGTCAAATCCAATATTGTGAGCCGTTAAAGTTCCCTGCTCGAACAAGGGCAAACACTTGAGCCACACCTCATCCGGCGGCGGTGCACTATCCACCATGTCTTGCGTGATGCCCGTAATATTCGTAATGATCGGCGGAATCAACACGCCAGGATTGATCAAATACGTTTCTTGATTCAGAATGCCGTCTTTCAAATTTGCATTCAGAACCGACACCTCGATCGCTCGACTGCGAGGCGGTTTATGCCCAGAGGTTTCCAGATCAACGACGGTGAGAGTCCGCTGGCTCAGGTCACGATAGAAGGCAAGCAAATCTGTAGAAAGAACAACTGGCATAAAGAAGGTTCAAAAGCTCTAAGACTCCGACTTCTTAAAGAAGTCGGAGTCTTTTATACACAGGAATCTATTGTAGATTACTTCGATCGTGCCGCAGGATGACGACGCTGACCAGAACTACCTGAAGCAGAATGTCCTCCAGAAGGTCTAGAACGCTTCACAGGCTTCTGCTTCGCACCGCCTCTCGAAGAAGCTTCTTCTTCAGGAGTCGGATCAGTCCCGATGGTAATCCAAGCGGGACGAGTGCGATCGTAGATCATCTGCAATGCCGCCGCCGCGATCGTATGCGGTTCGTAATCTTCTGCCAACTGAGACACAATCGGCAAGAACGATGCGACTCGCTCTCCTGCTAGCGTCTCGCGCACTTGAGCTTGCAGCTTATCTAAGTAGCGAGCTTCAATTTCCGCACGAGTCGGAACTGGCTTAATCTCTAAGCGTTGGCGAACGTGATTTTCGATATCGCGCAGTTTGCGACGATCCAGCGGATGCACCAGCGAAATTGCCGTGCCTTCTTTACCCGCACGACCTGTCCGACCAATCCGGTGCACATAGCTTTCAACGCTATCCGGCAAGTCGTAGTTGATCACATGGGTCAAGTTATCCACATGGATTCCTCGTGCCGCGATGTCGGTCGCGACCACCCATTTGATCTGCTGCTGGCGGAACCGGAGCAATAGCCGTTCACGTTGGCTTTGGCTCAAATCACCGTGGTATTCATCCACACTATGTCCAGCGGCTTGTAATTGGCTGGTCAATTCTGCGGCTGCCCGACGAGTTCTCACGAAGATAATTGCGGCTTCGGGATCTTCCAATTCGAGAATCGGTAGAATTGCCCGAGCTTTTGTCCATCCGCGAGGAATCGTGTAAGCAACTTGATTAATGCGAGAAGGAGCGGCTTTGGGTTGTTCGATCGTCACCGTCACCGGAGAGCGCAAGAACTTGGTGACCAACTTGCGGATCGAAGGTTCCATCGTTGCCGAGAAGAACGTCGTTTGACGTTCAACAGGCGCTTGATTCAAGATCTTCTCAACATCCTGAATAAAGCCCATGTTCAGCATCTCATCTGCTTCGTCGAGAACGAGCCAGCTGAGATTATCGAGTCTTAGATCACCACGACCGAGCAAATCAATCACTCGACCGGGAGTTCCGACGACAATTTGAGCGCCACGACGTAAGCGATCAACTTGTAGATCGATCGATTGTCCGCCGTAGATCGTGACGACTTTAACTCGACGATCGTCAGTGAACGTACGAATCGCTTGGCAAACTTGCATCGCCAATTCGCGAGTCGGAGTCAGAATCAGCGCTTGGACTGTGGGGGATTTTGTATCAATCCGCTCCAGAATCGGAAGCCCGAACGCCGCAGTTTTCCCGGTTCCGGTTTGTGCTTGACCGACGACATCACGCCCAGCGAGTAAATGAGGAATGGCTTGGGCTTGGATGGCAGTCGGAGCAGTAAATCCGAGTTCTTCGAGATGGCGAATCCGGTCTTCAGACAGTCCGAGGCTATGAAAAGAAAGGGTCATTGAGTCTCCTGTAAAAGTCATGGTCGTGCGCCATCAGAGGCAACATTCTCGACCTCAAGACGGTCTTTTCATAAACCAAAACCGTCTGAATCGGGTCGCAGTTCGAGCCGAACTACGTGTTAATTGCCAACTTTAAAGGCGCGGGGAAAAAAGATGAAAAGCTAGAAACAGTGAAGGTCTAACATTTCGGTCAGTCTATGCGACAACGGGAACATCGTCGTTTCAACACAGCGATTAAACAGTCATTGCAGGCAGTTGGATCAAGTCCGCAGCCGTGGCAATTCGACCATACAAGTCGTAAATGTCTGCGTCTACGATCGTCACTGGCACAATCGTGCCCAACGCCGCTTCACCTTCGACATATACGAGTCCGTCCACATCAGGAGAAAATCGAGCTGATCGCCCAATCCGTTCTCCGGTCTGCGGATTTTCTTGTTCGATCAAGACATCTACAACTTTGCTAATCTGCGCACGATTCTGTTTGAGAGAAATCGCTTGCTGGAGCTGCATCAAGGCATCTCGACGCGCATCCATTACCTCTTGGGGCAGTTGATTGGGCAAGTTGTAGGCGGGAGTGCCTTCTTCAGGAGAGAAGGTAAACACTCCGACATGATCAAATTCGTGACGCTGAATGAACTGCTTGAGATGTTCAAAATGTTCATCGGTTTCTCCAGGAAATCCGACAATCAGGGTAGTTCTCAAGACAGCATTCGGGATCTCAGCTTTGAGCCGCTCAATGATGCCGTCGTTGACTCGACCTTGCCAAGGGCGATTCATGGCTCTGAGCACTTCCGGGTGAGAATGTTGCAGAGGTAAATCGAGGTAAGGGAGAACGTTCGGCGTTTCGCGAATCGCTTCGATAACTTTCGGGGTCAATCCGGTCGGATAAGCGTAGTGCATCCGAATCCAAGGAATGTCCACTTTTCCAAGGGCGCGCAACAGTTCGGCTAACTTTGGCTCACCGTACAGGTCAAGTCCATAGTTGGTGGTGATCTGCGAGATTAAGATAATCTCTTTCACGCCTTCAGAGGCTAAATGTTCAGCTTCTTGGACAATCGATTCAATCGTGCGCGATCGCTGGTTTCCACGCAGATGCGGGATAATACAAAACGCACATCGATAGTCACATCCTTCTGAAATCCGGAGATAAGCAACGCCTTCAGTCGTAGTGCGATAGCGAGGGGTCGTCTCATCTGCGATGTAAGTCGGTTCTTGTGAAACCTCTTTCACACGCTCTCCAGCTTCTGCCCGTGCAATCACATCAACGATTTTGTGATAGTCGCCTGTCCCAACGAGGGCAACGGCTTCGGGCAGTTCATCTAAAAGTTGTTCCTGAAAGTGCTGCGCCATGCAGCCTGTGATCACAATTTTTTTGTCAGCTTCCGCTAATTCGACCAGTGTCCGCACTGATTCTTCCCGTGCGGCTTGAATAAAACTGCAAGTATTGACAATAACATAATCTGCCAACTCTTCGTCAGCATCAACTTGATATCCGGCTTCAGCCAGTAAACCAAGCATATGTTCGGTATCGATTCGATTTTTTTCGCAGCCCAAATGAGAGAACGCAATAGTTGGCTTGTTGCCCATGTAACTTCGGAGGGGGTAAGTAAGTCGATCGGAATCCTGAAAAATCGCAGCGATAGCTCCTAGTCGGTTAGCTCGATCGCTCCGGGAGTTTCCTCACGTTACTTCCGCTCGAAGGTTGAGGGGAGTGGTCAGACGCAATCGTTTCGCTACACTATGGTCTATCATAGCGCAGATGTGAAATATTACGTTCTGTTAAATTAAGATTTTTTGCATAAGTCTTGAAAAAACCAAAAAATCGAGGATCCAAGCAGATCCCCGATTCCTGAAACGGTCGAGAATTAGCGAACAGAGAAGGCTTCGTTAAACCGCTTCGTGACGGGTTCAGTCAAGAAAGACAGAATCGATTTCTTCCGAGTCACGATATCCGCCGTTCCCGCCATCCCTGGGGAAAGTTCCACATCTTTGCCGCGCACTTGGATCGCCTTACGATCGATTCTCACCTTAGCTGGAAAGACCGGGCCTAGATCTTGCCCATTCGCATCTTTTTCAACGACCGCATCTGGACTCACAGAAACGAGTTCGCCTTCAATGATGCCAAACTCTTGATATGGGAAAGTTGCAAGTTTGACTTTCGCTTTCATTCCCGGACGGATAAAGCCGATATCTCGGTTGAGAATCTTCACTTCCAGAATTAAGTCTTTGTCTTCAGGCACGATCGAGAGCAGTTCCTCACCTTGCTGAATCGGACCTAATGTGGCTTTCTGGTTGTACACCACACCTGTGAAGGGTGCGGTTAAGGCTTCACGATCTTTGCGCTGCTGAGTTGCAACGGCGATTTCACCTTGTTTGCGAGTTAATTCTTCTCGACGCTGTTTTAACTGAGTCAAGACTTCTGACTGGCGCTGAGGTGCTAAGCCCATTGCGGTACTTTTCGCAGACTCAAAAGCTTGTTGAGCTTGGCGAATTCGGTCTCGCTGCGCGTCAATTTCTTTTTCCAGCGAAACAATCTGTCCTTGGGCTTCGTTGATCTGATTCACAGCACTGGTCAACTGTTGGCTCGCTTGAGTGACTTGAGCGGCTGCATTCAGAATCTCTAAATGGGGAACGGCTCCCGTATTTTCGAGCGATCGTAAGCGTTGGCGGCGTTCTTGGGCAATCTCCAAATTTGCGCGCGCATCAGCTTTGCTGGCTGTCGCATTGGTCAATGTGGCACGCGCATTAACCAGATTCTCTTGAAACCGTTCTAGACGATTTTGAGCTTCAGAAATGGTTGCGCTTTGCCGATTCGCTTCTGCGATCGCTGCATTTTGCTTGTCACTAAATTCACGCTGACGCGATGCAATCAACTGATCTTGTAATTCGTTGCCAGTCGAAGCTTTCCCTTGACTTTCTGCTTCTAATCGGCGAATGTCTTCTTGAATTTTTCTCGCGTCGTTCTGCAAACTCGCGACATTGGTTTCAGTCGCACCTGGATCAATCTCCATTAAAGTTTGCCCTTTTTGGACAATCTGTCCAGGCTTCACATTGATCTTCGTAATCGTCCCCACACTGGGAGCGCGGAAGGGTCGAACCTCAGTCGAAGGAATTAATTTACCCTGGGCATTCGCGACTTCTTCCACTTCGCTAAAGTGTGCCCAGCCAATCGTGCCTAATACAAGAACACTGATACTGCCTGCCATAAATCGGGTGTAGACCGGGGGCAGTTCTTGGACAGCTTTGCCCAACTCATAAGAAAGGGAATCTTCAGGGTGAGCAAGCTGGTGACGAAGCTGCTTAGATTGCGCGGGACTGGAGGCAAGAGAAACTCTCATAGTAGTGTCTGTGAAGGGGGGGCGATCGCGGAACTTGGTAAATAACCCTTAAGCCAGGGATAGATGCCAGCAGGCTCTATTAATATTTATCCTAAACTGCCCGAATCGATCAGCTTTATTTTTAACTTATGCTCTTTAATTTTTTGGCGCATCTGATCATCTGGTTTCGTCCGTTTCTGGTTCCGATTTGCTTTGTGGTGGCATGGAGCTTAGTCTTGATGCTGGTCTGGCGGGTGTTCGCAGCGACTCGTGATGCCGTGAATCAAGCTAAACACATGCATCAAATTCCCTGCCCAGACTGTCAATTCTTTACAGGCGATTACAATCTCAAATGCCCAGTTCATCCAATGAGCGCACTGTCTGAAGATGCGATCGATTGCCCGGACTATTTTGAAAAACCTTGGAATTGAGTTTCTCGTCTGCTTCAGAGACACCTCGATTGCAACGAAATGAGGCGCTAAAAAAGCTAAAAAGCAAAGAGAGGAAAGATTGCTCTCTCCTCTCTTGCCTTAAATTTGCCGAAGCTGAATTAGTCTTAGTCTTCGCGTTTGTCGAAGGGTGGGTTTGAGAGTTGTTCCGCTTCAGGACAATCATCGGAAACCAGGGGTTCGACACAGCCTTTTGGAACAGAGGCAAGCTTTTGAGTTACCGCCCCAATGCTTTCGAGGCGGACCATTTCTTCCCAAGAGCAATTTTCATCTTCTTCTTCGGTTTCGTAGCGCAGTGTGACCAGATCACCTTCGATATCAAGGATTTTGGCACGTTCGATCCAGCGCTGTTGATCCCGCAAGAAGATCCAGACTTCGCGACCGTCACAACAGAGTTGATAGATCTTGCGGTGTAGCATGTGCTTCTCCTGAGCGAAATAACTCTATGTAATCGAAATTAGACCGCAGTTTGATTTTCTCCGCAGTCTCGTACTGAACAGAACTTTAGGGATTTTTTGGATCGCAGGGATCGCAAGGGAGCTTTCTCATCAAAGATCGAGGATGAAGCGTAAAAAGAGAGAGGCTCGGAAGGCGAGACTGGGGAGGCGACACTCTTAAAGTCATTGTTGAAGCAGTAAAGGGACTAGGCGCAACTCTTGAATCGAGTCAGACTCATTCAAGTGGAAAGAAGACAGTGGCAACATAACATCGGCAATCCGGCAAGATTAAGAGGGGCATCGATGAATTTGCCATCTGTGGTTAGCGTTCCCGATCAGTGATAAATCAAGAGATAGAACTAATCTTTTTGAGTATTAGATTCTACCCTACTATTTTAGCGAACTACTGGTAAATTGCGTAGAACATGATTACTAATCATAAACGATTTCGCGCGTTCCTGGGTTCCTTAATAAACAAACATAGAGGGGTACGGCAATATTGCTACACCGTTTAAGAAAACTTAACTTTTCTAAACTCTGAATCAGGTTGCGAAAAGCGTAACTGAGCGCGGCAAGGATTCAATTCGATGGCACAGTAAAAGGATTCTTACGCAATGGATATTGGTGATGATGAGTTTAGTTCGGAAATCTCACTGGCTGAGTGCTGTGCCGATCGCAGTTGGAATGATGAGCTTTGCAATGATCAGTCCTGCCTTTGCTCAGGAGAAACTCATGCGGACATTGACGGTTTCGGGTCGTGGATTTGAAGATATCCAGACGACACTGGCACAAGTGCGGTTGGGAGTTGAGGTGCAGGGTAAGACTGCGAATGAAGTACAGCAGGAAGTAGCCCGCAAATCGAATTCGGTTGTCAATTTCTTGAAATCGCGTCAGGTTGAGAAGTTGGAAACAACTGGGATTAATTTGAGTCCTCGGTATGACTACGCGAATAATCGTCAGACATTGATTGGTTATACGGCTTCTAATACCGTTTCATTTCGTACGTCAAATGAGCGCGCGGGTGGAATTTTAGATGAAGCAGTGCGCGCAGGGGCGACTCGGATTGATAGCGTGAGTTTTGTGGCTTCGGATGCTGCGATCGCAGCAGCCCAGAAAGTGGCGCTACGCAAAGCAACCCAAGACGCGCAGACTCAGGCAGATGCCGTCTTTAGTGCATTGAATCTGACGCGCAAAGACATCGTCAGTGTTCAGATTAATGGCGCAACGCCTCCTACTCCAGTTTTTCGGGAAGCGGCGTTAATGCAGATGCGAGATGCGAAAGTTTCAGCAGCTCCGAGTCCGGTGATCGGTGGAGAACAACGAGTAGAAGGCTCAGTGACATTGCAAATTAGTTATTAAATTCTTGAGAGAGATGAAATATTTCTATCTACATGGGTTTGCGTCGAGTCCGCGATCGATCAAAGCCGAACGTCTTCGCGATCGCTTTCAATCCCTTCGTCTCTCTCTAGAAATTCCTGATCTCAATCAAGGGGATTTTCAAAATCTCACGCTGACTCGCCAAATCCGACAAGTTCGAGCCTTGATCGATGAACCTGTCACCCTAATTGGTTCGAGCTTTGGCGGATTAACAGCCGCTTGGATTGCTGAAGGCTGTGATTTCGTCGATCGCATTATTCTGCTTGCCCCAGCATTCAATTACCTCGAACATTGGCTCCCCCGATTTGATCCAAAAGAATTAGAAAAATGGAGATCGGGAAATCCACTGTCGATTTATCACTATGGCGACCAGCGATCGCGCTTCTTGAATTACGGAATTGTCGAAGATTTAGAGCAATACGACGAAGCGCAACTTCAGAAACCGATCCCGACCTTAATTTTGCATGGCATTCGGGATGAAATTATTCCGATCGCGCAGAGTCGAACCTTTGCAGAAACGCGATCGTGGGTGAAATTCATTGAACTGGAGAGCGATCACGGGTTGACGGATCAAAAACCTGAAATTTGGCAAGCCATGCTTGAGTTTTGCGCATCCCCTAATTTCCCCAAACCGATTACAGATGGGGACATACTGTAGTTTTAAGAACTAAAAGCTCGGAAAAAATAAGTGAGAATACGCGCTGAAATTACGATCGCGACATATGATAATGTCAACTGAAGCTGACTAGAACAAATTAACTATATTGTGAAACTTGACCGGACTCGAACCTTCTAGTTCAGATTCAAAATTCATCAAAAGTAGGGTTTACAGAATTCAAATTCTTAAGTCATGATCTATCCTGCTAGTGACAAGTTCCTGTCTGAACTTTCGCTATGTTTGAGAGATAGCGAAAATCAATTTTGAATTCTGCTACTGTCCGTATTACTGGGAGGTCTAGCCCAGCGAGACGAATTTAGGTTATTGTTTCCAAGGAATTTAGTATGGAACCTGAAGTGAAAGAAATGGAAACCCCCACCGCTGTCGAAACACCAACGAAAATCAAAATGGATGAGGCTGGAACTCTAGCGCCTGTGTCATCTGGTGTATCCTCTGAGCAATGGCGCGAGATCGCAGACAAAACTTATACGGTTTTGTCAACTCTGCCAGAATTGTTGGGTAAGTTTTTCTCAGAACAACGCAAACCCCTCGTGGTTGCAGGTTTGATTTTTGGTTCGATCGTGTCTGTGAAATTAACGCTTGCACTGCTTGGGGCAATTAATGAAGTGCCTTTGTTGGAGCCGACGTTTGAATTAATCGGCTTAGGATATAGCGTTTGGTTCATTTATCGCTATTTGCTCAAAGCCTCGAATCGGAGTGAGTTGGGCGAGGAGTTCAACAAGTTGAAAGATCAAGTCGTGGGTCACGTGAACAAGTAAAAACGGCGATTCGGACAAACTATGAAAAAGGAGGGAAATTGATTCTCTCCTTTTTTTTGTAATGCATAAACTTAAGCAATTGTTAAGCGCACGCTTGATCTTTTTCCACCATTCCTCCATAGTTTTTTGAAGCTGAAATTCTGATTCATTTTCTGATCTTCAAGTAAAATACGGTTTGTCGCAGGGTGGCACTTTAATCCAACCAAAATAGTCCTCAGATCCTAATTTCCATTTAATGCAAAACTTTAAAGGCGGTTATGCAATTTTGTAAGCAACTTGTAGCGCGATCAAGCTTTATCGTTGCACTAAGTCTGATCGCTGCACCTGTCTCGGCTCAGATGACGGATGCTCAGATTGTTCGGCTTGTTGAAGCCATGCGCCAAGCTTCTAAGCCAGAAAAACCTGTAACAGGTCTGTACAGTGATTGGCAGGTGAAACCTGAAAATGTCACACGTTGGTCAAAACAATGTGGAGGAAAAGAGTTATCTCCGACTGAGTTTCAAGCCAATGCAGCAGCAGCACGTTCGATTGTCACTTGTGTCATGCGCGATGCGGTTAAACAATACGCAAGAGACACGAATGAGACGACTGCGGTTCAACGCCTAGCAGCTTGGTGGATGACGGGCGACCCAACGAAGTTCAATGCGCGTGAAACGGCTCCCTATGTCCAGAAAGTTGTGAAAGCATATCAGGTGACGGAGCCTGGAAAACCCACTGCCAAGACGTTTTACGATCGCTATATGGCAGCCGGGATTGAGGCAGCGCAGCGCAAAGATCAGAAGACGGCACGGCTCTATTTTCAGCGCGCATTAGATGAGCGTCCGAGAGATCAATCTGCCTTACAAGCGATTCGCAATCTTACGCTACCCACACGCGGGAGCAACCCCAATAGCCCGATTACTGAACAACCGAGTCAAAGATAATGAAAGCTGTTTTGAATTTGGCGATCGCTGGCTTAATTTGTGCAGCGATCGCTCCGGCAGCAAGTGCTGCGGAATGGACAAAAGTGACAGAAAACGAGGCAAAAGATCGGTTTTTCGTCGATACCAGCACGATTCAGCGCAATGGCAATATCGTTTGGTATTGGGAGTATCGAGAATTTCCTGAGCCGAATAATGCGTTTTTGGATACGAAGGTCGATCAGCCGGTGCACGGCGCAGTAGTTCGCTGGTCGTTAGATTGTGGAGCGAAGGCGCAACGGTTACGCAAGGTGAATGCCTATACGAAGAATCGCAAACTGATTCAGAAGTTTGATTATGGCGAAGCTGGCATGATGTTTCAGCCAAGGGCGGGAAGTAGTGCTCATACAGTGATGAATTACGTCTGCAATACACAGAAAACCTAGATCCTAGCTACAGTGCTGAGAACTCCGGGGTTTAGACTTCGGAGTTCTTTGAGTATTGAATTCAGAGCTTGATCACGGTCATGCTCCAGGAAAAGAAAGCGACGATCGCACCTGCCATAACTGCCAGCACAAGACAAGCAGTAATAATTCCAACGACAATCACTAAACCATCGCCCTCAATCAGTCCTAGACTGATAATGACGAGCGCGATCGCAGGCAAGAAATTTCCAAAGGGAATCGGCAGAACAATCACGCAAGCCAGTAGAAAGAAGAAAATTGATAATAACCGTTCTGCGATCGGAGTTGTGATCAATTTCCATCTTGGACGAATGATTTTCTCGAATCGAGCCAGATAACGTAAAACAATGTTTACACCTTTCTCAAAGTCTTTTCGTTTTATCGATCGATTCGCAATCCATTTCGGAAACCACGGGGTTGTATAGCCCAGCATTAACTGAAGCGAAACCAAAACCAAAGGCATCCCGATAAAGGCAGAGACTCCCGCGATCGGTAACGGTAAGGCTTCCGGTAAAGCACAGATCAAGAGTGTCGGTCCAAACGATCGCTTACCCAATCCTCGAATCAGATCGCCTAACCGAATGGTTTCGCCATCATGTTGTCGCAGAAAGTCTTGCAAGAGTTTTGACGTATGGAGTTCAGAACGTCGAGTGGCTAGTCTCATACGGAAATTGGCTCAAGCGATTTTCTTCAACATTACTTTCCTGACATTAAACTAGGTTTGTCGGACGTGTGACGTCCCCCGGATTGCGTAATAATGAGCAGACATTGCTTGCTCAAGATTTGAAATGTCTAAACAACGACTGGATACGTTACTTGTCGATCGTGCGTTGTGTACGTCGCGCCAACAGGCTCAGCGCTTAATTCAAGCTGGGGAAGTGCGCGTGAATCAGCAATTGATTGATAAACCGGGAACGGAAGTTGAAGTCAATGCTGAAATTGAGGTAAAAGCGCGATCGCGTTTCGTCTCACGCGGAGGAGAAAAACTGATCAAAGCGCTCGAAGAATTTCAGATTAACGTCAGCGATCGAGTCTGTTTGGACGGCGGAATTTCAACCGGGGGCTTCACAGATTGCCTATTACAATCCGGCGCAAAATTGGTGTATGGAATTGATGTTGGATACGGACAAGTGGCATGGAGTTTGCGTCAAGATCCGCGCGTGATTTTACGAGAAAGAACAAACATTCGACATCTAAAAGCTGAGGAATTATATCAAGCAGATCAACCCATTCCTGATTTAGCTGTGGTTGACGTTTCGTTTATCTCGCTAACAAAAATTCTGCCCGCATTGTGGGAATTATTACAAGTTCCAAGAGAATTAGTGTTGCTGGTGAAACCCCAGTTTGAAGTAGGAAAAGATCGCATTGGTAAAAAAGGTGTCGTGCGAGATTTCAAAGATCAAGCCAGTGCAATCGTGCAAGTTTTAGACGCTGCAACATCCTTGGGCTGGCACTATCAAGGCTTAACTTGGTCGCCACTTTTAGGACCTGCTGGAAATATTGAATTTCTTCTCTGGTTACAGTCTGAAACTGTAACGAATGCACCTGAATTTGAACAGGTTAAACAACTTACACAACTCGCACAGAAAACCTTATCCGGTTCTTAACCTTTGAAGCTGGGAAAGTCCGCGATCACAGTTGTATCTCATTGCAAGGCTAGCGATTTGGGTACTTTAACTCCATCTCAATCAAAAGGTAAAAAAATATGCAATCTATGAGTTTGAATCTGCGATCGAAGATTCCGTTGATTGTTATTGCCGCGCTCCTTGGCATGGGTGGATTGATCACATTACTACGTTCTATCACGGTGATTTCGACTGGAGAAATTGGCATCGTCGATTTCTATGGTCAAGTCTCAGAACAACCGCTTACACCAGGAGTTCACCTCAAGAGTCCAACGGCTCGTATGGTTACTTTTTCGACTCAAACCCGCGAATTCAAAGAGACATTACAAACGCCTACAAAAGAAGGCTTAATGCTGAATGTCGATATTAGTGTTTTGTATCGAATTGATCCAGCAAAAGCAAAACAGCTTTATCAAACGGTCGGCATGAACTATGAAGAAATCGTGCTGGTTCCCCAAGTACGATCGCTGATGCGGAGTGCAACCGCAAATTTTGAATCGAAAACGATTTACACCAGCGATCGCCAAGCCTTAGCGCAACAACTTCGGGAGAATCTCAACAAAGCGTTGAGCGATCGCGGCATCATTATCGAAGATGCACTGATCCGCAATGTGAAACTGCCAGACAGCGTAGAGAAATCAGTACAAGAAAAACTGAAAGCAGAACAAGACGCACAACGAATGAAATTCGTCTTGGAGCGGGAGCGGCAGGAAGCCGATCGTAAACGCATTGAAGCACAGGGAAATGCGGATGCACAACGAATTTTGTCGCAGGGATTAAGTGAACAAGCGTTGCGCTTTAAGCAAATCGAAGCTATGCAGCAATTAGCCGCTTCGCAAAACTCGAAAGTGATTATTGTCGGAGGAGATCAAAAAGCGCCTGTACTCCTTCAGCCCTAATTCGCACAGACGCTTCATGACTTAAGCGAGACGTTTTTCCAGATACTGACCAATCATCAGTTGTTCACCTGCGCGTGAAATGATGGTCTGTCGGGTGCGGTATTTGTCACCCACCAGTTTGAGTTCTTCTTCAAACACAGAGCCTTTGTACTCTGTTCTCAGACAAAGCGTATCTGGATTGGTGAAGTAAAATCCAGCCGTAATCGGCTTAGAGGTGGCAAAACCGCGATCGCGATACAACACCGAGCCAATCACCCCAAACAGGGTCGAGCCTTTGGACTCTACACGTCCCGAAGCGCTATTTTCGCTTTCCCAACTCACTGCCGCACCGCAAGTCATCGCGGTTTCATCGGCAAGTCCATGCAGTCGGGCAAGTTCTATCAGCTCCGCATCGCCCTGTTCTAAAAAACGGATAGTCAGCAAACTGTTAACCTCTTTAACTTCGCCACCGGGCAACGTGTAATATCGTCGCTCCGATCGCCATTGCCCCTGAGATTGTCGGAAAAAAGCTGAAATCAACTGATCATCAGCCTGAGAAGAGAGTAGTAGCTCCACAGTCACAAAAACTGCTCCTTTGTGAAATGAACAACACGGTATCAGCCAAGAATCTAGACCATTTTTGTGGAATTTAGACAATACCATTTCACAAATATTAATATAATTGGGATTGCCTTATAGAAAAACAAACCAAAGACAGAAGATTGAATCTGTCATCATAGTCACAGAGCCATTTCGATTGAACATTGATGCAAGTTTTAGAAGTTGACCAGTTACAGAAAACCTACCGCAGCGGAGGCAAGACAGTCGAAGCGGTACGAAATGTATCTTTTGGAATCGAAAGCCATGAAGTGCTGGCATTTTTGGGAGCAAATGGTGCGGGCAAAACTACAACAATCAAGATGATTGCTGGGTTAGTTTTGCCCGATCGAGGACAAGTCAAAATTGCAGGACGGAATCCCCACCAGCAGTCGATCGCGCTAAAGTCAGTCGGAGCCGTACTCGAAGGCAATCGCAATGTCTATTGGCGCTTAACTCCTGAAGAAAATCTGGAATATTTTGGAGTGCTACGCGGATTAAGCGGCTATGTGGCACGGCAACGGGCGAAAGTTTTACTCGAGCGATTTGAACTGATGCATAAGCGATCGACGATCGTACAAAATCTCTCACGCGGTATGCAGCAAAAATTAGCGATCGCAGTTGCGCTAATTCATGAGCCACAATTACTTCTTCTCGACGAACCAACACTAGGACTCGATATTGAAGCGACTCAAACTGTAAAACGATTGGTCAGAGAAATCGCTGGAGAGGGTCGAGCCATTCTCCTTACTACACACCAGCTAGACATCGCAGAAGAATTATCTAATCGAGTTGCGATTATTAAGCAGGGTGAAATTGTCGCTCAAGAACGCACAGAAACTTTGATTCAAAAGTTTTCTGGCGACTCGTATCGAATTGAATTAGAGCAGGAATTAGACCCTGATTGCAGAAGTAAATTAGCCGCGATCGATGCCGTGATTGAAGGAAAAACGATTTATATCCGGCAAATCGACTTGCTGTATCAAGGCTTAGAGATTTTAAAACCAAGCGCGATCGTGCGAATCGAAAAAGATCAAGCCAACCTCGCAGATGTGTTCTTGAAATTGGTAAAGAAATAAATGCTGGAATTATTTGTTGCACAACTCAAATGGAGTTGGATTCAGTACAAGCGCTATGCTCATGAAGTTCTAGGCGGAGTCATCGCACTCAGTATTACCTTCTACGGGCTTTTCCTCAGTGTTGGATACATTGCAGGATCAGGATTTCGATTCGGAGATCGCTTAGATGCTGTGATTGTCGGCTATACCTTGTGGTCACTGGTCATTTTTATCATGAATGGCATCAATGCCACTTTACAGCGCGAAGCCCAAGTCGGAACCTTAGAGCAGCTATTCATCTCGCCGTTCAATATCACGAAGATCCTGTTGCTCAGAGCAGTTTCAGATCTGTTACTTCAATGCGGTGTTATTACGATCGTCCTTTTCATCATCATGGCACTCACGGGACGATGGCTATCATTCTCAGCAGCGTTGATTCTGCCATTAATTACTGTGATTCTCGGTGCATATGGATTAGCATTTGCGATCGGAAGTTTGGCACTGATTTTCAAAACAGTTCAACAGATTGCAGGCATTCTCAATTTCTCACTGCTCTTCGTGTTGACAATTCCTACTGAAACTTGGTCAGGAGCGCAAAAGATTTTAGGCTATTTGATTCCGATGACCACAGGTGCAGGTTTGATGCGGGATATGATGGCGCGGCAAGCAGGATTGAATTGGGGAACTTTCGCGATCGCTTTGATCAATGGACTCATTTATTTTGTGATTGGTATTACTCTCTTTCGCTGGTCAGAACGCGAAACCAAACGCCGCGGCAGACTTAGTGGGTATTAACCAACTTAAAGATTTTGCACTATTAATTTCATTAGTTCAAACATCAGGATTGGTTAACAAAATAATAGGTGGTGCATCAGTTTTGATTGCACTTCTTTAGAAACCACGAATCAGCAGCGCATTCTCACCACCCATTCGAGAACCAGGAGCAATACCCGTAATTCCAGTTCTTGTTTCCGGGATACAATTGTCATATCTTCAAGGCGATGAAGCAAAGATGGATAAGCTTGCAGAATCTGAGCAGCAATTACTAGAAAAAATTCGCCAACTTCCCCAAGAGAAACTGGTTGAAGTCGAGGACTTCGTTGATTTTCTGATGCAACGCGCTCAGAAAGTATTACAGCGCTCAGTTTGGGATCAAGAAATTACTGCAATGGCAGATGACCCAGACATTCAGACCGAGCTTGCTGCAATCAATACAGAATTTGCAGTGACCGAAATGGATGGTCTTGCAGATTCATGAGTATCCAGCGAGGGCAAATTTATTTTGTCGATCTCAATCCCGTAAAAGGAAGAGAGCAATCGGGTAAGCGTCCTGTTCTCGTTTTATCGATCAATGCGATTAATCAGGCAAATCTTGTTGCGACAGTCGTAGTTGGAACAAAAGGAGAAAATGTTCGCCGTGATTATCCAACAAATGTTCGTGTTTCCTCAGCAGAAAGCGGACTTCCTCTAGAAACAGTTTTTCTTTGCTTTCAAATGAGATCGATTGATCCAACCCGATTCCCGCCTGAATCATCTGGACAACTCTCTACCGAAAAAATGCAGCAAATTGAAGCTACAGTTCGATATTGTTTAGGTTTATAGAATTTCCAGGCATCTATTATATTTCCTTCCCAAGCAAGATCTAAGACTGCCAAAGCTTAGCTTTCTTTTTTTGCCAATTTCGCTTTTGCCTGCTGCCAGAACTGTTCTAATTCATCCAGCGAATACTCTGATAAAGGTCGATCGACGACCCCTTCCATCTGCACCAAGCGCTGAATAAATCGATCGTTTGTCCCCTGAAGGGCGGCATCTGGATCGAGATTCGCCCATCGCGCCAAATTAATCACGGTAAACAACAGATCGCCCAGTTCTGCCTGCTGATTTTCTTTACTCTCATACTGGAGCGCGTGTTGAAATTCTGCTAATTCTTCTTGAAACTTTTCCCAAACGCCATCCATCGATTCCCATTCAAATCCAGCCTTCGCCGCCTTCTTAGAAATCTTCATGCCAGCGACTAAAGGTGGCAGAGATCGCGCATATTTTCTCAACTGATCGCTTAACTTTGTCTCGCTGAGAGCTTCTGTTGCTTTAATTTTCTCCCAATTTTGATGCACCTCATCCACGCTCTCGACTGCTAAATTGTCAAACACATGCGGATGACGACGAATCAGTTTTTCGGTAATGTTTCTTGCCACGATCGCTAAATCAAACTGCTGTTGATCTTGTGCGACTTGCGCCTGGAGAACGACTTGCAGTAAGAGATCACCCAGTTCATCTGCGATCGCAGCTTCATCTCCACTCCGCAACGCATCGACCACTTCATAAGCCTCTTCAATCACATACGGAATCAAGGATTGAGGCGTTTGTGCCAAATCCCAGGGACATCCGCCTTCTGGATTTCGTAATTGGGCAACGACTTCGATCAGCTTTTGCAAGGCTTCTAGCGTTTCAGACATTGAAGAATTCATAGGGCTTCCCAGATTTTTTACTCAATCACTTTAGCGCTTTCGTCGCTTGTTCCAGCGTTTGATCCGAGACCCAATCCAATCACTCAAACTGTGACTCATTGCCCCCAGTTCTAATCCAATCCCTAACGCAAGACATTCGATCGGGGCGCGTTGAATAAAACTCACACTCTGCTGCATCACAGTGCTCATCGAAACCTGAACTGTATTTTGCCAATTGGGAATCGCCCCAAAGAACTGTTGTACGATCGCGCTCAAAACAATTCCGACGCTCACAAATAAGACAATCCAAACGCTGAGATACAGAATTCGCCCAATTGTCCCAACAATTGCCCCATGTGAAATCAGCGATCGATGACGCAATCCCCGCCGATAAGGCAACCAAATCCATCTCAGAATTCCCCAACGTTTATACTGCTGCGAGTAAATATCCAAATCTGGGCCAAACATCAACCCTGCAAAGAGAAATCCCCCGGAAACGAGCAGCGTCAGATTGCCGCTTTGAGTTAATCCGAACGTGATTCCTGCCACGATCGGTAAGCTCCATAAAGTAATGCTGTCATGTGTCCGACCAGAAGGCATCGCAAATCAAAAAAGAAATCTGGATAAAATCGTAATAGATTTTGAATTATCTGTTATATTAATTAAGCACGCAAAGCGCGGGCGATTAGCTCAATTGGTAGAGCGCCTCCCTTACAAGGAGGATGTCGGGGGTTCGAGCCCCTCATCGCCCATCATGTTTGAAGGTTGTAAGATTCACCGTCTCCAAAGATAACCAAGATAAGGGGAGCGATTGGTTTTGGAGAAGTTGGGGCGTATGTTAATAAAAAACGATTCCCACTAAAACTCGCTTACAACTGGCCATTATTTCCTGTTAAAATAAAATAGTGCCAAAATATTATCCGTTCCTATAGGCTCATTTAAGAAATTGGGAAGATTTTTGGATTGATTAAGTGGCTACAGTGCCTACCTACATGATATTGAGACAAAAACCATAGTAAAGGGAATAGAATCCCAAACCGGGGAGAGCAAGGCGTTGCCTTGTGATATGACTTGCATCTGTGCACATAGGTCAGCAACGATTTTTTCTGCCAACTCATTCTGTGTGCTGTCAATTCAGGCAATTCTGAGTGAGATCCTCATGCAAAAGCAGCAAGACTCAAAGTAGGAATCGAATTTCGCGATATTACTTCTATCCCTTCAGCCATCTAATGGAAAGTGGCGCTCGGTCTCCCCTGCTTCGAGCAGGCTCAAAAAAGTCTCACTGATAATCTTTTGCTCTTCCTCTGTAAAATCCGTTTTGAGGCGAGCTTCAATCTCATCTTCGCTGAGGTTTTCATTGATCAGAGTTTGAAAGCGTTCCAGAATATCAGCAACAAGATCGCTAGAATCGTTTTCTATATTCATAGGTCATTCATTCAATAGAGGATAGGTCATATCGATCAGTCTCTCTTAAAGGTGAGCCTCAATCGGTTGCAATTCATCAAAATTAACTGCGATCGTAGCGCCAAGTTTCATCTCAGTAGAGAAACGACTTAGGCATATGAGTACTCAAGTAGTTCTAATGTTGTTAACAACCCAACAGTGTCGAATGATTCCTCCTGACCAAGGGGATATCAGGGATTCGAGTCCCTCATCGCCCATCTTCAGAAGATTGACATTTTCAATTTAGGCTGAGAACCTGAACTTCTGCAGGTAAAACCTGCTGTAAAGACTCAGGAGCGATAGAGCTATGAAAAATCAATGGGACGATACCATTGCTCAGACATTTGCCAGCGATCCATTAGCGATGCGGGTCTACACCTCGCAACTCCTGGGACGAGAACCGGACTTGGTGCTGCACGGAGGAGGCAACACTTCTGTTAAAGCCACGGTTCCCAATTTCTTTGGTGATCTAGAAGAAGTTCTCTACGTTAAAGGCAGCGGTTGGGATCTCGCCACCATTGAAGCAGCAGGATTTGCTCCTGTTCGATTAGAAGTATTAAAGCGATTAGCCGAGCGAGAGCACCTGAGCGATTCCGAAATGGTGACTCAGCAGCGAGCAGCAATGCTCAATCCCCACGCTCCAACTCCTTCAGTCGAAGCGATCTTACATGCCATTATCCCGTTCGCTTATGTCGATCACACCCATGCCGATGCAGTCGTCACGATCACAAACAGCCCAAACGGAGAAGCCCGAATTCGAGAATTGTACGGCGATCGTATCTTGGTCATCCCCTACGTCATGCCAGGTTTTATCCTAGCCCGCAAAATTTGGGAAATCACTCACAATCTCAACTGGGACAATTATGACGGCATGATCCTCATGCACCACGGCATCTTTACCTTTGCCGACAAAGCCCGTGATGCCTACGATCAGATGATTCATCTCGTCACCCAAGCTGAAACATACCTCACAGATCAAGGCGTGAGCACACCCGCTACAGCCCCCGCTACAGATCCAAATTGGATCACGCTAGCCACGATCCGCAAAACCATTTCTCAAGTCCAGGGCAAACCGATGCTCGCACAGTTCAATCAAACTGCAGAAGCCGTCGGATTCTCCAGACTGACGAATGTAAACGAGATCGCCACGAGAGGCCCGATCACTCCCGATCACGTGATCCGCACCAAACCTATTCCAGTGATCCTGGGAACAGACCCGGAAACCGACATTCACACCTATGCCAAACAATATCGGAATTACTTCGATCGTCATACCAATGGGTCTTTGACATGTCTCGATCCCGCACCACGTTGGGCAGTCTGGAGTGGTTATGGAACGCTCACATTTGACCGCAGTATCAAAGCTGCTCAAATCACGACTGACATTGTAGACCACACCATTCGAGCCATTCAGGCAGGCGAAACTTTGGGAGGGTGGACAGCCTTACCCGAAAACGATCTATTCGACATGGAGTACTGGGAATTAGAACAAGCCAAACTGGGAAAAGCAAAAGCTGAACCTGAATTTCAGGGAAAAATTGCGCTTGTAACTGGAGCAGCCAGCGGCATTGGTCGGGCTTGTGCAGAATATCTACGATCGCTAGGCGCAGTCGTAATCGGACTCGATCTGAACCCTGCGATCGTTGAACAAATGAACAAACCAGATTTTGTCGGTATTCAAGGCGATGTGACTGAACCGCATATCTTGAATCATGCGGTTACAGAAGCAGCTCGTCGCTTTGGTGGACTCGATATCTTGGTCTCCAACGCAGGCATCTTCCCAAGCAGTCAACTGATTGAGGATCTCTCTGCCGATATCTGGGAACAAAGCTTAGCGGTCAATCTCACCAGCCATCAGCAACTTTTACAAGCCTGCATTCCGATTCTCAAACAGGGTATTGATCCTGCGATCGTGATCATCGCAACTCGCAATGTCCTTGCCCCTGGACCCGGAGCCGCCGCCTATTCCGTTGCCAAAGCTGGACTAACTCAACTCGCTCGAATCGCGGCTTTAGAACTCGCTCCCTTTGGAATTCGAGTCAATATGGTGCATCCTGACTGCGTATACGATACAAGCATTTGGAGCGAAGAAGTCCTGTCAAGTCGAGCTGCCCGTTATGGACTCACGGTAGACGCTTATAAAACTCGCAATCTCCTAAAAACTGAAATCACCTCGCACGAGGTCGCCATCATGGTTGCAGCAATGGCGGGTAAAACCTTTGCCAAAACGACAGGAGCACAAGTGCCACTGGATGGGGGAAGCGATCGCGTCATTTAGAGAAATCGCTCAGCAGTTTCAGAACATTCTCCAAACTTTGCTTACCGTAACCTTCACGAAATATAGATGTCCGTTTCATGAAATAAAGTCAGCAAACTTCTATCGTAAAGTTCATTCCTTTCCCCACTCCCGAAAGACTTCTATTAATATGTTCTTTTCACCCCAAATTCAAGGATAAAAGCCAGTGAGTCCAGAAACCCTTGTAAAATCCTCCCCCTTCTCCAGCGCAGAATTCGACGAATACGTCATGTCTACTTACGCCCGCTTTCCCCTAACCCTTGTGCGTGGGTCAGGCTGCCGAGTTTGGGACGACCAAGGACGAGAATATCTGGATTTCGTCGCTGGAATTGCTACCTGCACTCTCGGTCACGCTCATCCCGCTATGATTGCAGCCGTCACCGAACAAGCTCAAACTCTTGTCCACATTTCCAATCTCTATTACAACACCCCTCAAGGTGACCTCGCCAAATGGCTCGTTGAGCATTCATGTGCTGATCGCGCTTTCTTCTGTAATTCCGGCGCTGAAGCCAACGAAGCTGCCATCAAACTTGCCCGCAAATACGCTCACACAGTTCGTAACATTACTCATCCCATCATCATCACCGCGAATGCGAGTTTCCACGGGCGCACCCTTGCCACCATCACCGCCACTGGACAGCCCAAATATCAACAAAACTTTGATCCACTAGTCCCTGGCTTTCATTACGTTCCCTACAATGACGTTGAAGCGTTGAAGAGCGCGATCGCGGATCTCGATCGCAACGAACCTCAAGTCGCAGCAATCATGCTCGAAGGTTTACAAGGTGAAGGAGGAGTTCGTCCTGGCGATCGCGCCTATTTCCAAACCGTTCGCCAACTCTGCGACGAAAAAGGCATTCTCCTAATCATGGACGAAGTCCAAGTCGGCATGGGTCGCAGCGGTAAACTTTGGGGTTACGAGAATCTCGGTATCGAACCTGACATTTTCACATCTGCGAAAGGTCTGGGTGGCGGAGTTCCCATTGGTGCAATGCTCTGCAAATCTCATTGCAACGTCTTCAGCGCAGGGGATCACGCTAGCACTTTTGGCGGTAATCCCTTTGCCTGTGCTGTTGCTCTTGCCGTCTGCCACACACTCGAACGCGAGAACCTTCTGGCAAACGTTCAAGCTCGTGGCGAACAACTGCGTTCAGGACTCATCCAACTCGCCCAAAAATTTCCTCATTTAATCTCCGACGTTCGCGGTTGGGGCCTCATTGACGGTCTAGAACTCAGTTCCGACAGCACTTTCACTGCAGCCGACATCGTCAAAATTGCCATCCAAGAAGGCGCTCTTCTCGTCCCTGCGGGTCCAAAAGTCTTGCGATTCGTCCCGCCGCTTATCGTCACTTCTGAAGAAATCGATCGCGCGATCGCGGCGGTCGATCGTGCCCTCACGACTCTAAACTAATCTCACTTTTGCCAAAAGCCCTCAATTGCATATAATAGAAGGCTGTGAGAAATCCTAATCTAGAATCAATCGGAGACCAAACTATGGCACGTCGATGTCAACTGACTGGCAAGAAAGCCAACAACGCAATGGCAGTATCCCACTCCCACCGTCGCACGAAAAAATTACAAGAAGCAAACCTGCAAGTCAAAAGAATTTGGTGGGAAAGTGGGAAACGCTGGGTCAAACTACGTCTTTCAACTAAGGCAATCAAAACTCTAGAGCACAAGAGCCTAGACGCTTTTGCCAAAGAAGCTGGAATCGATCTCAGCCGCCTGTAATTCATCTGCCAAAACCCGATAGACTAATTCGCAATCGTCAATTCTTGCAAGACAAAAATTGACCCTCCGATCGCTGATTTTAGGTGTTCTTGCGGTAATGTCTACACTTCGCAAACTGGAGTTGAGCAACGAATAGCTCAACTCCAGTTTTATTTTTAATCCATTAATTCTCCAATCCCTGGTGGTCATCCCCGATGAAATGGGTAACATACCTGCATCCACTTCTCTCGCTTTCTTCTTCAACCCAGAATTCGGGACAATCTCCGTAATCTACCTAGGGCTTATCTGAGTTTTTCCGTAGCTTATCGGAACTGTCTCAACTTCGTTCGATTTGAGCGCGTGTCTTCTCGGTTGACTCTGCTTTCAATTATGAAGACAGTAGAGAAAGCTCCACCAAAGTATAGAGTTTTGACAAAGTTACAAAGCTCTGACTTGACTATTCCACGGGCAAATATTGGACGATATCTAACTAGTAGGTTTCGTCGATTTAGCATTAGTTGCCCCTGTGAATGCTCATCTGCGATCGTGAATTCCCCTTCCGATCGAGTACCGCACGATCGTCACTTTTTTCTGCCAACTCAGCAGCTATGTCAAATCACAAACTTAATCTCCAGGGTTTCTTTCACCGTCTTGGAAGTCTCTACCGCAAGATTACAAAGACCTTTGTTCATCGCCTTCTCCGCTATGTTCTGCGATATCAACGGCGAGGCAACCTCTCAACAGCAGGCTTTATCTTGCCAACAACAGTTCTGTTGATTTTGGTCGTAGCGCTCACTGTCGGAGCACTGACGTTCCGTGCCTATAATCGCAATATCCAGGTGATTGGAGAAGCACAACAACGCGTTATCTATAACGCTGCAACTCCAGCAATTGATCGCGCTCGCTCCAAACTTGAGTACCTCTTTGACTCTACAAAAGATTCTCGACTCCCCAGTGGTGTGCCTGCACAAGACACTTTGGAAGCAATGCTGCTCAACAACGGACAGGATCGTCAGGGCGGAGCTTTTGGCAGCATTCGGCTAAGAGATAAAGATGGTAAAGCCACGATCGATCCATACACTTTTCCGGATGAACGTCGGATCTTCAAAGATGGCAAAGCTCAAAATATGTGGGCTTTTCAAACGGATACGGATGGAGATGGCAAGATTGATCCGTCTAAAGATTCCACCACAATTTACTCAATCATTTTAAACACCCCTCCAACACAGACCACAGGGACAGGAAGCAATACAAAAACTGAAAAAATTGCCACTCGCTTGTTAAAAATGAAAGATGAGGACAAAGCGAAGGCAATGTATGTGCGACAAGCCCCCCTCAGTGTTGACGGAGCACTAGGATGTAACATCAGCGAGAGAGGCGGCAAAGCGACAGGGCCAGACGGATGGTTTGATGATAAGGTGTCCACTGCTATTCTCCGTAAAAATTTTCAAGTTGATGCGCTGGTCATTCCAGGAAATTCAAAAGACACAAAAGCGACTTTAGAATTTACTCAAGATCGCCAAATGAATCGTGGCAACAAGTGGGGAGCCTGGTTTCGTCACGATTTAGAGATTCACCCTGGCGCTACATTTAATTGGAATGGTGCAATGCACACCGAAGGGAGTCTTATCGTTGGGGGAACCAACTTTTCTGCCTATCTAATTAGCTCACCTGCATCCTGCCTATACTATCCTGACTCTTCAGAGATTACGGTCACTGACACAAGACCAACACAACCAGGGGAAACGAACCGAAATCTATTGGGTCTAGTGACATCTGGAATGGTAAAAGATGGAAATCAAAACGGCAGCGCGACGATTCACCTTCATAGCAATCAACCCCAAGATAATCGAAATTGGGCAACGCTAGAAGTGGGTACAAGCTCCAGTAAGGCTACCAATCCATTTAATATCACTCTCGATCCCGAAGTTGTGCTTTTAGAAGACGGATACAGAAGCATGTCAGCGACGGATCGAACCAATCGAGGCGCTAACTTGAATACTGCCAAACAGAGTCTTCCTGATTTCGGTATCTCTAAGCATAGTCCTCCACAGAAGCTAGATCAGCGCATCTACGCGAGCACCCAACCTGCTCCTTATGTAGATGACCTATATCGTGCTGATGATCGCTGGGGACCGAAACCTAGATATGGAAAAGATATCACGATTCCACCTGGAGATTACGGTAAGCCTATCCCGCCTGATGATTCAAATGCAGCCCTGCTTAAGAGTGAAGCAGATGCGATTGACAAAGAAGCTTCTAACTTAGGTCTAGATGGCTACTGGGAACGGCGAGCACGTGCTGTAGGGATGCGGATTCTCGTTGGACAGCGTCTAGAACTTGGTAACCTATTCACGTGGTACGCTCCAGAAGACAAGAACAATGATGGCTATGTTGGCAGTCCGAGTGGTGATCCTGGTAGATTTATCGACCAGAATGTATACGAGCATGAAGGTGATCCACTTTATCCACCAACGGTTAAACCCTACCCTGTAACTTCTGCATCAACTACGGCAGTTGGACAGACTTCCCATATCGCTTTGCATCGTCGTACTTTGCGAGATAATTTATCTGCTGTCCAAAGTACTGCTATCTATCATTCTGAATCTGATGAGAAGGATTATCCTGTCGCATGTCTTGCGACAACTGTCCATCCTGGAACACTACTCACTCTTCGCCAGTCGCTGACCTTTAAATCCTTTAACTTCAAGGGTACAGACAATGCAACGGATGGCTCTCTCTTAACCAACTTCTTTACAGGTGTCGGCACAAATGGTTGGGAATTTAATACACCAGCCGGAAACGCTAGCAACTTCAAAGCTGCGATCGAGAATACAGATAGTCCCCTCCGTAAGGCACTAGATAACCTCGCAAATTTTGCAGGCGATTACAACCCAAATGAAAAAGATGCCAACGGCAATCCAAAAACTGGAGCATTTCCGCCAACGCCAAACGACACAATCATTCACCCCTATCCAAAACTGTCGATGTGGGGAGATTACTCAAGCTTGAAACGGGCACTGGCTGATGTTGCTACCAAAGGATATGACAAACTCAGCATCGCTGATAAGACTTATCTACAGACAGCAGCTTGCACGATCGGGATGTTGGCTTACAACATTAACGAAATCCAGAAATTTGATCCTAGCAATCCGGCAAATGATAGAGCGCTTTCTGGATCTACTAGAAGGTTGATGGCAGTGCTAGCAGATGATCTACGGCTGCTCATGGATGGCACTATCGTAAGCGGTGATGGCAGACCCTTGACCAGTAATCCAGAAGTTCTTCCTCAAGAGCGCCTGAGAACTTATAACTATTCAGCAACGCCAGCAGCGCCAGCAACGCCACAGCCTTCCAATCCTCCCTTTCGTGCACAATATCGCCTCAAAGATTATCAAGAGGTTCCACCCGAAGCCTTTATTGGGGCGTTACGCGCATATCTACTGTCTTCAAGCGGCAAAAATCTTGCGCCTGATAGTCAACAATTCATGGACGAGATGCGTATGGCAGAAATGATTATGCTGAATCATCAAATCCGCCGCGATCGTACCTTTGGATTCCGAGAATCAACGATATTTGGAGAATATGCCATCATCACTCCAGATTCTGTGGCAGACCCAGATGCTCCCAGTAATCCATTCCAAAGCTTGCCTACGGCTTGCGACCCCGATCAATTTACGCTGAATGGTGATGACCTACCTCTCAGCATTGATCGCATTCCTTCCTCAATTCAGCAGAAAGCCTCAACTGTTCTAGCCGAGGGCAAGCTGAGTTCTGCTCCACCTGAAGATTTCCCTACTTATTTTCGTTCATCTGACGATCGTACACGAACTCGTTTTTCTCAATATAGGCTGGCTCTTTCACGACTTTGTGGAACAATTAGCGATCGTGGAAATACCGTTCTACCCAAGTTTCCATCGCTTTACTACCTGTTTCCAGAAGTAAATCATGATCGCTATGGAGAAAAAGATACGTACCACGGACAACCTCTTCAAGAACCTTACATTGGAAATGGAGAGGCTCCTCTGAGCGAGCCTCCAAACTCGGCTAGACGGGATGATTACCTTGATGATTACCTTGAAAGCATGAAGTCTCAGTTCAAACGGATCAGCGACACAAAAGCTCCAGGAAGAGCAGGGTATCCAAGTGTCCCTTTCTCAGCAACATCACCTGGCAGTCTTCTCAGTCGGAGACCTATTGAAAACCAGCCAGTCTTTCCGATTGAGGATTACTCTGTTGCAGATGTCGCTCTAACCCCTAGAAGACTAGATGAGTGGCAAATCCCCTATCTTGCACCCGGCAGTGTTCGACCCTTTGACAGTGCCGTTAGCAATACTAGAGCGAATTACTCAACAAATCTCATCCTGATTCCTAAAGAAGGGAATGTGAACGAGTTAGATAGAATCGCGATTCCTTTCCTCGATCGTGCCTTCTTCGATGGTCGTCAGCTCATGCTCACAAGATCCTTAGACATTGATTTGGGGATGCTTCGGAGTACAAGATTTGGTTCAAAGAACAATACTTGGCTGCCGCTAAGTGGCATCGTTTATGGCTTTCGTGAGGATGCAGTTCGAGAAGATGCCATCTCTCGACCACGCTGCTCAGGAACGAGTTGTAAAATGGATGTACGTAATCCTGCTGCACCTGTTGATCCACAGGTTGGAAGCAATGGTATATCAACCAAAGCAATTGATGAATATCCTGATCCCGATCGTCGTATCCACGGGTTCCGCTTACGAAATGGCGCGCAACTGATGCGAAATCGAAGTTTTGAGGGAGTCATTGTAGATGCAGTAGACAACAATCGCGGATTATCTTTCTTTACAGATCAACCTGCGTACATTCAGGGCGATTTCAACTTACATCAGGATGGCACAGATGACACAATTGGCACTCGGCTAGAAGAATTTACGCAACTGCTGCCAGATAGTAGAGCATATAACGGCACCGATTTTTACACTGGCGATCGAAACAACGCTACTAGACGTGATACCAAGTTCGCAGTACCCAGCAGCGATCGTTGGCGACCATCAGAAGTCCTAGCAGATAGTATTTCAATCCTGTCAAACAACTTCTGCGACGGCACCATTTCTGATATGTTTGTGCAGTTCAATGGAAGCGCCATCAATACATCCGGCTTCGCAAGTAATGCCTATCCGGTTCCAGATTTTAGTAGCATCTCTGATTTTGGTAACCCAAGCGCAAGTCGCTCATACTATCATCAGCCGAGTAGAGGGCTATTTGATCCTGGGTGTCGAACTGCAAATTTCACCTCTTTTCACAATCAAAATCGTCCTTCAACCAGATTGGGTAATCCTGCAGACAATAATGGTAATAAGGTAGACGGTAACCGTAATACCGGATGGGACTGGGTGCGGGAGAACTCTCGATATAATGCAACAGCCCCTCGTCGAAGCAGTTCTAACAACTATGCAGAGGGTAGCTGGGTTGATTTCGCCGCTCCAATTAAGATCTCTCGTACGGGTCAGCCTCTCGTAGCTCGTCCTAGAGATAAGACTAGTAGTTCACTAGACGCATCACGCCCAGAAGAAACTCCACCTCAGCGTTCAACAAATCCAGCAGGTCTCAGACGGGACGAACTGCTTCCACCTGTGCCGTACAATATTGCATTTTCTAATCCATACTCTGCCTATGGTAATAGTGGTGGAAATAGAAGAACTGTTACTGCAACCCCTTCTCGAGTCAATTCGATTATTGTGAGCGGCATTAGCCCTTCTCGCCCACAGCAAGGATATGGAGGACTACACAACTTCCCCCGATTTTTAGAGAATTGGGGAGGACAGGCAATGCATTTTGCAGGATCTTTCATTCAACTCCAATATACGAACTATGCTACTGCCCCCTATGAACTTGAGAACTTGGAACCGGGAGATACAACCAACAGAGGAGATGAAAACATCAATTACTACAACGCTCCACCACGTTATTGGGGTTATGATGTAGGGCTTCAGTTGAGTGCTGCAGGTCCAGCAGCATCTCGATTCGTAAGTTCAAGTAAGAATCGCAGTGAGTTCTACGTCGAGCCGCCTGCAAACGATCCTTACATCACCTCTCTGTGCGAAGCGGCAAAAACGGCTTTTAGCCTTTCAACGAACTGTCCTAAATAGAGGAGAGACTGAATGCCGAACCATCAATTTATAAAACCGTGGTCATTTACCTCTGCACAATTCAAGCAAAGGCTAGGAGCGTATCAAAACAACCCACAACTGTCTAGGACAGAGCAAGGTTTGACTCTGATTGAAGGACTGCTTGCAATCGTAATTATTTCAATTACTGTTGTGAGCATCTCCCCTCCAATCTTTTGGGCCGTTGCAACACGTGTTCAGACTCAGCGCGCAGAGCAATCCCTCAAACTTGCTCAAGGGGAAATCGATCGAGTTCGCACCTTAGTAGAGCGAAATGAAGTGAGAGCTTCTCAATTTAATCTACTTCCTCCTTATTCAACGGGCGCAACAGAGACAGATGTGAGAAATCAAACTTCAGGCAATTTTCCTGCTGCACCTAATGCTAAAGCTTCAGGCGACAAGGTAGTGTCGATTCGCGATTGTGGAACTGGAACTACTGGTAATGATGTAGCCACTTTAAACGGCACCTCATCCCGTCCAGTCAATGCTTTCATCCGAATCGACACCAATGGCGATTGTCAAGCAGATTACCTAATGCAAACTTTCCGTAGCCAAGGTTTAGATCAAGACGGAAATCGGTTCCAAGGTAACGCTGATCAGAATCTTTCTGCATTTGTCATGGGAGTTCGCGTATATGCAGCTGTGGCAGAACCAGTATTGATTAGCGGAAAAGGTAAAACTGAGCCAGCTTCACTACGAGCAACAAATGGATTGGGCAATCAACTTAATCGCCCCTTAGCAGTCTTGTATTCAACGATTGTCCGAAGTACTGACGGCAGGAATCTGGAGCTTTATCACAAACTGTGCCAGCCAGAAGCTGGTCTAACCACAGGCGCTTGCTAGAAATTATCACAACTGTATCGTTACATTATGTCTAGAGCTTTTTTTCAACGGCGTACTTGGTTGCACTTGGTCTATCCTCAAACTAAAGCTAGTGGGTTCACATTGCTAGAACTTCTCGTTGCAATGGTGATTGGGGGAATAATTTCGGCTGGGCTGCTGATTCTTGTTGTTCAACTCATTCAGGCTAATCTGCGAGAAGCTGCTCGAAGCGATACACAAAGGGATTTGCAGGCGGCCATTGACTACATTGCACGAGACGTACGAGAGGCAGTTTATGTTTATGATGGTAACTGCCTGCTTGATGGCTCTGCAGCTTTGGCATGTCCTGGGTTGAGGAAGTATTTACCCACAAGTATTTCTGAGAACTCTCGTAATACTCCGGTATTAGCATTTTGGCGAGTTGACCCATTGCCGCAAGTATTGAAAGATCGTTGTCAAAGTAATGCTGATAGTTTTGCCAATCCACAGACTCTTCCAGCAGCAATCCAGGGAGTTCCTTGCCTCTCAGGGAGAATGTACAGTCTTGTCGTTTACTCTTTAAATTCGGAGCAGACAACAGGTGTCCTCGGTCGAGCTAGGATTAGGCGCTATGAGTTACCGCAATTCACCACCCAAGGTGGTACTCAAATTCCTCCTCAGACCACTAGGGGATGGATAGATCCGATTCGCAAAGAAACGGATTTCGTTGCTTGGCCACTCGATAAATCCACAATGACAACATCCACGCCTGTATCTCTACAAGACAAAGAGACTCAGAGACCTGATGGCACGAGTCTTGTTCTTACAGATTTTGTTGATCAAATTGGACTATATGACGCTGCAGGTAATAAGGCACAGCCCTTTGAGATACAGGGATATCAGTTAACTCCGAAGCGAGGAGCTTCAGCAAGTAATGAACCGCCACGTGGGTTTTACGTTTATGTGAAAGGAACGGACGATAGAGGCACACTCAACCAGGAAGTGGTCATCCGGATTCAAGGTGATGCTGTTGGTAGACCCGGTATTGCAGGGGTGAATCTAACCCGTCCTGTTATGCCCGTCTCTTTGGAAACCCGTGTGCTGACTCGTGGTGTAACGAGTAAAACAGAATAGTTCCCTCACTACAATGGTGCTTAATGTTATGAAAAGGCGAAGCTTGTTGAATTCACGATCGAGTACAGATGGATTTACATTGATTGAAGTTTTAGTTGTCATCATCATCACTGGCATATTGTTCGCGATCGCTGTACCAAGCTGGTCAGCCTTTGTGAACCAACAGCGCGTCAGTGCTGCTCGAGCGCAGGTTTCTCAAGCAATTCGTAACGCTCAATCTAAAGCGAGTCGTACAAAAGTAGCTCAAGCGGTCGTGTTTGAGAATCGAATTGGGCAATCACTGAGATATGCGATTATCCCTATTTCCGACACGAGCGCTCCGGTGGTCGATCGTACAAAAATTACCGCATGGGAAAATCTAGGAGATGCTTCTACACTCAGACTTTCAGTAGCGCAGGGCAATTTTGCTTCTCCACCTCCATTAATATTTAATATCTATGGCGGTGTGATTACGACTAACCTACCAGTGCCAGCGGCAGATCAACCGCTCTATACAGTCACGATTGGAACAACTCGCAGCGCAAATCCAAGGCGCTGTGTTAAGGTCACAACCTTACTAGGCGCAGCGGAAGAAGCATCAGACAGCGAGTGTCCACCTAATAGAACATCGTGAATAAATATTAGAAGAATTTGCAGGCAGTTATTTAGGTAACTCGCCTGGATTTAGATGGACTTCAAGATATTAAGAATTAAGTTGCTTTCATGAAGAGTAGAAATCAGATTTCTAGGCGTGGGTTTACACTGATTGAAGCAGGTGTCGCCCTAGCAATTTCTGGCATTCTGGCTGTAATTGGAGTACCAGCTTTTCTGGCATGGCTGAGCAATCAACAGTTAACCTCAGCACAAAGTCAGGTAGAAAGCATTTTTCGGCAAGCACAGAGTACAGCCAAACAGAAGCATATTGATTACCAAATAAGTTTTAAGCGGCAAGACTATCCGGTTGAATGGGCGATACATCCGGCGAATTCCAGTCCTATGGCACAAACTTGGCAGACTCTTAATCATGGTGTCAAGCTCTCGCTTGCGGATGCAGACACCACATTGATCAAAGATGGCAATGTCTACAAGATGGTCTTCAATCATCGTGGTGAGTTGTCAGCAGCGAATGGGCGACTCGGTGGACGTGTAACACTGTTGCCTATATCTGGTGGATCACGCAAACGCTGCGTATTTGTTTCTAACTTACTTGGGACGACTCGGTTAGGAGAGAATCGTCCCAATCGGCAAGGAAACCCTTGTGAATGAGCTGTTTATCAGGAGCTTAGGGTTCGTGATTTTTGGCGATCGAGTTTAAGAATCAGGGTAGATAGGGGTGGAAGACAGAGATCGATTGAATAAGGGTGATTATGATAAGCCCATTCGTCTGACCATTTACCGCCTAGATTCCCCATATTGCTTCCGCCAAAATCACGAGCGTCAGTATTTAAGAGTTCAGTGTAGAATCCCGCTTCAGGCACACCGACTCGATAGTGACTGTGAGGTTGAGGAGTAAAGTTGCAAACCGCGACGATGAAATCGCCTGAATCTTTATCTCGGCGAATGAAAGATATTACACTGTGACGGTTGTCACTACAGTCGATCCACTCGAAGCCTGCTTCAGAAAAGTCTTGGGCATAGAGAGAGGGTTCAGATCGGTAGAGAGAGTTGAGAACAGTAAAAAATTGCTTGAGTTTGCGATGGGGTTCGTATTGAAGGAGATGCCAGTCTAGATCACCCCAAACATTCCACTCGTTCCATTGAGCAAATTCCATGCTCATGAATAGCGTCTTTTTACCAGGGTGGGCAAACATATAACCATAGAGGCAGCGAAGATTGGCAAATTTTTGCCATTCGTCTCCAGGCATTTTGCCGATCATATTACTTTTGCCATGAACGACTTCATCATGGGAAAGCGCCAGCATGAAGTTTTCGCTGTGGTGATACCAAATACTGAACGTTAGATTGTTTTGATGAAATTGGCGGAACCAGGGATCCATGTGGAAGTAGTCCAACATGTCATGCATCCAGCCCATATTCCATTTGAGATTGAATCCTAGACCGCCGACGTAGGTTGGCCAGGAAACCATCGGCCAAGACGTAGATTCTTCAGCGATCGATAATGCACCCGGGAAGTAGCTGAAGAGAAGATGATTCATCTGACGCAGGAAATCCGCGGCTTCGATATTCTCGCGTCCACCGTATTGGTTTGCAACCCATTCTCCGTCTTTGCGGCAGTAGTCGAGGTAGAGCATTGAGGCAACAGCATCAACTCGCACTCCGTCAATATGATATTTGTCGAACCAGAAGAGTGCATTGGCAACCAGATAGTTGCGAACTTCGTTACGACCGTAATTGAAGACGAGAGTGCCCCATTCTTTATGTTCACCTTTGCGGGGGTCGGCATGCTCGTAGAGGTGAGTTCCATCAAAGAAGGCAAGTCCATGTCCGTCTTTGGGAAAGTGACCGGGAACCCAATCAACGATGACACCGATGCCGTTGAGATGGCATTGATCAACAAAATACATGAAATCTTGGGGGGTTCCGAAGCGGGAAGTGCAGGCATAGTGTCCGACGACCTGGTAACCCCACGAGCCGTCGAAGGGATGTTCGGCTATGGGTAGGAGTTCGATGTGGGTAAAGCCAAGTTCCTTGACGTAAGGAATAAGTTTGTCTGCGAGTTCGCGATAGGTCAGGAACCGTGCCCCAGGCTTGAGGTCGGTGACGATGACAGGGGGAGAGGATTCGCCATTCGGTAAAAGAGCAGGTTCGGCAGAGGAGGCATGGAGCCAAGAGCCGAGATGCACTTCGTAGACGGAGACTGGGTTGGTTAAAGGGTCAGTATGGCGACGTTTTTCGAGCCAGTCTTCGTCGTGCCAGGTGTAGTCATCGAGATCAGTCACGATCGAGGCAGTTTTGGGACGGACTTCTTGTTGGAAACCGTGAGGATCGGATTTTTCGTAGATGTGACCGTTTTGGTTTTTGATCTCGTACTTGTAGTGAGCGCCAACAGTCAGTTCGGGAATGAAGAGTTCCCATACTCCGGTCGAGCCACGCCGCATTTGATGTTGTCGTCCGTCCCAGTTGTTGAAGTCGCCGAGAACAGAGACGTTGCGGGCGTTAGGTGCCCAGACGGCAAAGTAGACTCCAGCGATCCCATTTTGGGTCGTCAGGTGTGCGCCGAGTTTTTCGTAGATGCGGTGGTGATTGCCTTCGGTGAAGAGGTGAAGGTCGAATTCAGTCAAGAAAGGAGAGCGGAAGGCGTAGGGATCGTAGATGACGCGATCGCGATCGCCGGATTTGAGGCGAAGTTGGTAGTTGGCGAGTTCGGGCACATCGATCGTACATTCAAAAAAATGCGGATGATGCAGCGATTGCATCGGGTATTCGGTGCGAGATTCAGGCAGGATGACTGAAACAGAATCTGCATTCGGCTGATAGGCTCTCACGACCCAGACGGTTTTACCATCTTGCTCAATCGCATGAGGACCAAGCACCTCGAAGGGGTCGTGATGCTGGTTCCATACAATCCGCTCTACCTGGTCTGGGGCGATCGTCATTGACATGAAGCTACCTGCCTTAAATTAAAATTGTGTATAACCGTGAGAAATCAGCGCTGTGAAACTCTATATGTAAAGGTTCTGTAATAAACGGTAGCAAATCATTGTAAAACTCACAATTCTTTTGTCACAAGCTTCTTCTGAATCATAGACAGAATTGTTGCATTTGCGGCGATTTCTAAAAATAACTCCTAACTTGCGAAATTGAAGTTAGGAGTTATTTTCTTACAAAGCTAGGTTTAGAGATAGCTCAGCTCAGGCGCTACCCGTGAAGGTGACTTCTGGGAATTTCGATTGGGCTTCCGCCATGGGGCGGTTTTTGCCTTCTTCTTGCCAGTAGTTGATCACTTCAGTTGCTTTATTCAGCAATTCAACGCGATCGACTTCTGAGATCCAGTGCTTTTTCTCTAATTCAGTCTTGAGTTGTTCCCATGCGTCGTTCCGGGGCCAGAAGAAATAAGAGGTGAGCGGGCTTGTGCCTTTTCCAACCACTTGATCGACTGCCAGCGCAACGTTTTCGTCGAGCCACAGAACTTTTAGAATAAACTTTGTCAAATCCGACCTCCAGCGCAGTCCCAAGCGTAAATTACTACGATCAGCTATTCTACCGTACTGTTTTGATAGATGATAAGAAATCTCTTGAGAAGAATTCTGGGGGATGAAAACTGTGGTGGCTGTGGTATTCGATATTGATGGGGTTGTGCGAGATGTCAGCGGGTCGTATCGGCGAGCATTGGCAGATACGGTGGAGCATTTTACCGATGGGGCATTTCGTCCATCGTCACAGGAGATTGATGCGCTGAAGGGCGAGGGGGTCTGGAATAATGATTGGGAAGCGTCACAAGAGTTAATTTTTCGGCATTTTGAGGCGCAAGGACAGGCGCGCGAGCAAGTGACATTAGCGTATTCGACGATCGTGCAATTTTTTCAGTCTCGGTATCGAGGTACAGATCCGGTGAACTGGAATGGATACATTTGCGGGGAGCCTTTGTTGCTAGAAGCCGCTTATTTGGAGTCGCTGACGAAGGCAGGGATCGCTTGGGGGTTTTTTAGTGGGGCAACCCAGGGATCGGCTCGGTATGTGCTTGAGCAGCGATTGGAGTTGGTAGAGCCTGTGTTGATTGCGATGGAGGATGCACCCGGCAAGCCAGATCCGACGGGGTTGTTTTTGACCCTAGAACGATTGGATTGTGGTGAGTGCCCGGTGATTTATGTCGGGGATACGGTGGCGGATATGTACACGATCTCGCAGGCGAGGGAAAGAGATCATGCGCGATCGTGGTTTGCCGTGGGCGTTTTGCCGCCACATGTGCAGGAGACGGAGACACGAAAGAATGATTATCGCGAGACATTGAGGCAGGCAGGAGCGCACATCGTTTTGGATAACGTTCAGGATTTGAAACCGGAAGTTGTAGGGGAGTTAGTTGGTGAAGTGTGAACGCACTCTGACAATGTGCAGTCCACTCGCTGATGCAGAACAGCTAGGCAGTCTTATGCCGCTCTTTGAACAATTTCAGGGGCGGCGAGAGAAGAAATAGCCATCGAGAATTAGCGGGTGGTTCCAACCTGATTGAACGTTGGAGCTTTGAAAGGTTCGCCTCTCATCCAGAGAACACCAATGTTGAGAATGAGGGCAGAGAAGACGATCGCGAATGCCACCTTAAAATAAGTCGGGGGGGCATCGGATTCTTCTATATCTTCTTCGAGTTCGGGAACCGAATTTCTTTCTGTTAATGGATCTGCCTCGAATGGAGTGGGAGAAGCTTCAACGTCAACAGGAATTGAAAGCAGCCAACTGCGTGCTGCTTTTGCACCAGAGAAAGTGGAAGATTCTGAGCCAATCAGTTGTTGAATGAATTGCTTTAAGGGGTCGTGGGGGATGTCTTGCCAACGCGGATCGTTTAGCGGATTCCAAGCTTCTGGGAGATCAAGTTCTCCGAGCAACAGTTGAGCCGCAATTTTACCCAGATCTTGCAAATCCTTTTGTTTTTTGATTTTGAAGGCGGGTTGGCTTTGAGGTTGAGTCGTATGCCAAATTGCCGCTTCCCACAGTTGTAAATCCTGTAGATACACTTGAAATTGCGCAATTTGAGTATTCTGAATCGCGGGATCAATCGCAATCAGAATGCTATCTAAGTTTAAATTGCCGTGAGCGATGCCTTTCTGTACCTCATCACTGTCTTCTAGATAAAGAGCCAGACTATGTAGAAACCAGAGGCTTTGTAAAACTTGAGAGAGGAAATGGCGAACGACTTTCGGCGGGAGATAGTCTTGTGTTTCTAGATAACTTCGCAGCGATCGCGGTCGATATTGGGGCGATTTCAGAACTAAATAGCAACGATGATCTTTTGAAGACGCAATACTTTCTTGAGGAACCAATAGTCGAAAGTCTTGAACGCCCCCACTGTGAAAGTCGATCGCTTCTAGCTGTTCAAGTTGTAATTCGATTTGCTGAATGTCGGAAATCGTCCACCAGAAGGAGTAGTACTCTTTGATAATGACTGGAGTTTGTGTCTGTAAATCTTTACCTGCATAAGTTCGCACGCCAGGACGAGTTTGAAGTTGATGCTGAATAGCATATTGTCCTTCTCTACCACTCAGCATCTTTCCCTCAAGCGAGGTGGAACCATTCTCGATCTGCTCGGTTTGAGATTGGACGGGAGCGGATCGAGAATGGTTGAGGTTATCGTTGCTCATAACAAGTGGGATCTATATGACGAAACTGCTTGGAGACGGGTCATCGGAATTCAGGTGCGGAATGTCAATCCCTAGCATGGTTCCTGATGGTATGGCTATTTATTGTAAACAGAATTAGCGATCGTATTTCCGGGTGTTATGCCATGTTCTTGAGACAGATTCACTTGATTTTGGTAGGAATAGAGTTAAACCGCATTGCTTCTGATTCGACGTTGAGCATGGAGGAAATCACGTGATGAAAAGACAACCTTCTCAGCGCCATCGTCTGCTAAAGCAAGCTTTGAGTTTCACGATCGCGCCTGAAACAACTTCTGAAGCACCCTATCAACTTCAACCGGGAAAATCTGTCGTTTTTAAGATTCAAGTCACGAATCAATCTGCGAGTGCAGATCTAATTTTCTTAAAATGTTCGGAACTTCCGACAAATTGGTTCACGATCGAGTATCTAAGCCAAGCGACTGAGGATGCCCCTGGAATTATTCAACTGACTGAGAAGCTGGCGCTGAATCCTCAAGCCAATGGAGAGATTCACTTCACATTGCATCCACCCGCTGATGCAGCCATTGGAAATTACTTTCCGACCTTACAACTCATCTCAATGGGTGCGCCGGATCTGGTCATGTTGGATGTGATTTATATTCAGTTGTTACCGGATACGCATCTCGATATTCGGTTGACTCCTGAAAGTCGAACCATTCCGAACCAATCTGCCATCTTCGATTTTATGGTTCGGAATCGAGGCAATGTGACTCGAACTTTGAGACTTGAAGTAAAAGATTCACGCAACCTATTTCGAGTTGAAACGGATTTAGTAGACAACGTTTTGAAACTTGCACCAAGTCAGGAGAAGACGATCACATTAAAAGCTTTTCCTCATCATTCATGGCAGCGTCCACTCCGAGGAAAGCCAGTGCGATCGCTTGTTGGAGTGACTTTAATTCCAGTGGATGGGTTAGCCGATGCAGGTTCTCGCTATTTGACTCAATCCAAGCTAGTTTGGCTCCCGCAACCAAAATGGGTGCTCGCTCTCTTGACATTGATGGGAGCAGGAACTGCTCTGTTTGCCTTAGGTGTGTTGTATCGATTTAATCGTCCCACGATCGCAGCACCAGAAATCTTGAGTTTCAATGCGACCGGGCAAAGTGATACCGTGCGATTAAATTGGAAGTTGAACAATCCTGAAAGGCTTGGTAGAGTTGTCATTTCCCAGTTAAATGAAGGGGCAGAAGTTCAGACGGTTCGCTATGATTTCTCAACTTCGATTCCGCAAGAGTTGAAAGTCAAAGCTGACTCGAAGCAGGGATGTCGCACTGCTGCTGCGAAAAATAATTCTTCTGCATTGTGGCAGTTGCCATTGCCCAATTTGCCGTGGTTTGCGTCTCTCCAGCAAGTTCCTACTCCAACGACGATTACTTGTCAGAATATCCCCTTTGTCTCAAATCAGGCGGGAACTTTGAGATATAAGCTGAAGCTGTTCTCAAAATCAGCAGCCGATGCTCAAGTGCCGATCGCAGAATATACAACCAATGCGATCGCAATTAAGCCAGGAAGTAATGAGCCTCAGTTTGAACCGAGCTTTCCCTCTGCACAGCCTGCACAAATTTCGCTGGCATTTTCGATCAATGGCGTACCTGCCACCAGTCAACCTACACATAGTTTTTCAGTGCGAGAAGGAGAATCAGCACAGATTGTTGTGTCTTGGGCAGTTCAAGGTAGCACCGATGTCCAGCTTTTGCCTGGTTTGGGAAATGTTGAGCCGAATGGTTCTACCTCCTATACGCTACGTGCAGGAGAAAGTAAAACTGTGACCTTGACTGCTCAAAACGCAGCTGGAGAGAGAGTTACCCAGTCAGCGGTGATGAGCGCGATCGGGGTTGGTTCTAGCGATCGTTCTCTCTTCCGTTCTGGCTCTCCGTTTCAGCCTCAACGGGTTCCGAAAGCAAGTCCTAATTCTGGAGATCCTGCTCCGCCAGAATCAGAAAACACTCAATCCAGCCCAGATCCAAACAATACTGCACCTGAACAAAGCAGCCCAACTCCATCTACATCTGACGCTCCAACACCTGATGCTTCTCCAACTGCAAGCCCTTGAATGCAATGGAACTAAAATGTAACGGGACTGGCGGGATTCGAACCCTCGACCTAGCGCTTCAGATTTGTGTGAGTTTCCCCACTCTCTGGACTATACCTTCACCTTAAGCAAAAATGCTCTTAGGTGGTGATCGTCTAGTCTCTACACCTTCCTAACTTTCGATTAGGCTTGGCTCGGTATTCCCATGAATTGCAAACATTGCGATCGCATAACTACCAATCCAGCATTTTGTAGTCTTTCGTGTGCTGCTTCCTTCAACAATCGGAAATTTCCGAAGAAGAAAACCGCAAAGGCAAAAAGCTGCAAACATTGTAGGATTCAGATTTTCGGTAGAAGAACTACCTGCGATGACTGTAACCCTTCATATGTAGATTGGACGCGCTTAACTCTCAGCGAACTGAAAGCAAGAGCGAAGTACCAGCATTCCGCTAGGGTTCGTCAAGTCGCTAGACATATTTACCGCCAGTCTAATAGACCAAAATGCTGTGTTGTCTGTAAATATGACAAACACTACGAAGTTTGCCACATTAAACCTATTCAGGAATTTTCAGACCTCACACCTATTGCTATCATCAATGACCTCAACAATCTAGTGGCTCTCTGCCCTAACCATCACTGGGAGTTTGACCACGGTTTGCTTACCCTTTAGGGTTCACCGACTTTGACCACATTCACGCGCAGAGTTTCCTCTACGGTGCCCGATGTTTCAGGAGGCGCTCGCTCTATCCAGCTGAGCTACAGCCCCGGATAAGTCGAGATTATAGCAAGATAATTTTGAGATGCACATGAAATCTTTTAGAAAACTTGACCGCATCCCGAAGCCCAAGTCTCATCCCACGGTGAGCCGCCCGTTTCAAGTCCGGCGAGAGAACTGGTTGCTTCTAGAATTAAGCGATCGCTTTTATCCCATAGCGAGATCGTCACTTGTCCTCGCATCGTATCGCGACAAACAAACTGCATTCCATCGATCGTCGGTGCGCGGAGTGGAGTTCCAGGTAGATCAGTTGTCGCAATAACCGTCACACGATAATCCCGAGTGCGCGCATCCATCCGCCAATAGCCCCAAGGACGAATCACCCAATTGACCTCGGCATTCCAGGGCGCAAATTCGTAAAATTGACCTCGGTAGTGAATGCCGACCATTGCAACCGACTCCATCCACCACAGCACGCCGCGCCGCCCACCACCCGCTGTGAGTGCTAAATCTGGTTCGTTATCAAAAGCATTGCAGTTTAGCCAAAACCATTTACTTGGAAATGCGCCACCCCAATTCTTCTCTCCATATGCTGGAGCATTGACAAATTTATAGTCTTTCCCATTCCAATTGATCCATCCGGTGGCATACCCATGCGCCATGAGAATCTGCCAGCCCGGTTCAAAAATCTGAAGTGAAGAGAGCCAGCTAGCGGTCGATTGACGATCGCCCCAACCGTAAATCGGCGAAATTGAATACTGCCATTCCGCAAACTTGCCATCTGGTGATTTCAGCCGACCTTGATGCCAGGTATTCGTCGCCTGATAGCCTTCGGAAATCGTGCGATCGAACTGATCTGGAGCTAGCAATCCGGTGGGCTGTCTCGCATGTCCAAGCGCCAGACAATCTTTTGCTGCCCAGAAATCATGCGGATTCGAGAAAGTGCGCCATAGATGTTCGTCATCAATGCCTAAAATTTGCGCCATGCCGCCGCTAGTTGGTTGCCCCCCTTGCGGATCTTCGATCGAATACATAAAGGCAAACGTTTGCCCAATTTCAGGCAGCGTTACACGGTAGTACCAGCCCTCAAAAAAGCGGCGGGAACTGCCATCCCAGTGATAACCACTGTGAGGCGTGGGAAGCGGGCTAGAGTTTCGATTCATACAATCGGCATGTTTCACAAGGACCTGTGGGATTGACCGCGCAGCGAATATACGGCGATCGCGCATTATAAATGCAGGTAAAATCGCCAATCAGCGCGCCCACACCTTCAACATAATGATAATCAGGCGGAAGTCGTAGCAGAGATTGAAGCTGCTGTCGTTCGGCTGCTGCCATTGCGGCTTGGAGACGTTCTTGAGCTTGAAGTTCCAGTCGATGCCGGAGCAGAAACGTCAGAATCGTCGGAAGAAGCGCGATCGCGAGAATCAAGAGGACTGAAAGCATAAGTCTATTCTGAGGGATCAATCTAGAGACGGCTAGCGCTTTTCATAAAATCTTTGATGACGATCGCTGAAATTTTGGCAGAGTCTATGTCGGAACAAGTGGACGCGGTATTCTATACGGGCAACCCCAATCGAAAAATTGAATGGATTTTAGCCTGATCATTTCCAATTTTCTCAACCCGCCTGTTTTGTTCTTTTTTCTAGGAATGCTGGCAGTGTTGGTGAAATCTGACCTCGACATTCCAGCACCGATTCCAAAGTTATTTTCGCTTTATTTGCTGTTGTCAATCGGGTTTAAAGGCGGTGTCGAGCTAGCGAGAAGCGGAATTACACAGCCAATTGTGATCACATTGGCAGCCGCGATCTCCATGTCAATTCTGGTTCCGATCTATACGTTTTTTATTTTAAGAACTCGTTTAGATCCTTACAATGCAGCCGCGATCGCAGCCACTTACGGTTCGATTAGCGCCGTTACTTTTATTACGGCTGGCTCATTTTTGGATCAATTGCAGATTCCATATGATGGCTATATGGTTGCAGCGTTAGCATTAATGGAGTCGCCAGCAATCATTATTGGATTAATCTTAGTGAATGTGTTTACCGATCGCAGCGGGGATTCGGAATCGATTCAATGGTCGGAAGTCCTACAAGAAGCATTCTTGAATGGCTCAGTTTTTCTGTTAATTGGCAGTGTTGCGATCGGATTTATCACGGGCGAACAGGGCTGGCACACGTTGAAGCCTTTTACTCAAGATATGTTTTACGGAGTGCTGACGTTTTTCCTGTTGGATATGGGATTGGTCGCCGCAAAGCGAATCCAGGATTTACAGAAGTCGGGCTTCTTTCTGGTTTCGTTTGGCGTGTTGATTCCTTTGTTGAATGCCACGATCGGGCTTTTCTTAGCAAAAGCGATCGCGCTTTCTGCGGGTGATGCACTTTTATTTGCCGTTCTTTGTGCCAGTGCATCTTATATTGCAGTTCCCGCAGCGATGCGACTCACGGTTCCTGAAGCGAATCCTAGCTTTTACATTTCTGCTGCGCTTGCAATCACATTTCCATTTAATATTTTGCTCGGCATTCCCCTGTACGAATACGGAATTACATTACTTTGGTAAACCTATGCACGCTGTCAAACGGATTGAGATTCTTTCAGATTCGATCGAGCTTCCTAAAATCCTCAAAAGCCTGAAACAGTCAGAAATTCATCGCTACACTGTGATCCGAAATGTTGAAAGTAGTGGGGTTTCTGGCACAAATGAAACTGATGCCACTCTAATTGATATGGCCTATATCATTGCATTTTGTACGCCGGAACAGGTGAAAGGCGCGATCGAAAAAATCCGACCCATCTTGAATCGATTCGGCGGATCTTGCTATGTTTCTGATGCGATGGAAGTGCGATCGCTCAACTGTACTGCTCATCTATGACCATTTTGAGTACGGAGTTGACTGAGGTGCTGCTCTACGATTTGCAACGCTTGATCGAGTGCAGGCACAACATCGGACTGAGATTGATCGGTTATGAATGAACTTGCCGCTTGAGCATTGAGCAACTCATCCATTTTCTCGTAGAGTTTTTGAGCGATCGTGTGAGCGTCGCGGTTAAAGTTCGTGACCTGTTGGCGTTGATGGAATTTCAAAGCGGCTCCACGTAATACTTGTAGGGTTGCTTGCTCTCCCATTTCAGTTGGCATCAGCCGCAGTCGTAGCAAAACGCGATCGCGCTGATAGAGCCGTTCAATTTCCACTTCTCGAACTTGAGTCACCAATTTCGGGGGAAGGTGGGTTAATTCTTTCAATTCGTCTAATAAAGCTTGGAATTTGGGAAGAGGAACACCCTCGATCGAAGCCTGTAAAATTCCATTTTGGCTCCAAAGAATGCGCCCATGTCTTGCTTGTCGCTCAAAGTACAGCCGTCCAATACCTTCACACAACACTCGTCCAAGTAATTCTTGTAACAGCCGTGCGGGCGGAAGCTGGCTAAGCAGCGCGATCGGTTCTTCTGAATATCGAGTACTGACGGCTAAATCAGGCAATGGATTCGAGGAAAGATTAGAAATAGGAACTTGGCTCGGTTCCGGCTCGGTTTCAAATTCAGCCGGATCTTCTTCAAGCACTAGCGTTTCTTTCTCGTGAAGATTTGGCTTTTCGAGTTCTAGCACTGGAGTGGGGAGCGGTTCTTGAGCGTGAGAACTTGGCTTTTCGGGTTCCGGAGCCTTGGTGAATCGTTCAGTCTTGGGATGAGTTTGATTGTAGTTTAAGTAAGCCGTGAGCGTTTTATGATGCGCCTCTGACGAAATGCTTTGAGGGACAAGCGAGTAATTTTGGTAGCCGATCATGCGTCGAGCGTATTCTAGGGCAGCCACATCATCTAACATCACCATCCCCAAATGAAGTTTGCCCTCCTCGATCGAGAGGGGCAAAATCTGGTGAAAGAGGCACGCTTCAAAGGGCAAAACGCGATCGACAAGCTGAAAAACCTGGTCTGTATTCATGGATGTGTCAACATGAGGGGATCAACTGCTGGTAAGCGATCCTGCTTCGAGCTAGGTTTTAATATTGTTCCCCAGAAGTTTACAGAAATGCTGCTGAATTTCACGTCTGCGTCAAGCCAACCTGCTGTCTTGTTTTTACATGGGTTTCTTGGGAACCATACAGAGTTTCATTCCGTAAGTTCGCGGCTGGAGCAGTTTAACTGCATGGCGATCGATCTCCCCGGTCATGGCAAAACTCAAGAAACGTGGGAGTATAGTCTGCCGAACACTGCTGAAGCGATCGTTGAGCTTTTAACACAGGCACAAATTGATCAAGCCAATTTGGTCGGATACTCAATGGGCGGACGCTTAGCGCTCTATTTGGCGTTGACTTATCCTGATCGATTTCCGAAGGTTGTGATCGAATCAGGTTCACCAGGGCTGAAAACAGCCAGAGAGCGATCGCAGAGAATCCAGCACGATCACGAATTAGCCAATCGATTAGAAGCAGATTTCCAGCAGTTCTTAAGAGATTGGTACAACATGCCGCTGTTTCGATCATTTGCTGCGCATCCGAACTTCGAGCAAATCGTACAAGAGAGAGCAAAGAATAATCCGCTTGAACTTGCGCGATCGCTCAGAGAAATGGGAACGGGAATGCAGCCGAGTTTATGGAAGACATTAGAATCGCATCGGCAGCCGATTTTGTTGATTGTGGGAGAATGCGATCGTAAATTCATCGAAATCAATCAAGAAATGGCGGCGCTCTGTCCAACCGCAGAACTGGTGATCGTTTCAGATTGCGGTCATAACGTCCATTTTGAAAAGCCAGAAGAATTTGTCGATCGGCTTCAACACTTTCTACTCGATTCGCAATCCACCCTCTAGTGTCCAAAATAAAAGCGGCTTCATCGCTGAAACCGCCCATGACCACACAGTAAACTTTTCTGACGCACTAACTCCAAATCTCCTCAAGCGCATTCAAATCTGTTTCGGAGAGCAGAATCATTGTCTCGTAGCCGATTCTACCCATCTCAGGCTCCTCGCCCAATTCCATCTCAACCAAATACGACCAGTTTCCTGCTTCTGCTCGATACTCTTTCACCTTTCCTTCACCACCAATAAACCGCACGGATTGATCGGGGCTAAATTTTGGGACTGACTTCACGGCGATCATGTTCTTCACCTCTATACAACCTTGCAACCTTGCTTCCTTCTTCAACCGTTTCCGATGCGATTGCTGAAAGAATATCTAAAGCTTTAATAAAGATGTCTCTCCCGTATGGGTAAACGTTATCATTCGATAGCTCTTTCCTGGGAGCGAGAGCAATATCATCTTTACGGTTAGGATAACGCTACGACGAATGCTAACAACCCTGATCTGGCTCATTCATCCTGCAACACTTGGCGTATTCGTAAAAACAAGCGGCACTTGGATCAATGTTGCAACCGTGCTCATTGGAAGTGGACTCGGCATTGTGCTAAAAGGCAATCTGCCCACCCGAATGCAGCGCATCATTACTCAAGCGCTCGGATTGCTGACTTTGTTTCTCGGTGTAACGATGGCAGGAAGTTTGCTCAAGGTCAAGCTTGGCATTTTCGATGGCGTGATTATTGGGTTAATTGCGATCGTCATCGGCGGGTTACTCGGTGAATGGTGGCGCATTGATGCTCGACTTCGTGCGATCGGGGATGCGTTGAAACATCGCTTTCAAGGAGGCGGAAGTTTTACAGAAGGATTTGTGGCGGCAAGTTTACTGTTTTGCGTTGGCCCGATGGCGATGATTGGGAGTTTGAACAATGGCTTGTCAGGAGACAACACCCTCCTTTCGATCAAATCTGCAATGGATGGCTTAGCCTCGATCGCATTGAGCAGCAGCTATGGCATTGGAGTCGCGTTCTCGATCTTGCCGATCGTGGTTTATCAAGGCGGACTCTCGATCGCCGCTAGTTTTTTAGCGCAATCCCTATCTGAGCCAGCGACAAATCCATCCGTTTTACTCACCTCTGGAGTCGGCGGATTAATCGTGATGGGACTTGGCTTAAACCTTTTAGAGGTCGCAGAATTAAGCATTGCTGCATTTCTGCCAGGACTGCTGCTTGCGCCATTACTTTGTGCAATCATCGAGTGGTTGGCGTAACCGAAATCGATAATATATCCGTACATATAAACGATGCATGACTGCAGATTGATCAAGGTTTTTTAAGATTTGCTACCAAATTCAAAAATGTCTCTATAATTGACGACGATAGTGATAACAGGATTGTTACTACTTCAAACCGACCCGGAAGAGCATCAGATCGATCAGCACTTCGATCACGATCGAATGCTTGAAAAATTTTATCTGAACTCTAAACTTGTGTCCCATTTACGAATTAGGAAGAACACAATGGTTGCAACGAAAAGAAGATCGCCGACCTCAACACTTGTATCTAAAGATTCGATCAGCGGAGCTTCCAGTGCGCTCAAGGATCTGCCTGAAAAGCCCAAAGAAATTTGGTCACTGAGAGAAGCCATTAGCCTGCTGAAAGATCAAATCATTTTGGCACTCGATCGTGGGTATACCTATACCGAGGTTTCGCAGATGCTTTCCTCGAAAGGTGTTGAGATTAGCCCTTCTACGTTGAAGTACTATCTCTCTTCTGCTCGTAAAGAAGATGGAAGTAGCACCAAAGGTCGTCGTCGTAGAACATTGTCCATGACAGCCGAAACTTTGCAAAACGGATCGGATGCTTTAGACAGCGAAGCAGGAGCTTCTGAAGAGAAGCCCAAGCGCGAAAAAGCTGCCCCAAAAGCAACCAAATCGGCTCCTAAAACGCCTGCGAAGCAACCTGCTAAAGCTGCAACTAAACCCGCAGCAAAAGCAAAAACTACGTCCACAAAAACGACGAAGACGACCACTCGCAAAAAATCAGCCAGTTAACGGATCGTTGTCGTTCAGCTTCCGCGATCGACATTCAGCAAGAACCTGTCTTATCGCTGAATGTCGATCGTTCATTCCCTAAAAGAATTTAGCCATGTTAGATATCTCTCTACCAGAGAGCCTTGATGCTTTCTGGATGCCTTTTACTGCAAATCGACAGTTCAAAGCTAAGCCTCGTCTGATGGCATCTGCCAAAGATATGCACTACATCACAGTCGATGGGCGGCAGGTTTTAGACGGGACTGCGGGGCTATGGTGTGTGAATGCAGGACATTGCCGCGATCGCATTGTCGATGCCATTCATCAGCAAGCCGCAACTTTAGATTTTTCGCCCACGTTTCAGATGGGACATCCTGGTCCATTTGCCTTAGCCGATCGCTTAGCCAAAATGCTTCCCGGCGATTTGGATCATGTGTTTTTTGCAAATTCTGGCTCAGAGGCAGTCGATACTGCGCTGAAGATTGCGCTGGCGTATCATCGGGTGCGGGGTGAAGCGAGCCGAACTCGGTTAATTGGACGAGAGCGAGGCTATCACGGGGTCGGATTTGGGGGCGTTTCCGTGGGAGGAATTGCTCCAAATCGTAAGTTCTTTGGCAGTTTACTTCCAGGCGTTGATCATCTTCCGCATACGCATAATTTAGAACAGAATGCCTTTAGTAAAGGACAGCCGACTTGGGGGGCACATTTAGCTGATGAGCTAGAGCGGATTGTGACCTTGCATGATCCATCCACGATCGCGGCTGTGATTGTTGAGCCTGTTGCTGGATCGACTGGTGTGCTGATTCCGCCTGTCGGGTATTTAGAGAAACTGCGATCGATCTGCGACAAGTACGGCATTCTCTTGATCTTTGATGAGGTGATCACAGGCTTTGGGCGCTTGGGCAAAGCGTTTGCGGTTGATTACTTTGGAGTCATGCCAGATTTGGTTTGTGTCGCAAAAGGCATTACAAATGCTGCGGTTCCGATGGGGGCTGTGTTTGCACGATCGTATATTTATGATGCGTTTATGCATGGGCAGGAAAGTGCGATCGAGCTATTTCATGGATATACCTATTCAGGACATCCCTTAGCCTGTGCAGCAGCAATGGCGACGCTGGATATTTATGAAGAGGAGCAGTTATTCGATCGGGCTGCCAGTCTTGCTTCATATTGGGAAGAAGCCATGCATTCGCTCAAAGATGTGCCGTATGTGATTGATGTGCGGAATTTAGGATTAGTTGCAGGGATTGAACTAGAATCCATTCCGGGACAACTTGGAGTTCGAGCTTACAATGCGCTGGTCAATTGTTTTGAGCAAGGCTTGCTGATTAGAACAACCGGAGACATTATTGCGCTGTCCCCGCCCTTGATTCTGGAAAAACATCATATCGATGAGATGGTGGAACGATTGAGCCACGTATTACGATCGATGTAATGTCCGAGAAGTCGGAGCGTTCTAAACTCCGACTTCTGAGATTGTGGAGTCGATTGCAATGATTTACTACCAATGGTTCACGAGTCCTTTAGGTCAAGTGCTGCTGACTTCAAATGGTCAATCGCTGACTGGGTTGCATCTGCACGGACAAAAATATTTCCCTAATCGAACTGAAGACTGGCAAGAATCAACGCTCGATCTGTTTGTGCAAGTTCAAGAACAACTGACAGAATACTTTGCACATCAGCGCCAGCAGTTTGATCTGCCACTTGAGCCTCAAGGAACCCCATTTCAAAAACAAGTTTGGCAATTGCTCACAGAGATTCCCTTTGGTCAGACTATCTCTTATGGCACATTAGCCAAACAAACTGGCAATCCTACTGCATCTCGCGCGGTCGGTGCAGCGAACGGTCGAAATCCGATCGCGATCGTCGTTCCCTGCCACCGAGTCATCGCAGCCAATGGAGCTTTAACAGGGTATGCAGGAGGAGTCGATCGTAAACAATGGCTCCTTTGGCATGAACAAGCAGAAGTGGGAAATTTATTGGGAAGCGTTGTTTGATTAAAGACCCCCCACTCCCCACAATCTCTACCTCCCGATAGAAGTTCCCCCTGCGCTACCCTCCGTAGCCTAATCTGTGATTGAATTTAGGCGGGGAAACAAAACGAATTTTGATCGAGTCGCATGTTTCAAGACTTGAAACCGCCTCCACACTGTCAAAGTTCTCCCATACGCTGAATATATGACATCGATCGTGCAGCCAACCGCCTCCTCTCCCTCAAATTGGGAAGACCTCAACCTCTCAGCCCAGCCAAGCCCCGATCAGTTGGACAACATCAAAGCCCAACTTGATCTCATTTTGCTGGCACTCGAAGCGATCGCGAATCTCTCCTCGGAAGCCATGCTGCAAGCTGCAACCGATTTGAAGCTCGAATCGATGATCAGCGATCGTGTCTCACTTTGGCGGTTGAGGCAATCGAGTCCTTTACGTAAAGGACAAGGCGGACGCAAAAAGCTCGATGTCGATGAAGCTCGCGCTTTAACTCTAATCATCTGTCATCTGGCAAAACAGCACAGTGAGCTGATTCGGCGCGCTGTTGCACTTCTCGAACAATTGACCGAACAGAATCGCGAACCCCATCAAGCTGCCCTTCTAGGCAACTATCTAGATGCATTTCACAATACCTATCAAGAGCGAATGGAAGAAGGCGAAAAAGCTTCGACTGATTCACTCACCAATCTGGCGTTAAAATTGCTGATTGACCTGCTGTTTTATGGCAATCCGCAAGGTGTACGCCGCCTGTGGTTAACCCTGCTCGATCGCTCATTGCCCACGGTTCCAAATTAACCTGTCCCGACCTGACCTGACGCGCTCAACTTTGAACTCATGTCCTCACCCAACTCTGTGATTCGACGTTACACACCGCCCACCTGCACTTTAGAAATCGCTGCGAAAGATTCGCCGCTTTCGCGTTGGATGGGTCAATCTGTTCTCAAACATCTGCGCTTCAAACTCAGCTTTGACGATCCACGAGTCAGTGAAGAACAGTGGACAACCATTAGAGGCGATCGCAATCAGCTCGAAGCCCTTTGTAATGCGGTCAGCCACTACGTCCAAAATTTTCTCAGCCAGTCCAGCCGATTTGGAAATCGTGACTCTGCGACAGCGACAGAACCTAACACCGCTGTCATGCCTGAAACTGAGCAAAATTCGGCTGGAATTCACCTGCAACCGAGAGGATTGATCTCGCACGAATTACATTTAGGCACGCTTGCCAACGAATCAACCGGATCAACGTTGCAATTGAGTGCGGTTCAACTCGCAGATCTTGCCTCTGCACTCGATGAATATTCTGCTGATGTCACTGCACTTCCCAATCTTGAAAAACCGAGTTGGGTACAGGTCGCTCCTGCATGGGGCACGATCGCAGCAGGTTTCATTGTCGCCATTGGCGTAATGGCAGCCTTTAGACCTCTATTTGACTCATCTCCTGCACCCCAAACCGCCCAATCTCCGAGCAGCAACGATCAGCGCCTTCCAGTACAACCCCTTCCAAGCACTCCTGCACCCAATACGATTGGAGCGCTCCCCACTTCCCCAGTGCCCTTGCCTTCTGGTTCTCCTGGAACCCAAACCGCTCCTAATCTAAATCCTGGTAGTCTCCCAGCACAGCCTGGTCAGCCGCCCCAACTGAGAATTGCTCAAGAACCCGCTGTTGAAGCTCCTCCTCAACAGCAAATCCAAATTCAAACGCCTCCGCTACAAGATGTTCCAGTGGCTTCGATTCCTGACCAAACTAAGCCATCGCCCGCCCAAGGAAATACTACTGGCAACCAAGCTGCTCGATCGAGAGATCCTAACGAAGCACCAACCCCTCCTGAAAATGCGGGTGATGCCGCGATCGCAAGCGCTGCACGTGAAGCATCTCCATCTGCTGAGAGCGCGCCACAACCTTCCTCTCTGTCTCGTGCTGCTGCTCCTCCTGCCGCTGTGCAGATTCCTCAAACGAAGGAAGCAGAGCAGAGACTACAAAAGGCTTGGCAACCGCCAGCCGATCTTAAGAGCAATTTTGAATTTGTGATTTTTGTGGATGAGAACGGAAATATTACAGACAGACAGCCATTAGACGATACTGCAAGAAAGTTTGCGAATGTCGCTGGAATTCCGAAAATTGGAGAGAATCTAGTTTCTCCGCTCAAGGGAAGAGGTTCAGCCACTTTCCGAGTGTTGTACAAACCGGATGGAACCGTTCAAGCCTTCTTGCAGTAATCGTTGAATCGCCTAGACGTTGGAGTTGCTGCACTCCGTTAGAATGGAGAATGCACAAAAAACTCTGGGCGATTTACTCATGACCGTTCGCGTTCGTATTGCACCCAGTCCTACTGGCAATCTCCACATCGGAACGGCTAGAACTGCGGTATTTAATTGGCTATTTGCCCGCCATCATGGCGGCAAGTTTATCCTACGGATTGAAGACACTGATTTAGAGCGATCGAAACCTGAATTCACGCAAAATATTTTCGAGGGTTTAACCTGGCTCGGTTTGACGTGGGACGAAGAACCCGTTTATCAAACGGCTCGGATGGATCTCTATCGCGAGAAGATTCAGCAGTTGCTCGATCGAGGATTAGCGTATCGCGCTTATGATACGCCGGAAGAACTCGACGCAATGCGAGAAGCTCAAAAAGCGAGAAATGAAGCACCGCGCTATGACAATCGCCATCGCAACCTCACCCCCGAACAGGAAGCAGCGTTTCTAGCAGAAGGGCGTAAACCTGTAATTCGATTCAAAATCGAAGACGATCGAGAAATTTCCTGGACAGATCTCGTGCGCGGCACGGTGACTTGGAAAGGTCGCGATCTAGGCGGTGACATGGTGATTGCCCGTGCAGCAGAAGGTCAAGAAGTCGGACAACCCCTCTATAACTTTGTAGTGGTGGTTGACGATATTGATATGAACATCAGCCATGTGATTCGAGGCGAAGATCATATCGGAAATACTCCAAAGCAAATTCTGCTGTATGAAGCTTTAGGCGCAACTCTGCCTGAATTTGGACATACCCCGCTGATTCTCAACCAAGCAGGCGCGAAACTTTCCAAGCGGGACGGCGTGACCTCAATTTCTGACTTTAAAGAGATGGGATACACCGCAGAAGCGATCGCGAATTATATGACCCTGCTCGGCTGGTCGCCCCCTGAACCGATGACTGAAATTTTCACCCTGGCTGAAGCGGCCGAGCAATTTAGCTTCGATCGCGTCAACAAAGCCGGTGCAAAATTCGATTGGGACAAACTCAACTGGATTAATGGGCAATACATTCATGCCATGCCAGTTTCTGAGGCAACAAATTTATTAATTCCGGTTTGGAAATCAGCAGGATATGAATTTGATGCAGAGCGCGATCGCGCTTGGCTCGAACAGATTACCGCGCTCGTTGCACCCAGTCTTGCTCGATTAAACGAAGCAGCCGACATGACCCGCTACTTATTCCAATCGTTGGACTACACCGACGATGCCAAGGCGCAAATGCAACAAGACGGTGCTAAAACTGCTATCCAAGCCATTTTGGATGCCATGCCCGCTGACCTCACCGAAGCAGCAACTCAAGATGTCATCAAACAAGTAGTCAAAGAGCAGAACTTGAAAAAAGGCATCGTAATGAAATCTCTCAGAGCCGCTCTAACTGGAGCATTACAAGGCCCTGACCTCGTTCAATCCTGGCTGCTACTCAATCAGAAAGGACTCGATCGATCTCGCTTTGAGCAAGCGTTATCGATCGCGAATGCTGGATAGGGGAATGGGGGAATAGGGGAATGGGGGAATAAAGAGAAAATTGCTTCTTGCCCCCACTCCCCATCTCCCCACTCTCCCATCTCCCACCTTCATTGCCTGAATCTCACAATTTCTGTTAAATTTAGTTAAGATTCTTCTCATTAATCACTTGATAGAGAATCCGTCATAGTACTTGGGACGCAACTGAGCCTCATTCTCAAGCTAAATCCCAAGCTGTATGGAAAATCCCATACTTGAAGCACGATCGATAAAATTACCGTTGTAGCCATATCACGAGGTTGCCAATTTATGAAATCTTCTTGGAGAACCATCCTGCTATGGGCGATTCCCGCGCTAGTCGTTGGGTTCTTCCTGTGGCAAGGATCAATCGCTCCAGCCGCACCCAACACTGGGAAAAATACTGCTAGTACACGCATGACCTACGGGCGATTCCTAGAGTATTTGGATGCCAATCGAATTACTAGCGTTGACTTATATGATGGCGGTCGTACCGCGATCGTCGAAGCCGTCGATCCAGACTTGGACAATCGGCTACAACGGTTACGGGTCGATCTTCCAGGCGACACTCCCCAACTCATCACACGCTTACGTTCCTCGAACATTAACCTAGATTCGCACCCAGTTCGCAACGATGGGGCAGTCTGGGGTTTACTCGGTAACTTGGTCTTCCCGATTCTCTTATTAGGTGGATTGTTCTTCTTGTTCCGTCGCTCTGGTAATGTTCCGGGCGGTCCTGGACAAGCGATGAACTTCGGCAAGTCTCGCGCTCGGTTCCAAATGGAAGCCAAAACAGGTGTCTTGTTTGATGATGTCGCGGGCATCGAAGAAGCCAAAGAGGAACTTCAAGAAGTTGTCACTTTCTTGAAGAAGCCAGAACGCTTTACCGCAGTCGGCGCGAAAATCCCCAAAGGAGTCTTACTCGTCGGACCTCCTGGAACCGGGAAAACTTTATTAGCAAAAGCGATCGCGGGTGAAGCAGGTACACCTTTCTTCTCGATTTCGGGTTCTGAATTCGTCGAAATGTTCGTGGGTGTCGGGGCTTCCCGAGTTCGCGACCTGTTCAAAAAAGCAAAAGAAAACGCGCCCTGTATCATCTTCATTGATGAAATTGACGCAGTGGGCCGTCAACGTGGAGCAGGTATCGGTGGCGGTAACGACGAACGTGAGCAAACCTTGAACCAGCTTCTCACTGAAATGGACGGGTTTGAGGGCAACTCTGGCATCATCATCATTGCGGCAACAAACCGTCCTGATGTGTTGGATTCCGCCTTGTTACGTCCGGGTCGTTTTGATCGCCAAGTGACTGTCGATGTCCCTGATATCAAAGGTCGCTTAGAAGTCCTCAATGTTCACGCTCGCAACAAGAAGATTTCCGAAGAAGTCTCATTAGATGCGATCGCGCGTCGGACTCCTGGCTTCTCTGGGGCTGACTTAGCCAACTTGCTGAACGAAGCTGCGATTCTCACCGCACGTCGCCGCAAAGATGCGATTACGATGTCTGAGATTGATGATGCAGTTGACCGGGTTGTTGCAGGGATGGAAGGCACACCGCTAACCGACAGCAAGAGCAAACGGTTGATTGCGTATCACGAAGTTGGACATGCGATCGTCGGTACTTTGGTGAAAGAACACGACCCCGTTCAGAAAGTAACCTTAATTCCTCGTGGTCAGGCTCGTGGTCTAACTTGGTTTATGCCGAGTGAAGATCAAGGATTGATCTCACGTGCTCAAATCTTGGCGCGAATTAAAGGCGCATTGGGTGGACGCGCAGCAGAAGAAGTGATTTTCGGAGATGCTGAAGTGACGACAGGTGCAGGCGGTGACATTCAACAAGTCACAAGCATGGCACGTCAGATGGTCACTCGCTATGGCATGTCGGATTTAGGTCCTCTATCGCTAGAAAGTCAGCAAGGCGAGGTTTTCTTGGGTGGCGGTTGGATGACGCGATCGGAGTATTCCGAAGAAATCGCGGCTCGAATTGATGCTCAAGTCCGTTCCATTGTTGAACATTGCTTAGAAGACACTCGCAAGATCATTCGCGAAAATCGCGAGGTGATTGACCGATTGGTTGATCTGCTCGTAGACAAAGAAACGATCGATGGTGACGAATTCCGTCAAATCGTGGCTGAGTACACCGCAGTTCCTGACAAAGAGCGCTACGTGCCTCAACTGTAAGCTGAGACTCTGTTCATAAACTAATCGGGGTAGTTTTCACTACCCCGATTTTTTATATGAGATAAGCTTGTTAGGCTGAAATCCATCTGAGTTACAGCTAGGATTTACAGAACAAGTCTTAAAAATTACAACATGCAACGGCAAAATATAGATTTAATTCAAACCCTCTTTCAAAGCCGCTTAGCAACTCTTGAGCATCTCTTGAAGACAGCCCAAGCTCATTTTTGTGATGACGAGTCGTTTCTTCAAACGCGCATCGCGGCTGATATGTTTCCCTTCGGGACTCAGATTGCTTTCACCTGTAATCAGCCACGCAACTTTGCTCTCTGGTGTGATGGTAAGTCTGCGGATAATTTAGATCCAGATGTCACATCTCTTGCACAAGCATACGAACTTATCGCAAACACGAATGAACTTCTTTTGAGCATTAACGTTGAAGATATAAAGCTAGATGAGATGACACGCATTTATGACAAGAACCTATACATCGAGCTATCTGGTAGCGCCTATGTGAATGAATTTCTCATCCCAAACTTTTACTTCCATTTGGTCACAGCGTATGACATTCTTCGTATGGCTGGTGTACCCCTTGGTAAACGAGATTACATGATTCACCTCGTGCCATTCATCAAGCAGGCTGAAGCCTAATCAGTTAAATGCAGCAGACGATCAAGAGTCAGTGCTAGAGCCGAAATGGCTGCCGTCGCTGATTTAAGTCGATCGATCGACCTTCACAGGATTAGGCAAGCTAGAAGCTATGTGTCTCAACTGTGACTGTCTGCTGAAACTCTGTTCATAGACTAATCGGGGTAGTTTTCACCACCCCGATTTTTTAGCCTTAAAAATGCTTGTGAAACTACTTCGTGCCTTCACAGCTAATATCGCCAATTTTCAAGCGTCGAGCTTCTTGAGCCACTCGATCGCACATTGCACGACTGCCGACTTGACTTTGGAAAGAGTTGAATTCATCCAAACTCAATTGAGGATTTTGACTGGCAAGAATTTTATAAAAACTTTGACGAAACTCCTGACATAGCCCACGCACTTGATCACGGGCACCAGAATTCACTTGATTGATATTTTGACACACCCCTTTAGGCACGCTGCCACCTGTGACTTGTCGCAGTTGATTTTCAAGTTCAAGTCGGCGTTGTTCTAGCGCAACCGCAGACCGAACGTACCGGGTAAAGGCAGTTTCCTGTGCAAAAGCAGATTGATCAAACATTTTTGCTACTGGAGCGGAGAGATTCGGTGTCCAGCCTGCTAAAACAGCGATCGTCGAAAAGGCACCGATTGCAAGAGAGCGTTTGATCAGCATTTGAGAGAGAGAAGAGGGTTCACGATTCATCATCATAAGGCGGTGTGACATCCGGCAAAGTAGCACACAAGAGAGGTACAAATAATCTGAATTATTTTACTTGCAAGAAGTTCCGCGAACCAGAAAAGAAGTGAGAAATTTTCGATCACTTTCTGAATTGGAAAATTTGACAAAGTTCAATCACCTTTGTTTGCAGCGTGATCGTCTCATCGCTACCTCGTTTTAGGCTAAATTCTAACTCCAGCAAAATTGGGAGAACCTGTTGCAATTGTTGAAGTGACGCAGATTGAAGTTCTTGTTTGAGAAAATAAAGCTGTTTCGGGTTGCCTAGTTCTGCGGCTTTGGCAATTTCTCGATCGTCGCGTTCTCCTGATTCGAGCATGAGCTTGATCCACAATCTCAGCCGGAATTGCCCCACGAGAGTGCTGACAATTCGCAAAGCAGGCTCATTTTGGCGTAACAAGTCAGCCACCAGTTCTAATGCCTGAGCCGTTTTCCCTTGCCGAATTGCAGCGAGCAGTTGCAGAGAACTTTGCGTACTGGCGGTAATCAGAGGCGCGATCGCAGATTCATCTAAAGGTTTCTTAGAATCAGCGGCAAAGACTTTCAGTTTCTCTAATTCGCTGTAAAGCTGGCGCGTATCATTGCCGACTGCTTCAGTGATGTAATCGATCGCCTTTGACGTAAGTTTGAGGTCAAATTCCTGCGCCACTCGCTGCACTTGAGTCCGAATTAATTCAGTTTTCCAGGGCGGAATCAGTGAGAATTCTTGAATCGTGGCGTGAGTCTGTAGAAGTTTCGTGGATTTGAGCCGTCCGTCTGGTTTTGAGGAACTTGTCAGCAGCAGCGTTGTGGTATCTGGTAGAGCAGTCAATGTGCGATCGAGTTCAGATAGCATCTCTTCCGGGCATCGTTGCGCTAGCGTCGTCTCAGAGAGCCAGACAAGACGATTTCCAGTGCCGAAGGGGGGAGTCATCGCTTGATTAAGGGCTTGAACGACCGCATCGCTTTGCTCCGGGGAAAATTTATCAAAGTTAAAGCTTTCCCACATGGGGTCAAGTGTCTGTTGTTTCAGGGCTTTCACGGCTTGAGCGATCGCGAAACTATCTTCCCCCCAATAAAAGTAAATCCCCATACCGAATTTAGTCTCCCCTTAGTCCTAGAGTTAATCCCTGGCATTCCAAGTTCTTATTTCTCTCGCAGCGAGATGACACTTTACCGTTAGATTTAAGAATGGATTTCTAATTTATCGATTTACGGCGCGAGGCGATCGCACATTGGACGAGAATTATCAAACTTTCCTCAATCGGGTGATGCGGCTGACTTTACCAGAAACGTATAAGTCACAGGTGCAGCATATCCAAGAGTCTCCGAAGTTCCAGCTTGTGCCGGGACAGGCCTGGCAACCCACTGCTTTTCCAGGGTACACGGTGATTACGCCTCCAGGGTCGGAGGATGGCAAGAATCGCGGCATTTATGCGTCCCTGAAACAGTATCAGTCGCAAATTGTGGAGAAATTGGGCGCAGATATGTTTGTGCCGATTCCGACTGAGAGTTTTCATTTGACGATCGCGGATTTGATCTGGAATGAGGCGTATCTTCATGCAAAAGAAACGCCAGGTTTTGATGATCGGTTGCGCGATCGAGTGGCGAGCAGTTTTCGACAGTCGCAGTTGAGTTCCACGGGGGAATCGATCCGATTTCAAGTGGTGGGCTTGATGGTGATGGCTCGCGCGATCGCGGTCTGTTTGGCGACGACGGATAGTGCGGGATATGAGCGGATTTTGAAGTGCCGTCGGGCAATTTATCAGAATCCAGACCTCATTGAGATTGGGATTGAGCAGCAGTATTACTTTACGCCGCATATTACGTTGGGGTATTTTGGCAAGCTGCCAGAAAATCTCGATCGCGATCAGTTAAGTCAGACCTTTGATGAGTTGCATCAGGAATGGCTGGATCATTATCCAGAGAACGAGTTTTGGATTCATCAAGCTGAATTCCGCAAGTTTAATAACATGACGGAATATGTGAGAAATCCAGACTGGGCAACGTATCAGTTCTAAAATGCGTGTCGATCTTCTGGTTGCACAGGAGATCGATTCTCTCAGACTATCAAGCGAGATTGGGTAATCGTATTCGTTGATCTCAGATGGGCCAACGATCGCTATATCTCCCTCAATCCTTAATTCTTTGATTGCATCTCCGCTTTCGCTTTCGCCTCAAACCAAGCGACTACTTGCTGAATGTTCAGCTCTTCGATCGGACTTCCGTTCGCTGCTGCAACTTGATTCAACGGATTAATCGACGCAATCACAAGTTTGGAGAAGAATTTCTTAAATTCGTTGTCGATTCCACCTTGTAAGCTCTCATCCTGGTAGATCCAATCTTCGATTTGAGTCGAGTCAAGGTTCGCGATCGTTTTACCTGAAGCTTGAGCGATTTGTTTCAGCGATCGCAGTGAGTAGATCGCAACTCGTGCAGAAAACTTATCTCTTGAAGTCAAAAGCGCTTTATCGACTTCAAGACATTCTTCTGGGGTGAGAAATTCTGAATCTGGTTGCATAAAAAGTTGGATTACTCTAAGTCGTTTTCGGTCAGGTCAGCATCTTTCAAAATACTTCTCAGTGTCCCCTTGGGCAAATCTCGATTACCGTGAACTGGAATTGAAAGAATCACATCTACTCCTTCCTTAGAATAAATGTGGTGACTGCCTGTCGTTCGCTTCAACACCCAACCTTGACGCTCCACAATCTTGCAAAGCATCTTCCCCGAAATAGATTTCATACAGAAATCTCGACTAATTGCTTCTCAGGTTCAAGTACTTCTCGCTCACTTGCTACCTCTAACCATCCTTGAATCGCATCTTGTAGCATTTCAGTTAACTGTTCACGATTTTCTGCCCAAGTGTGACAGCCTGGTAACGCTGGAACAGAAGCACACCATACATCATCTTCTTGCCAGATTACTGCTTTGATTTTCATGGTTCATCCCCTTGACGAGCGTAATTAATCCTTTCTCTAAATATTGCTCTCTGATTAGATTGCTCCTGAGAATTTGAGGCACATTCACACCTGCAATTCAACTTCACGAACCTCAGCATCTTGCAGTCGATCTGCTTATCCTTTCAGTTGAATCAAATATCCGCAGCGATGCTCACCATTCACAAGCCAGTGAGTTCGCTCAACTTTACAGTCGGGAAGCGCGATCGCAAACATCTCTAACTCATGCCCGCATACACTCGGAAACGACTCGGCAATTTGTGCGATCGCACAGTTATATTCAGTCAGAATAAATCCACCCGTTTCAACAGTGTGACATTCTGCCATGTAGCCTTCTGAGACCCGCAGTTCGACTAATTTTGCCACTCGTTCTTCGAGAGAACCAGAACCGAGTCGATCACGATATTCGATCGCTTTACGTTCCCATTGTTTCTGCAAGATCGATTTCATTTGATCTTTCGTGACCGTCTCTGCCAACGTCCCCAGCAGAGAAACGGCAAATTCGTCATAGCGATCGGGAAACTGCGATCGACCTTCTCGGCTCAGTTCGTACACATAATTCGGGCGACCCATTCCAGCCTGAATCTTTTTGTGAACAATTAAGCCTTCTGCTTCGAGTTCATTTAAGTGCCGTCGAATTCCTTGGGGCTTTAAATTTAATTGTTCTGCTAAATCTTGCGCGGTCGATTCGCCCTGCTTCAAAAGGTGACGCAGGATATCTTGTTTCGTCGAAGGCTGCTGAATCGTCGTCATCTCCTGCCTCAAGTCATCAATTCCTAACCGACTTTGACAACTCTAATGTTGCTAAAGTACTCTACAATAGGATTAAGCAACACGGAAGTTGTTTTAATTATAAACTGCTTCGTCCTGTTCTGGCTCGCTTTTCTCGATCGCGCAACGCAACACAGGTGTTGTTTTAGTAATAAGATCCTCTAGATGTACTGCTGATCTGACTCATGAACACTGACCCTCAAGCTACACAAGCATCAGACAAAAATCTTGAAGCGATGCGCCACTTTTCCGAGCAATATGCAAAGCGCACAGGTACTTATTTCTGTATCGATCCGGGCGTAACTGCCGTTGTGATCGAAGGACTCGCGAAGCATAAAGAAGACTTAGGATCGCCGCTCTGCCCCTGTCGTCACTACGAAGACAAAGAAGCAGAAGTCGCGGCGGCTTACTGGAATTGCCCCTGTGTCCCGATGCGAGAACGCAAAGAGTGTCACTGTATGTTGTTCCTTACGCCCGAAAACGATTTTGCCGGCGAGAAGCAAGACATTACCTTTGATGAGATTCGTAAAGCTACGAGTAACATCTAGGTCGCACCCAGGGGCGGTTTCGTCCCTCCTTAAAAAGATCCGATTCAGAGAACACGATCGATAAATTCAACCATGAGTGCAACTGTTCAAACGCTCGTTAACCAACCCTACAAATACGGATTCGTCACCAACATCGAATCCGACACAATTCCACGTGGATTGAGCGAAGATGTAGTTCGTTTGATTTCTGCGAAGAAAGAAGAGCCGGAATGGATGCTGGACTTCCGGTTGCGCGCCTATCGGCAATGGTTGAAAATGACCGAGCCAGATTGGGCGGCGGTGGGATATCCCGCGATCGATTATCAAAACATCATTTACTACTCGGCTCCAAAAGTCAGCGAGAAGAAGAAAAGCCTCGATGAGGTTGATCCCGAATTGCTGGAGACGTTTGAGAAGCTTGGAATTCCACTCTCGGAGCAAAAACGGCTCAGTAATGTGGCAGTCGATGCGATTTTTGATAGTGTCTCTGTCGCAACGACATTTAAAGAGAAGCTGGCGAAAGATGGTGTGATCTTCTGCTCGATTTCAGAAGCAGTGCGCGAACATCCAGAGCTGGTGAAAAAATATTTGGGTAGCGTCGTCCCCGTTGGCGATAACTACTTTGCTGCTTTGAATTCGGCAGTGTTCAGTGATGGCTCATTCGTCTTCATTCCGAAAGGCGTGAAATGTCCGATGGAGCTTTCGACCTACTTCCGCATCAATAATGGCGATTCGGGACAGTTTGAGCGCACCTTGATTGTGGCGGAAGAAAGCGCACAAGTCAGCTATCTCGAAGGCTGTACTGCACCAATGTATGACTCGAATCAGCTTCATGCAGCAGTCGTCGAATTAGTGGCGCTGGACGATGCGGATATTAAATATTCGACTGTTCAGAACTGGTATGCAGGAGACGCAGACGGGAAAGGCGGAATCTATAATTTTGTGACCAAGCGTGGATTGTGCCAAGGGAAGAATTCTAAGATTTCTTGGACACAGGTCGAAACTGGTTCTGCGATTACTTGGAAGTATCCAAGCTGTGTTTTAGTCGGGGATAATTCCGTTGGTGAGTTCTACTCGGTTGCTTTGACGAATAATCATCAGCAAGCCGACACGGGCACGAAGATGATTCACATCGGTAAGAATACTCGTAGCACGATCATCTCGAAAGGGATTTCAGCGGGTCAGTCGAAGAATAGCTATCGCGGTTTGGTGAAAATCTCACCGAAAGCAACTGGAGCGCGGAACTATTCGCAGTGTGATTCGATGCTGATTGGCGATCGCGCTCAGGCGAATACCTTCCCTTACATCCAGGTGCAGAATAATCAGGGCAAAGTCGAACACGAAGCCTCGACTTCTAAGATTGGCGAAGACCAGTTGTTTTACTTTGCTCAGCGCGGCATTTCTCCAGAAGACGCAATTTCAATGATGATTAGCGGCTTCTGTCAGGATGTCTTTAACCAATTGCCGATGGAGTTTGCAGTCGAAGCAGATAAGCTGCTCAGCCTCAAACTAGAAGGTAGCGTGGGTTAAGAAAATCGATTCAGCAGAGTGGGACACCCTTGCTCTGCTGAACTTTAGCGATCGAGGTTAGTCAAGTTTTGAAGCTCCTGATCGCGCCGAATATTAATTGGCATAGGGCACAGTTAGGAGGGAGCGAATGATTGTTGAAAATGGTGAAGTGATTCTGTCGGTTAAAAATCTCACGGCTGAGATTGATGGGACTCCGATTTTAAAAGGAATGAATCTCGAAATTAAAGCTGGTGAGACTCACGCGATTATGGGCCCGAATGGATCGGGGAAAAGTACGTTTTCTAAAATTTTGGCAGGACATCCCGCTTATACCGTAACGGGTGGAGAAGTTCTGTTTCGAGGAAAAGATTTATTCGAGCTTGAACCTCACGAACGCGCAAATTCTGGCGTATTTCTCGCGTTTCAGTATCCGCTTGAAATTCCAGGCGTAACGAATGTGGATTTCTTGCGAGTGTCTTACAATGCAAAGCGCAAACAGGAAGGCTTAGAAGAGCTAGATGCATTTGACTTTGACGATATCGTGCATTCTAAGCTTGAGCTATTGAAAATGGATGCAGGCTTTCTCACTCGCAGTGTTAACGAAGGATTTTCAGGCGGGGAGAAAAAGCGCAATGAAATCCTACAGATGGCTTTGTTAGAGCCGAAGTTAGGCATTTTGGATGAGATTGACTCTGGATTGGATATCGATGCGTTGAAAGTCGTTTCGCAGGGTGTCAATGCTCTTAAGACTTCAGAGAATGCAGTGCTAATGATTACGCACTATCAGCGGTTACTGAACTACATCACACCTGATTTTGTCCATGTGATGGCAGATGGGCGGATTCTCACAAGCGGCGGAAAAGAATTAGCGCTAGAGCTTGAAGAAAGAGGATACGACTGGGTTGTAGAAAGTGAAGCGGTAGGTGCATGATGATTGAAGTCTCAACCGTTCCCGAAGTTGGAAATTTAGGGACAGTCCCGAAAGTTGATCGGGCTGAATATCTCGCCAATTTGCTCAAACTGCGATCGAATCTTGCACCCGAATTGCAGGACATCCGCGATCGCGCTGCTGTGATTGTTCACGATCGAGCAATTCCCTCGACTCGTGATGAAGAATGGCGATTCACAGATTTATCTGGGTTACTTTCTCTCAGCTTAAAATCTGCTGAACCTGCAAGCTTAGGCTATCCGCAAATTGAAGCTTTTCTGCTGAAAGAAGCCGTGAATTCGCGCTTAGTCTTTGTCGATGGTGCTTTTGCTCCTGATCTTTCTGCGATAGACGACTTGCCGGATGGCGTTGTCGTGAGTAACTTCGCAAACGTTGCAGAATTTATTCCAGATATCAAAACTCATCTGGCAAAATTGCCCGGTGGAGAGGAAGTTTTCACTGCATTAAATACAGCAAATTTGAGTGATAGCGCGATCGCGTTTATTCCGAAAAATCAGGACGTTGAAGCGCCGATTCATATTCTCTATGTTTCAACTCAAAGCGAAACGGCTCAATACCCAAGATGCTTAGTCGTCGCGGAAACAGGCAGCCGCGCAACAGTGGTTGAAGATTTTGTCACCTTAACCGAGGGCGCATACTTCACCAATACCGTTACGGAAATCGCGATCGCGGAAAACGCAGAAATTCGCCATACTAGAGTTCAGCGAGACAGCAATGCTGCGTTTCACATTGGCAAAACGGCTGTTTCTCAGGCAAGAGATTCTCGCTATTCCTGTACCGCAGTTCACTTCGGCGGCAAGGTGTCTCGACATAATCTAGAGATTTACCAGACCGGGGAGCAGACTGAGACAACGTTGAATGGCTTGACTGTGCTAGATGGCGATCGCGTCGGGGATACGCACAGCTTGCTTTCTCTGAGCAGACCTTATGGGGTCGGAAATCAGGTGAATAAGACGATTGTTAGCGATCGCGCTCATGCTGTTTTCAATGGCAAAGTCTTCGTTCCTCAAGCGGCTCAGCAAACCGATGCGAGACAACTTAGCCGAAATTTATTGCTCTCTCCGAAAGCACGAGTTGATACGAAGCCACAGCTAGAAATTATTGCAGATAACGTGAAATGCGCTCATGGTGCGACTGTCAGCCAACTCGAAGAAGATGAAGTCTTTTACCTTCAGAGTCGAGGCATTGATCACGAATCGGCTCGCAAGTTACTAACTTATGCTTTTGCCATTGAGGTAATTGATCAAATTCCCGTTGAGTCTTTGCGCGATCGACTCGCTACATTTATTCGTTCCCAACACACCTAGCCATGACTTTCCTGCAAGAAAAAACCCTCGCTGCTCAAGTGCGATCGGACTTTCCGATTCTGAATGAGCGTGTCCACGATAAGCCGTTAGTCTATCTCGACAATGCCGCGACTTCACAAAAGCCGATCGCGGTTCTCGATGCGTTGCGTCATTACTACGAGCATGACAATGCGAATGTTCATCGTGGCGCACATACTTTGAGTGCTAGAGCGACTGATGCATATGAAGGTGCACGCGATAAGGTAGCAGCGTTTGTGAATGCAGCATCCCGACAAGAGATTGTTTACACGCGCAATGCAAGTGAAGCAATCAACATCGTGGCATATGCTTGGGGCTTGAATAACTTGCAGGCAGGCGATGAAATCATTCTGACGGTGATGGAGCATCATAGTAACCTTGTGCCTTGGCAACTCATTGCTGCGAGAACAGGTGCTGTGATTAAGCATGTCCAACTGAATGAAGAAGAAGGCTTTGATTTTGAGCATTTCAAATCCTTGCTGTCTGAGAAGACTAAACTGGTTTCAGTGGTGTATGTCTCGAATACTTTGGGATGCATTAATCCGGTTCATGAGATTTGTGCAGAAGCTCACAAAGTTGGGGCGAGAGTTTTAATTGATGCATGTCAGGCTGTGCCGCATATGCAAGTTGACGTGCAAGCGATCGATTGTGATTGGCTCGTAGCATCCGGTCATAAGATGTGTGCGCCGACTGGAATTGGATTTCTGTATGGCAAGTTAGACGTTCTGCGATCGATGCCTCCGTTCTTCGGCGGCGGTGAAATGATTGCGGATGTGTACTTGGATCATTCGACTTATGCAGATTTGCCGCATAAGTTTGAGGCGGGAACTCCGGCGATTGCAGAAGCGATCGCTTTAGGTGCAGCCGTTGATTACTTAACGAACATTGGCATGGATAAGATTCATGCTTACGAAGAAGAGTTAACAGCGCATCTATTCCAACGGTTGGCTGAGATTCCGAATCTGCGGATTTATGGAACTAAGCCAGATGCACGGGGTCGAGGCAGAGCGGCTTTAGCATCCTTTACGGCTGGAGAATTGCATCCTCACGACCTTTCGACTCTGCTCGATCACGAAGGCATTGCGATTCGATCCGGGCATCATTGCACACAGCCTTTGCATCGATTGTTGAATGCTCCTGGATCAGCGCGAGCTAGCTTGTATTTTTACAATACTCACGAAGAGATTGATCAGTTTATTGAAGCGTTGAAAAGCACGATCGAGTTTTTCAGCGGAATGATGAACTAGAACGCAAGAATGATTGAAAAAATAAGGGTGTCGAGCTTTTCTTTGAGCCGACACCCTTATTTTTATCTCCAAGGCTGCTTCAACTTAATTGCACGAAAACACCGCCGCGTTGAATACCCGATCGATTGCCATAGTTACTAATCGTCAGTGATTTCAAGTGCTCAAAAATCGATCCACCTGCTAATTCAGCAATTTTCAAAATTGGCAATTGCTTCTCTAAAATCGGCTGTGCTGCATCCCAATCGATATAGAGATAACCCGTGTTCGTTTTTTGTAATCCAGCGATCGCATTTGTGAATTCTTGACTGTTAGCGAGTGTATTGTTCTGCGCCGTTAAAATCGCATTCATCGCATTGATGGAAGTTGCGAAAATTTCGTATTTCCCGATCGCAGTATGTACCCCAACCACATCTGCTTCAATTTTCTTCGTTGCCGCGCCCGACGAGAATCTCGTCCAAACTGCAACCGACTGATTGCCGACATCAATCGTACCTGTACTGATTCTTTGAGCTTTAGCTAATTCGTCTAAATGCGCGATCGCGCTTTCGGCTCCTTCTGTCTTCTCTGCCACAAACACCCAATCAGAATCTGGAATCAAAGCCAGCGCATACTCTCCAGTTACCCAACTAAAAATATCTTTCGGTAAATTGAGGTTCCATCGCTGACCCAAGGTATCAATTGGAGAATTAACCAACTTTGCCAAACTGCTCTCGCTTGAAAGCCCTGACCATAATTGATTGAGATTGATCCCCGAAGCCGAAATTGAAGCGATCGTAGGAATATAATTCAATGCGCCAACTGCTTTGTCGCTCAATTTGGATGTCTCACCGTCTCGCACGATCGCGGTTTCTGCAACTAATCCTTTGCGATCCAAGCTCAGCGAAATTGCAGCCGTGGAAGCAGTTGGAGGTTCTTTACCGTTGAGCTTTGCAAGTTCAGGCAAATTTGCAAACACAACTCCAATTCGTCCGCGATCGAGCGCCGCGAGTGCTGCCTGATACTGACTCGAATGTTCTAAGTTCAATTCCGCCGCTTGCACATTATTAATCGCATCCCGCAATACTTTCGGACTATTGGCAAACAGAACATACTGGCGACCCACAACCGCACTTGCAACCGTTATTGGAACCGACTCTGATTCAATCTTGCCGTAAATAATTTTTGTGCCTTGATACGCATCGAATACTAATTCAGTTCCAGCAATTGCCCGTTTCTGCCAAAACAATTGCAGGAATTCTCGCGATCGCTCAGTATCTTTCGTCGCTAAAGCCAGTAAATATCCAGCTTCTTTGCCGTTTGTCTCATCTCGATCGATATCCAGCGTGGTAATCGCAGCCGTCACTTCATTGCCTAACCAAGGCTGCACATCTCGCTTGTAGTTCAGTTCCGAACTTCCTAAAACTCCTTGTTTGAATTGTTCAAATTCGGCGCGTGTTGCGGCTCGATCTCCTGGTTTTGCGGACAATTGACGCAATGTTTCTAACTGATCTGGATTCACCAAGAGCGATGCCAGTACTGGAGCTTGTTTCGGAACAAACATCGCAGCAGTCGGTGCATTTAGCCGACTGCCCTGGAATAAGCTAAGTGGACTTTGAGCAAAAATCCAGACAAAGCTAACGACTCCAATCACTAAGAGAACGCCAGCGATCGCAAAAACAAGGTTTTGAAAAGAACGGAACTTCATAAGCAATACAAGAGGCGCAAGTCACCAGACCTATTATCTAGGACGTAGGCAAACTTGCAATCGAGACTGCTGAATTTCGTTACTTTTCATTCATTTGCTGTTTTTAATGGAACGATCGCTTCACGGCACAAAGCGATCGCATTTCTTACACTCGCGATCGCATTTCTAGAGACTGTGGAGACACCCGAAAGAACGTCGCTAACTGTTGCACTTGAAGCTTCGAGGGTTGAACTGCACCGCTTAAAATCCCATCTACGATCGATGCATCTTCCAAAATCGGCACTAGATCTTGAGGCAGCAAATTCATCTCCGTCATTAGCGACCTAAGCAATGCAAGTCCCGTCAGCCTTGGAAAAACTTCCGTCCTTTCCTCATACTCATAAACTAGCGTCCCTAAAACCTTGAGATAATCCTGATCATCCTGCGTCAAAGGACTGCGATCCAGAATCGCATTAATTCGAGCTTGCGTTGCGAACAGTTCCGCATCATCAGTAATCGGACGAGGAGGAAACGCATTAATCAATTGCATATAATAACTACTCGGCATCTTCAAACCAGTCGTCATTTTTCCAATCCTCCTTGTCGTATTCTGCATGAGTCAGAACTGCTCGAATAAAAATGATCTGAAACCGATAATCCAAGTACGTGATTAATCGATAATTGTTACCGCCAATATTAAAGACGATAAAATTTCCGACTAAATCCGCAGAAGGAAACACCTCTCTGACTTGAACAAAAGTATCAAACGAGTTCGACACCACACGCTCATACCAAGTTAGCAAACTGGTCTGAGCATTCGCGTGTTTCTCCCAAAACTTTCTCAGGGTGCTTCGACTAATGACTCGCATAGAAATTGAGCTAGGTCAGAGCATTCTTTAATCGATCGAACATTCGTACATTTTCATCCGGTGTTCCGATCGTAATCCGCAACCCGCCACCTGTATGCCGAATAATCGTTCCTTGCTGTCTCAATTGTTCAGTTAATTGCTCTAAATCATGACTCGATCGCGCGTAAATAAAGTTTGCTGCACTCTGCCAAAGTTGCAGATTTGGCAGTTGTTCGAGTTTTTGATAAACGATCGCTCTTTGTTCTAAAATTTCTGACACAACTGCTAAAAGCGAATCCCGTTCTGCCAAAGCCAACCGCGCCGCAGCGATCGAGAAACTGGGCAAATTGAACGGTAAACGCATTTTCTCTAACGCTTCAATCATTTCAGGATGCGCGATCGCATATCCAACCCGATGCGCTGCTAATCGAAATGCTTTAGAAAACGTTCTCAAAATGATCCAATTCGGGTGTTCCAGCAATTGATCCGCCAAAGTCGTCTGGCTAAATTCAAAATAAGCCTCATCAATCACAACTAGAATGTTTTGCGGCAGACTTTTTAACCAGGCAATTTCGGCAGAAGTCAGCGCATTTCCTGTCGGCGAATTCGGATGAACAACAAAAACAACACGAATTGCTTGAGTATCGATCGCATTCTGAGCAGCTTGCAAATCAATCTCAAAATTCTCAGAAGAACGATCCACACTCACCACTGGAATTCCCAAAGTCTTCGCCAAAATTCCATACATGGAGAACGTCGGATTGGCAACGAGAATCGACCCTTCGCCATTCAAACAAGTACACATCAGAATCGAGCGAATCAATTCATCTGAGCCGTTGCCCACTGAAATATTTGAGTTGGTGAATTGCGTTCCAGCGTATTGCGCGATCGCATCTTTCAGCGCTAAATATCCGCCATCTGGATATCGATTGGACTCGATTTCATTTTGCCAAGTCCAGGCTAATTTTTGCTTGAGTTCATCCGGGAGATCGTATGGATTTTCATTCACATCTAAGCGATCGGGATGATCCAGATGTGAATTATCTGTATGCTGCGTGTTATATGCCGCAAATTCAGCCAGATCGGAGCGAATGAACTCAAGCATGATCAAAAAATTAAAGAGTTTGGCAGAGATCTGAGTCTATCAAACTCTTTGAAGCCTAAGACGAGGAAGAACTAGAACAATTAATGGTCGATCGCTTTCCTCTCTGCAATTCGCAACTTCGCCGATCGAGATCTGACATTCTCCCGAATCTCATCCTCCTGGGCAATAATCGGCTTCTTTGTGAGTACTGTCAAAAGTTCCGACTCTTTCAGTCGATGCTTAACGATCCGATCTTCCAAACTATGAAAACTAATAATTGCAATCCGCCCGCCTGGTTTTAGCCACATCGGAGCTTTCGCAATCAACGTCTCCAACACCTCAAGTTCTCGATTCACTGCAATTCGCAATCCTTGAAACACGCGAGTTGCCGGATGAATTCGACCATATCGATATTGCTTAGGAACGGAGTGTGCGATCGCATCCGCTAATTCCGTCGTCGTCTTAAACGGTCGCTGTTCGACAATTCGCTTGGCAATTCGCCGCGACAGCCGCTCCTCGCCATAGGTGTAAAAAATATCAGCCAGCTTCGACTCTTCCCAATGATTCACAATCTCAGCAGCCGTCAACTCCTGCCTGCGATCCATCCGCATATCGAGTGCCGCTTCCTGCCGAAAACTAAACCCGCGATCGGCCACATCCAGCTGCACCGAACTCACACCCAAATCCGCCAAAATTCCATCAAATCGTGTATCACCGGGATCAAATTCTGAGAAATTTTCGTGATAGAACGTAACACGATCGCCTAATTTCGCTTTTGCTGCCGCGATCGCAGTTTCATCTTGGTCGATCGCGCTTAACCGCACCTGATCCGCTGCCGCCAAAATCAACGCACTATGCCCACCACCACCAACCGTTGCATCCAAATAATGTCCACCGCTTTGAATCGCCAAACCTTCGATCACTTCGCGACTCAAAACTGGAATATGGTGAAAATCTAAAGTCATGAAAACAAAGGGCGCTCACTGCGCCATCGACTTAATTCTATCCGGGTCTAAGTGTAAATTGAATCCTGACAAAATTGATTCCAAACCGCACGAAGAGGCATGATTCTCTATAATTAAAAAAGTGCAACAAGCGCCCAAAAGCCCGAAATCTAAGCTTTTCCCAAAATCTGTGAATCGAGAGGCAGAACACCGATGGCAATGATCGAAACCAAAACAGAACCCATGGTTCTCAACATGGGTCCGCATCACCCCTCCATGCACGGGGTAATGCGCTTAATCGTCACGCTCGACGGCGAGAACGTGGTCGATTGCGAACCTGTCATTGGCTATCTCCATCGCGGTATGGAGAAAATCGCCGAAAACCGTACCAATATTATGTTCGTGCCTTATGTCAGTCGTTGGGACTACGCGGCAGGCATGTTCAACGAAGCCATCACGGTCAATGCTCCCGAACAACTCGCTGGGATCCCCGTTCCGAAACGCGCCAGCTACATCCGCATGATCATGCTGGAATTGAACCGGATCGCAAATCACCTCTTGTGGCTTGGTCCGTTCATGGCAGATGTCGGCGCACAAACTCCTTTCTTTTACATCTTCCGCGAACGCGAACTGATCTACGACCTGTGGGAAGCAGCAACAGGCTACCGCATGGTTAACCACAACTACTTTAGAATCGGCGGTGTTGCTGCGGATCTGCCGTACGGTTGGGTGGATAAGTGCTTAGACTTCTGTGACTATTTCATGCCGAAAGTCGATGAATACGAGAAGCTGATTACTGATAATCCAATCTTCCGTCGTCGCGTCGATGGTATCGGAGTCATCACCCGTGAAGATGCTATTAACTGGAGCTTATCCGGTCCAATGCTGCGCGCTTCTGGCGTGAACTGGGACTTGCGGAAAGTTGACAAATACGAGCGCTATGACGAGCTAGATTGGGATGTGCATTGGGAAACCGCAGGAGATTGCTTTGCGCGTTACCTAGTGCGGATTCGCGAAATGCGTGAGTCCGTCAAAATCATCAGACAAGCAATTAAAGGCTTGCCAGGTGGACCATTTGAGAATTTGGAAGCGAAGCGGATGCTCGAAGGTCCCAAATCGGACTGGAATGGACCCGATTATCAATTCATTGGTAAAAAGATCGCACCGACGTTCAAGATCCCCAAAGGAGAACACTACGTTCGACTCGAAAGCGGCAAAGGCGAATTGGGTGTCTTCATCATGGGAGAGGATCATATCTTCCCGTGGCGCTTCAAAGTTCGGGCAGCAGACTTCAACAACGTACAGATTCTCCCCTACTTGGTCAAGGGCATGAAGGTGGCAGATATCGTTACGATTCTCGGTAGTATCGACATCATTATGGGATCAGTCGATCGCTAAACTCCTTGCCCAGACCTCATCAACTCCAGGCAGGTAACGAACCTGCCTTTTTTGTTGCATTCTGTATCGCGTTTGATAAAACACAACATGATGTCCTCAAATGCTTCATTTTAAGCTAGTATGAGTTGCGGCTAGATTTTAAGCTTTCAATAAACTTTTTTTAATCTCGTTCTGTGCTCACACGGAGGCAACCCAAAATCAGTTTCCGTCAACAGCTCAGTGCTGGATATTGTTTGAGAAGCGTGACTTTATTTTCGTCTGTCTACGGATATTCCTGCTAGAGACTCAGCTAGTGCGTATGCTGGAGTAGCTTTCAGGGATGTATTTCAGGCGATTCTATGGCTCGCAGCACTCTAATGAGTTCAAGGATTCGATCGAGGAGTTTCGTAGAATTTGTAGCGTATCTGAATTAACAATCTATACTTCTGTGAGAGCGTTTGGCTATTCGACTAAAGTAGGAGATTTTTCTACTTTGCCTACTCTGCTGTGAAATGGTGCTCCATTCTAGCCACTCGTCCGCCAATTTCAGCAATAACACTGAGCGAATGCACGGACAGACGCTCTTGCAGCAAAAAGATTGACTTTTTTCAACTTAGACGCTATCAATAGTATGTGAACTGAAGCGCGACCCCTAGATGTAGCGTTTCTCTCCAAAACCGGATCTTAAGCTTAATTCGAGTGATTGTTCATTTCTTGTAACGCCCTTATTCTCCACGGTTGAATTATGAAGTACCAAGAGCAGCTAACTCCCTGGGTTGTATATCAGTTGACTTCTGACCTCCAACGTCAGGTTGTCATTCGGTTCCGTCGTCGTAACGATGCAGATTCGTATTTGAAGGTTCTGACTCAGACCCGTCCAAACGCGAAGTTCATCGTAGCATTTGATGCTCCGCAGGCTACAACGAATGTCGCAGCAGAAGAACCTGCTTTGGCAAAAGCGTAAACCCTAGGCGGAGTGTGGTGCAGTTTTTGATTTTTAGTGGACGTGCATCCCTCCTTCCTGAATCCTAGATTTCAGTTTAGATAGCGATTTAGTACAGATACTCTACTGTAGGCAGCTAAAAAATGCAATAGAGTGAAAGACGATCGTTTCTAGTATTCAGGTGAATTGTGTTTGCTCAGGACAATCAATCTTTGGACGAGTCGAGTCCTCTTTACAATTTAATATCGCAGCGAATTCGCGGATGTTCACGGTTAACGTTTGCCGAATTTATGGATCTTGCGCTGTATTGCCCGCAATTGGGCTATTACACGCGACAGCGCGAGAAAATTGGGGCGAAGGGTGATTTTTTCACTTCGTCCCATTTGTCTTTTGATTTTGGGGAATTGCTGGCGGAACAGTTGATCGACATGTGGCAGGTCTTGGGTCAGCCGAATCCATTCACTGTGGTAGAAATGGGTGCGGGTCAAGGATTGCTGGCTGTGGATATTTTGCGATATCTGGAGCGCCGAGATTTGGATTGTTTTTCTGCACTGTCTTATTTAATCCTTGAGAAGTCGGCAGCCCATGTGATTGAACAGCGGCAGCGATTAGGACGTTGGATTGAAAAAGGCGCACGTATTGATTGGACGACGATCGAGAATATTCCAGAAGCCTCGATCGTGGGATGTTTCTTTTCCAACGAATTAGTCGATGCCTTTCCAGTACATTTGGTGACGGTTCAGGATCATCAACTGAAAGAAATTTATGTTGAACTCATCGATAACAGATTCAGTGAAGCGATCGCTGAGCTGTCAAGCGAGAGACTAGCGAAGTATTTTGAGTTTGTGAGCGTTAATATTTCTAGCTATGCAGAGGGATATCGAACCGAAGTCAATTTAGCTGCGCTCGATTGGATGGATGCGATCGCGAAACGGCTGAAATCTGGATTCATTTTAACCATTGACTATGGGTATTCAGCGACGCGGTATTACAATCCCATGCGATCTGGAGGAACATTGCAATGCTACTACCAACATAGCCATCACAACGATCCATATATATATGTGGGAGAACAAGATATTACGGCTCATGTGAATTTCACGGCGCTGCAATTACAGGGAGAATTGTCAGGATTGCAGACTGTGGGATTAACTCAGCAAGGTTTATTTTTAATGGCGTTAGGCTTGGGCGATCGATTATCCCAATTGACTCTCACCGAACCGACCAGTAGCGAGGATTTACAAAATCGATTGCAGCGCCGCGACGCATTGCATCAACTGATGAATCCAATGGGATTAGGTGGATTTGAGGTTTTGATTCAGAGCAAAGGGCTAAATGCAGACATCAGACTAAAAGGGCTAACCCACGATTGAGCCGAATCACCTGTAGGTGTAGGAAATCATTTAGGATAAATCCTCCATCCTCACTGATTCAGCGAGGATAGAGGATCGGAGTCTGTACTCAGAAAAATCAACTCAATCTAGAAATTCATAGATGGGTGGTGCAAATCAACCGCGAAATTTCAATTGCAGCATTGAACAGGAGTGAACAATTCACCCATCCGAATGTCCTAAACTTCTAATTTCCTGCAATTCTGTCTCGAACTTCAAGGCGAACGGGAGCAACGCCGCTTTGAACTAATCCGAGCACACGAGCCGCACCTGCGGACAAATCAATCACGCGACCACCGGAGAACGGTCCACGATCGTTAATCCGCACTGTCACTGTTCGACCATTGTCTAAATTGGTTACTTGCACCAGCGTACCAAAGGGCAAAGTTCGATGAGCCGCGGTCATCGCGTTCTGATTGAACACTTCACCACTCGCGCTCATATTGCCGTGAAAGCCAGGTCCATACCAAGACGCCATCCCCTGAGAGCGGAACCGAATGGGACCGAGAGCCACTTCTTGAGGAGCACGTTGCGGACGATTCGACACTTGGCGCAGGGGTTCTGCATTTCCAAGCAATCGGCGGAGACGATTTGCAACCTGGAGCGCATCTTGCTCAGGATCGCGCGTTGAGTTTGGCAGAATCGTTTCTGGATCGACCGCGACGATCGTTTTTTTATTTGCCTCGATCACAAATCGATCGCCGGACTTTTGTTCGTTCCATCGGACGGTGATTTGATCTGCGTTAATACCGTCACGGTGGAGTTGGTTTAATTTTGCTGCGATCTCAGTGGCTCTTCTAACTGGATCAGCAGAGGAATTCTGGCGCGATGGAGTGCGAGTATCAACTTGGGAATTAGACGCACCGTATTTCAGTTTCGCGGCTTGGGTAGAGGAGTCAGCAACCTCACCGACTTTCACTTCGTCTGAGGAAATCCGGGACTGACCTAGAAACGTAACAACGGGAATATTACGGACATAGAGGGTAGCGGCTTTACGCCCAGAGATTTCGTGCGAATGAATCTTCGCGATCGATTCCTGGCTTTGGGGGGTCAGCTGTTCACCGACTTTTTGTTCTTCGCCCATCTTCACCACGGTTGGAGAAGACGGTCGGGGAGCCTCAGTAGACTCTTTCGATCCTTGGCTGGCTGCCTGGGTGGACTCCGCAAGGGCGGCGGTCACACCGACCGTACTGGAACACAGTAACGCGGCAGTCAATCCGCTAATCAATTTTTGGTTCATACATCCTATATGAGATTCACTTCAAACCTTGAGTCCGAGATGTGGCGGTCTGCCAACTGACACAACTTAAGCTGTGCTAACTCGTACTCGCTCCGTGTTCACTCCTGAGTTCAGAACTGCAACAGACTAGCATGAAGTTTTTACCCAGGGGATCAGGGTGCTATCAGTGCGAAATGAAACTTCATATTAGCTTCAAATTCTGACAAAAGACGAAGGTCTTGCATACAAAGGCTTTTAGGGATTTATAGGCAGGCTGAGGATTTTTCAGCTTCACGATAACTTTACGATAACTTCATACATTTTGTGAGGTATGCTGTTGTTTTGCAGATTCACGCGCAGGTTCATGGATTACCGGGAAGCAGGAGTTGATGTTGAAGCAGGACGGGCGTTTGTTGATCGCATTCGCGATTCTGTCAAGCGTACTTATCGTTCTGAGGTTTTAGGAGGCTTAGGTGGATTCAGCGGGTTATTTCAATTACCGTCTGGATATCAAGAGCCGATCTTAGTTTCAGGAACGGACGGAGTTGGGACGAAGCTAAAATTGGCACATCAACTCGATGTTCACAATACGGTTGGCATTGACTTAGTGGCGATGTGTGTGAACGATGTGTTGACCTGTGGAGCCGAACCATTATTTTTCCTCGATTATGTGGCGACGGGAAAATTGCTACCGGATCAGCTTGCCGATGTCGTGGATGGAATTGCCCAAGGGTGTGAGTTGTCAGGATGTGCCCTGATGGGGGGCGAGACGGCGGAGATGCCCGGTTTTTACCAACCGAATGAGTATGATTTGGCTGGATTTTGTGTTGGCATTGTTGAAAAGAGCCGAATTGTAGATGGCTCGCGTGTGAAAGTTGGCGATGTCGCGATCGGGCTTGCGAGTTCAGGCGTTCATAGCAATGGGTTTAGTTTGGTACGGAAAATCGTCGTCGATCGTGGATTTGATTGGAGCGATCGACCGAGTGATTTGGGCGGTGCGACTTTAGGTGAAGTTTTACTCACACCGACTCAGCTTTATGTCAAACCGATCTTGGCAGCATTGAAAGCCGGAATTGAGATTCATGGCATGGCGCACATTACGGGAGGCGGTTTGCCAGAGAATTTGCCGCGCTGTTTAGCGCCCAATCAAACGGTTGAAATTGATCCCCATGCTTGGGAAATTTTACCGATTTTTCATTGGTTAGCGAGTCAGGGCAATGTTGCACCCAATGCCATGTTTAATACTTTTAATATGGGGATTGGTTATGTTGTGATTGTTCCAGAAGAAAGTGTCGATCGTACTTTGGAATTTTTCACAACTCACGAGTTGAAACCATCAAGAATTGGAACAGTCGTTCCAGGTTCAGGTGAATTATTAGGATTACCGGAATAACGTGCCAAAAGCGAGAAAACAGTTTGGGCAACATTGGCTAAAGAGTGAGAAAGCTTTAGCCAAAATTGTCAGTGCCGCTGAATTGAACGAAAGCGATCGCGTTTTAGAAATTGGACCAGGAACGGGGATTTTAACGCGGCAATTATTGTCACAAGCTCAGGCAGTTGTTGCGGTTGAAATTGATCGAGATTTGTGCCCGATTTTAGTGCAAAAGTTTGGGCAATTTGAGAATTTTGTATTACTTCAAGGCGATTTTCTCACGCTCGATATTGATGAATTATTAGAGCCTTTTCCAGCATTTCAGCAGCCTCGAAAAGTCGTTGCTAATATTCCGTATAACATTACAGGTCCAATTCTCGAAAAGTTGCTAGGTACGATCGCAGCCCCGAATCCACAGCCTTTTGAATCGATTGTCTTGCTGCTTCAAAAAGAAGTTGCGTTGAGAATTTGCGGGAATCCCAATTCGAGTCATTACGGAGCATTATCGATTCGGGTGCAGTATTTGGCAGATGCAGAATTTATCTGTGATGTGCCAGCAAAGGCATTTTCACCTCCTCCGAAAGTCGATTCGGCAGTGATTCGTCTGAAGCCAAGAGCGATCGAGCTTCCTGCAAATGATCCGAGAAAATTAGAGACGCTTGTGAAACTAGGATTTGCAAGTCGGCGGAAAATGCTGCGGAACAATTTGAAGAGCTTAATTGAGGTTGAAGAGTTGAATCAATTGCTTGAGCGTTTGAATCTCAATCCTCAAGCAAGAGCCGAAGATTTGAGCGTGGAAGAATGGGTGACATTGAGCAATGCCTTTGTTCGTTGATATTTGTCCCTAGCGAACGGCTTGAATTTCGCTCAACCTGGCAAGAAATTTGATAGCAGATCTCTCATGTTGAGCGAAGCCAAAATACAACTCACTCGTAAATTGATCTCACTTAATGATTTACTGCCCACACGTGCGCTCATAGTAACCGTGCACATCTTCATCGATGCAACGTTTCTTTTTCTTGTCATATCTTCGGCAGTATTTCTTCTCGCGCCAAACGTTTCGAGCGCTGCGATTTTGCTCGATCGTTCTTTCTTCAAATGAGGCTGTAAACCCGCCTGATTCAAGTACCTGATTTCCCCGTTTGATTTCGTATTCAAACTGATTTTCTCCAGGGCGCACAGCTAGAAATCGACCTTTATGCTCATCCCCAAATCGGATATCAAAATCTTCTGAAACATCTCCGTTGAAATATTCTCGATCGGTAAACGGTTTCGTCTCTCCCGGAAATCCAAACGTCACATTTCTAATGACTGCCCGAAGTTCTGGAGCAGGGCGAGTCGTCTTCGAGTAAAATCGCGATCGCGCAGAAGCCACTTGTTCGCCGGGACATTCACCTGTGTAGCGAATTCCCACGAGGGGAACGGTTGCTTGACCAGTATTGCCAACACTTCGACCTGAAAAGAGAAATCCAACCATGGGCAGATCTTGGGCATACCCTGACGTTACGGCAACCATTAGTCCAATCACTGCGAATCCAAATAGACCAAGCACTTTTTTCAGGAATGTTGTTTTCATTGTTCTACGTAAATCAAGATGACTGCTGTTGCGATTGCTTCTGTTTTCAACTGTTTGGGAGAGTTTACGGAAACACCCGTAAAAAATTATTGGTATGAAGGTGTCCCTACAATCCCGATAATGGTATAGGTCTGACTCAGCGAATCTTATGCGATCGTATTCTCTTGTTGCTCCCGCTAAAATTAATCTCTATCTGCAAATTGTGGGCGATCGCCCCGATGGCTTCCATGAACTCGTCATGGTGCTGCAAAGCATTGAACTGGCGGATTTAGTCACGGTTCGCGCGATCGGCACGGATCAAATTCGGGTTCACTGCGATAATCCGGCAGTTCCGGTCGATCACACGAATTTGGCATACCGAGCCGCAGAATTGATGATGCAAGAATTTCCTGAAATGGCTGCTCGATTTGGCGGTGTGGAAATTGATTTGCAGAAGCGGATTCCGATGGGGGCAGGCTTGGCAGGTGGATCGAGTAATGCGGCTGCGGTCTTGGTTGGAATTGATCTGATGTGGAATTTGGGGTTAACGCAGTGGGAACTGCAAGAACTTAGCGCCAGACTCGGATCGGATATTCCATTCTGCATTTCAGGCGGGACAGCCTTGGCAACAGGACGAGGAGAACAGCTTGCACCGCTGACCAGTTTGGATCATCTCTATGTTGTTTTAGCAAAATATCGGGATCTGCCTGTTTCGACTCCTTGGGCGTATAAAACTTATCGGCAAAAGTTTGGTGACGCTTATCCAAAATCGCCGTCAGAGATTGAAGCGAAGAAAGCGCGATCGAGAGAAATGCTTAATGCGATCGCTCATCACGATTTCAAACAAATCGGACAACACTTGTACAACGATTTGGAATTAGTGGTGTTACCAGAATTTGAGAAAATTCAACAGCTTCGGGATCAGTTTGCAAAGTTCAATCCGATTGGAACGATGATGTCTGGGTCGGGATCGACGGTATTTGCTTTGGCAGAATCGCGATCGCAAGCGGAAGAAATAAGACATCAAATGAGATCGGCAGTTCCTGATCCGGACTTAGAGTTGTGGGTGACAAAATTAAGCCAATGCGGTGTTCATCTGGCGAATTCTTAATCTGGGCGATTCGATATCGCATTTGAAAGTCTTCGGCAAATTCTTGAAGAAATTGATGGTTTCAATTCGTCCAACGAACAATCGGGATTTGTTGCAGTTGCCTTTCTCTGAGAGCCATGGTTTAAAGCTGTTCAAATTGATCGATTAATGTTTGGATTAGACTCGCAGAGACACGGAAGGTCGTTTGTTGAAGTCGAGCAATTGCAGTTGGAAAATCAATTTTTCCTTGTTGACCTGCTTTGACTAAGATGCCTAAAACTCCGACGATCGCTAAGCCCCTTTGTGTCGCAACCGCTCTTGCAGCTTGATCGTCGAGGAGAATTAAGTCGGCTTTCAGTTCTTCAGCTAATACGATCGCGTCTCGTTCTCCTGGGTCAAGTGCATCAGCGGACAGAGTGTTTGAGGTTGTAACTGCTCTGATTTCTAACCAGCTTGGAGGTTGGGCGATCCAGGCTTGAACAATTGCAGGAGATTTGGGGGCGGCTAATTCATCTCGAATTATTTCGGGAATTACGATGCGATCGTACAACTCTGGAAGTAAGTCAATCAACTCAATCAGTAAGAGATAGCAAAGAGGGGAAGTGTCAGAGATAACGATCATGGTGTAGCTAGATTACCTTCTGATTGAAGGGTTTCTAGCGTGTCTAGATCCTTCTTTAAATCAGACAGATCGTAATTGAGATCAACAGCTCGCTGCTTGAAGAAAGCATCAAGTTCCAACCGCGTTGAAAATCCAAGGAGTTCTCTCGCTTTGCCTGAGCTAATCCATGCGTTTCGATAAGCTTCAATAACGCAAAGTTCGAGCATCTTTCGCTCTAAATTTCCTGGGTTGGTTTGTAGCTGATTTCCCAGGATGTCAGGAATCTCGATCGTAATTTGCATTGTTTTATCTAAGATAAATAACTTTCGATCTCGCTCTTGTGAATAAATTACTTATACAGGTTTGGCAAGCATGGAAACAAACGATCACGTTTTACAAGTTGATTTCATTATCGCTTACGGTCAGCATTCGGGATTCGATCGCAGTCTTTAAAAAAGTGAGCTTTCAGGATTTTGATTGCAAGGTAGATGAAGTCTAATTTTTATCAATAAACGACGTGGATTCATAGCACCAAGGCAGCGGAAACCCGTTCAGACTCAGGAGGCATAAGGCTCTACACAAAATTGTTGATTTAGGGTTGGGACATCAATGTTCCTAAGTTTGGCAAGTTTGATGAGAGCTTCTAGTCGATCGACGTTCTGCTGTTCTAGGCGATCAGCGTAAGTGATGTATTCTTGTTGCTCGGTTTCAGTGAGTGGAGCTTGTTCGCTGCGATCGCGTAATTCATTGAGTCGTTGCTGCTCGTGTGGAGGGAGGCGACGTTGAATGAGTTCGATGAGTGCTGTTTCATCAGTTGAACTGAGCGATTCGAGCCAGTGAACAACATCATTGAGCCGTTCGGGTGGCAATTGTTGAATGAGTTCGATCGCTCTTTGGCGAATGTCAGTGTGAGTCATGATTGAGTGTCTCACGGGGTTTTCTCATTTTAACGACGATCACCGTTTTCTATTCATCCTGGACAGTGAGCATTCGAGATTCGATCGCGTCCCACACCTGAGGCGACACTCGCAAGGCAGCTTCTTTGCAGCGAATCATCAGTTCGTTGGCGTAGAGGTAGTTTTCGAGGGATTGCAGTTCGTCTCTTGATAATTCGAGCCATTCAGGATTGATATGGAGAGCGGTGTACCAGGTTTGTCGGATACGATCGGCAAAATCTCGTCGCACTTCAACAGGTGCATCATCATTTGGAATAGATTCTCTCATTGCTTCCAATTGACTGATCAAAGCTTGGAAATCAACAGAGGTAAAGATTTTAGCGAGGGCGAGGGCGCGGTCGCGGGCGAGGGCGAGGTCGCGGGCGAGGGCGAGGTCGAGGTCGAGGTCGAGGTCGAGGTCGAGGTCGAGGGCGAGGGCGAGGTCGCGGGCGAGGGCGAGGGCGCGGTCGCGGGCGAAGTCGAGGTCGCGGGCGAGGGCGAGGTCGCGGGCGAGGTCGAGGGCGCGGGCGCGGGCGAGGTCGAGGTCGAGGTCGAGGTCGAGGTCGAGGTCGAGGGCGCGGGCATAGAAAAGAGCAACGCTTCTCTTAGCTGCTGGCTTGAAACCACCTTCTGATCCAGCCGTTATCGTATCCGTCCATTTGATCAACCCTTTAAGCTTCTCCGTATGGATTAATGCTTGTGCTTTGGACTCCATTAGGGTTAGAAGGGCATCTGCATTTCTCATCAGACCTGACACCAGAAAGAAAACCTCACGCCAGCGTCTATCCGTCAAATGATTCGTAACCAGAGTTTCCAATTGCTGCTCATCCACAATGTATTGAGCAGTGAGATACTCCTGAAAAGTTAGATGCGAGAATGAATAGGTGTCACTCGCTCGTTCTACTAAAATCCCTTGCTGTACTTGAATTGCATACAGTACCTGTTCTGCATCAAGATGCTTTGGTGCATTCAGATTGCCCACGAGAAAAGCTCGAATCTGATCAGTCAGTTCTCGTTTTGAGAAAAATAGCTGATCTTCGGCAAAACTTTGATGAGCAATCTCGGATAGTAAAACTTGTTCTAGCTGAAGGTTCAGTTCTTGATAGATCGGATCGCGATGAACTCGTCGTTCTGCTGCCCATTTCTTCAGCCAAACCTCCAATGCTTCACCATACAGCGCTGATCTTCGCTTCGGTAAGCTCTGCGATTCGTCATAAACGGCACAAAGCAAGGTCAAGAGCAAAGGCGTTTGACCGAGTTCTTTGACTGCTTTGTACTCTGAACTATCGAGTAATTGCCAATACTGCTCTGCCACTTTCGGCTCTCGTCGAAACCACTGCCGCACAAAAGTCTGCATCTGCGAATCATTAAAGTTCGCCATCGTCACATCTTTGAAGCGCCGAAATCCCCCTTTATATGCAGCAATTCGACAGGAAGCGATGAAGCGGTTTTTGTCATACTTATCGACGAATGTTTCAATTTGGCTGATTGCTCGATCGACATAAACGGTCGGCACTTCATCCAAACCATCCAGCAAAATCAAAAGCTTCCCTGCCTTCAAAAGATTCTGTGTAAACACGTCCGCATTGGGAAAACCGCAAGTCTCAAACTCTTCAGCAATTAGCTTTTCAATCTCACTATGTTGATCCCCAAACTGCTTTAACTCGATAAATACCGGAATCAATTCATGCCGATACCTTGCCGTTTCCCACTTCAGCGCTTCGAGTCCAACCTTCCTCAGAAAAGTCGATTTGCCAATCCCCGGACTTCCTAGCACCATCAATCGAGGCTCAAGATTCGCGACTGCAATGCCTTCTTGCCGAGTCGTTTTCTCAAAGATAAATCCGCGCCCAGTCTCTAGAAACAATTCTTTCAACGCTTCAGGACTTTCAAACCGACGGCTCTCACGGGTATTCAAAACCTGGACATCAGTATAGATCTCTTCCAAAGTCAGCGAATTATCCATCCGCAGACAATCATATTTCAGCGTACAGTGTCGCTTTTCATACGTTCGGACATACTCTTCGATCGCATGACCCACTTGCTGCTGGATTTTCTTATCAATTTGGTTGCCAGCTTGTTTCCAACCTGCCTCGATCGCAAGTTTGATCAGATTCGTAATCACTGCCTGCGAGATAGGATCGATCGTCATAAGGTATCAATAGGAGGCTTTCTCTCATTGATACACTGCGATCGCGCTTCTACACGGATGATCTAGAGAAATTACAGAAACTTTCGCGATCGCATACCCAATCAATTAGAATTCATCCCCGCAGCGAGGTTGTCTGCCTCTTCGACACTCTCAACAACAGCAACACTAAAAGCGCGATCGCGCAACCAAGCGCAGTAATCGCGATCGCAGGCTGAGTAGATTGCCGCAGCGCAACTGCAACAAATGCCCACACGATTACACCCGTAAAAGCCACATCTCGATATTGCAGAATGATCACACCCGTTATCGCCGCTGCAATCAATAGCATCAACACTGTCCACACACTCGGCGCAATGCCAAAACCATTCCACTGAGAAGCGTATAAAGCAGAGGCAACATTCACGATCGTTGCAACACTAATCCAGCCTAGATAAATCCGAATTGGAATCTGAGCCAACCATTTATCTTCACGTGAAATCCGAGTATTTTGAAATCTTGACCACCAATACGCAGCAATCAAATTCAACAAAATCCCCAACATGAAGACAACAGACCACCAGAACTGTTGCAGTTGAAATAAATACACCCAAACAATCTGAAAAATCGATGCCCAAATGATCGGAGCGCGTAATTTCAATAACCGGGGATTATGACGCTGAGCCGGAAGCACTTGATAAATACCAAAGCTGACTAAACCTAGGTAAATCACACCCCAAATCGCAAACGCATAATTCGCTGGCGTGATCAAAACTCCGCCTAAAACCTGATTTGCGATCGCTCCAATATTCAAGCCTCTCAGCGGAAACACATTGGAAAACGCATTAATCACGATCGCCGCGAGAATTGAGATCAAGGTTGCACTCTGAAGCAGCGGTGCAGCGGGAGAATTGCGCTCAGAATTTTGCATATCGCTTTCTAGAATTCACTCATCTAGCGTAGCGGGTTTTCTGCACTTCAACTTCTGCCAGATGATTTGGGCTGAATCCACTTCCAGAGCGGATGACTTTCACCCTGTTGCCAAATCTTGAACACCATTCGTTCCAGTCTTTCCTGCTCAGGTTTGGGCAGACCAAACAGAATATTTCGGCTCTGCCAAACCAGGACACTCACCGTTAGTCCAATACACAACCCTAAGCCAAGTGAAGCAACCAAATTGTTCGCTAACCCATGCCGCAACGCTGCCCAGGTAAAGTAATCTTGCATCAGCGAAATTGGATAGCGTAACCCCCAGAGACTCAGCGCCCCGATCGTCAACCACAGTCCGATGAGGGTCAGCCACCGCCCCAATACTGTCAATTGATGCAGGCGTTGCACAGCGGCTTGAAATTTGGGGTCAAGTTTGGGTGCATTCGGGTCAATGAAATCTGGAGGTGTCATACTTTATCGTTACTCGGCTTCTACTGCTGCCGTTTTCACCGGGGCAAAGGCTCGACCCCGCTTCTCACGCCACAGTGCCAATAGTGTACTCGCGATAAAGATACTTGAATACGCTCCCATAGCAAATCCGATAATCAACGCCAATGCAAAATTCTTCAGCGTTTCGCCTCCGAAGAAAAACAGCGCAAATAACGTCAATAACACCGTCAAAGTTGTGTTGATCGATCGCGTTAAGGTCTGATTGACTGCATCATCGACAATCTCATTGATATGCTGACCTGGGTTAAGTTGAATCGTCTCGCGAATACGATCGTAGATGACAACCGTATCGTTGACCGAGAAACCCACGATCGTCAGTAGCGCCACAACGAACAAGCTATCGACTTCGGTTCTCAAAGGCGTTAACCCCAGAATTGCGAAGAAACCAACGGTGATCAGCACATCGTGGAAAAGCGCGAGAATTGCAAAAATCGCATAGTCCAACTCAAAGCGAATTGTCATGTAGAACGTGATGCCTGCAAAGGAAACAATCAGCGCCAAGAGTGCAGATTGAAAGAGCTGTTTCCCGATCGTCGGACCGACAGTATCAATCTGCGTTTTCGCCGCATCAAATTTGCCAATTTTCGATTGCAGTTCTGCTTGCAGTTTGGTGCGCTGATCCACGCTTAATGTATTCGTCCGAATCAACACTGCTCGCTGATCCTGACCGACAAGTTGAAGGCTCGAGTCGCCTAAATTCTCAGTCTTCAACACTTCACGAATTGCGTCGAGGCTGATGGGCTTATCACAATTTCCAGGCTGGCTGCAATCGAGTTCTAGTTGCAGACGCGTTCCACCTTTAAAGTCGAGTCCCGGACGTAAGGATGTGCCGATTTGAGTTTGGAGCATCAGCATTGCAATAATGCTTGCGAGGATACAGATTGCAGAAATCGCCCACCACAGTCCTCGCTGGCGAATGACATTCAGTTTCATGAAGCGGTCTCCGAGATCGATTGATTAGCTTTGGGAACGTTGGGGCTGTACCATTCAGGCTTGCGTAATCCGGCAAAGGTCAAGGCATACAGCAGGAGGGTGCGGCTACAAGTCACAGCCGTAAACATACTAATGGCGACACCGAGCAGAAGTGTAACTCCGAATCCACGAACTAGCCCAGAGCCGAGAAAAATCAGAGCAAGACACGCGATCGCGGTGGTCACATTACTATCGAGAATGCTGGAAAAGGCACGGAAGAATCCAGACTCAACCGATCGATACAGGGTTTTACCAGACTGCAATTCTTCACGAGTCCGTTCAAAGATCAGAATATTCGCATCGACTGCCATGCCAATACTGAGAATAAATCCAGCGATTCCAGGCAAGGTCAGCGTTACGCCTAAGAGTTTGAATCCGGCATAAGTGAGGAGCGCATAGATAACGAGCGAGATTGCTGAAATCACGCCAGGGAGCCGATAATAGACGACCATGAAGCCTAATACAAACAGCAATCCACCCAGTCCAGCGTAGATACTGCTCTGAATACTATCGCGTCCCAAGGTTGCACCGACTGTCCGATTTTCGACGACTTCAACGGGGAGCGGGAGTGAGCCGCCTCGCAACTGTACAGCTAAGTCTGTCGCTTCTTGGGCTGTAAAGTTTCCGGTAATGACTGCACCTCCACCTGTGATGCCAGTCTGTGCAAATTCTGCACCGACGCTAGGAAAGCTAATTAAGCCGTTGTCTAAGAAAATTCCGAGAGAGCGACCTGTTCCTGCCAAGCTTTTGGTGAGTTGGGCAAATTTATCGCCGCCTTCTTGATCAAATCTCAGTGCGACACTGAAAGCACTTGAACCGGGGGAAGATTCGGGCTGAGCATTCTGTAAGTTTCTACCGCCTAATGCAGGTGAGTCAAATAAAGCGGCGATCGCGTCATTGCTACGCTTGAGAGCGGCTTGATTTTCGGCGATCGCTTTTTCATCGTTCGATTTTCGCAGTTCTTTTTGTTTGGCGAGCAATTCTCGGCGAATTTGATATTCGATCGGGAGTTGCTGTTCTGTTCCAGGTTTCTGCGCCCGAAAATCGAGTTGAGCGGTTCCGCCGAGCACTCGTTCTGCCTGTTCGGGATCGCTGACTCCCGGCAACTGGACAAGAATCTGATTTTCGCCTGCTGTTTGTACGAGCGGCTCTGATACGCCGAGTCCATTAATCCGCCCTTCGATGACGCGCTGGACATCTCCAAGCTGTTCGGATGTAATGTTTTTGATCTCTGCGGTGGGTTTAACCTGAATCGTAATTTGCGAACCGCCGCGTAAGTCCAATCCTAATAGTGTTGGAAAGTGCCGCTCATCCACAATGATGTAAATGGAGGCAAGCACCATCACCAAAATGAGTATTAATAATCCTCGTTGCCGTCCCATAGCAAATCCCGTTATGACAAAGGTTATGATAGCGCTTTCTATGCAGGACGTTGCATTCGATACGGTTCGAGTAATAAAAATAGCCTTACGAAGCCGCTAAGAAATTTGCTCCGGGGTTAGAACATTTGCAACAAGCTGACAATTCGATCGCACCCTAATCACCATTTTGCTGCCTGACTTGCTGCAACAATTCTTGAATGGATAACACGGGTATAGGGGAATTCAAAAACCCTTGAACATCACGGGTCACAATTGCTGCCAATCCTTGAGCAACCGCACTAAAAATTTGCACAGCATCTTCAAAATCAAGCACACCAGAGTTGAAAGCTGAGTCTAGAACGACACGATCGACCGGACAAACCATCATGGCAGTCAGTGTTTCTGAGACTGCTTGCCGCGCTTGCTCAATACTTCGGGTGTGCCTACGTGAGATGTAAAAAATATCCGTTAAGGTTGTCGCTGTAACGTATCCGATAACCTCTCCTACATCGATCGCCTGAAATAGCAATTCTGCATCTTGGGAAAAAGGCTCTCGTTGTAGCAGAAAGTCTAGAACAATATTGGTATCAATCAAAACTCTCACTGAAGATACTTCTCCAACCGTCGCTCTTCCAGCATCGTTGCCACTTCTTCATCAGTTGGGGCAGGCTGGTCTGTTTTCAACAAACCTCTCATTCGTTGGATTGCACCAGAGCGGACAGGTTGGGGTACTGAAGTATCTTGCAGAGATTCAATAATGGCAGAGATTAGTGCAAGGCGATCGCTGGGCGGCAACTTGAAGATTTGTGCCTTTAGTTCTTGTGACAACATAGACTTTCCCAGAATCAACAGGATTTACCGTCTAGTATGAGCGATCCCGTTCTTAATCACCAAATTGATGCTGACTTGATTGACATCGGTGAATCAGTTTAAGGTCAATCGATCGCTGTTTCTCCAATCGATTGACCCTTCCTGCTAGACCTTGAGCGGAACCATATTCCGAACTGCTTCCACAATCTGCGGCGGTTGCACGATCGTTAACGCTTCCAGCGTCCCGTTGTAAGGAGTTGGAATATCTTGTGAAGACATCCGCAACACTGGAGCATCTAATTCATCAAAGAAGAGATCGTTAATCGAAGCCGTCAACTCTGCTCCAATTCCGCCCGTTCTCATACATTCTTCAACGATGATCACACGATGAGTTTTCCGAATCGATTCACCGATCGTTTCAAAGTCTAAGGGCTTCAGTGAAAGCAAATCGATCACTTCCGCGTCATAGCCTTCTTTTTCCAACGTTTTCATCGCTTGCATCACGTGGTGACGCATCCGCGAATAGGTCAGAATCGTCACATCTTTACCTTTGCGAACGATTTCTGCCTTATCGAGCGGCAAGTAGTACTCTTCGTTGGGCAAGTCTTCTTTCAAGTTGTACAGCAGAACATGCTCAAAGAAGAGAACAGGATTGTCATCACGAATGGCAGATTTGAGTAATCCTTTCGCGTTATATGGCGTTGAGCAGGTCACAATTTTCAAACCTGGAACTGCTTGGAAATAGGCTTCTAATCGCTGAGAGTGTTCTGCACCTAGCCGACTTCCGACTCCACCGGGACCGCGAATCACAACCGGAATTTTGAAATTCCCGCCAGACGTGTAGCGCAACATGCCCGCATTATTTGAAATCTGGTTAAACGCCAGCAGCAAAAATCCCATATTCATCCCTTCAATAATGGGACGCAATCCAGTCATTGCTGCACCAATCGCCATACCCGTGAAGCTATTTTCGGCGATCGGGGTATCTAACAATCGCAAATCGCCGTACTTCTTATGCAAATCTTTGGTGACTTTATAGGAGCCGCCATAATGCCCGACATCTTCTCCCATCACCAATACTGTCGGGTCTTTTGCCATTTCTTCGTCGATCGCTTCCCGAAGGGCGTTAAAGAAGATTGTCTCTGCCATTGCGTTTAAGGTGTAATGTGCTGCAAATACTTATCTTAGAGGAGCAAGCGCAATCCGCAAAGAGTCACGAATATTTCATCGTAGGATGAAGAGAGTGCTTAGAGTTGCGTTATGTCTTTACAACAGCATCGGGCTGAATTTCCATATCTCGCTGGGAAAGCGTATTTTAATTACGGCGGACAAGGAACGATGCCGCGATCGGCAATTGCAGCCCTCCAAGATGCAAATATTCGCTTTCAGGAATTGGGTCCTTTTTCCAGTGCAGCGAATTCCTGGATTGTGCAAGAAGGAAATTTGACGCGAGCAGCGATCGCAAAAGAACTCGGCACAACCGCAGACACAATCACACTCACCGAAGATGTCTCTGTCGGCTGTAATATTGCCCTGTGGGGAATCGATTGGCAAGCAGGCGATCACATTCTGCTCACCGATTGCGAACATCAAGGAATCGTGGCAGCCGTTCAAGAACTTCAGAGACGATTTGATTTAAAAGTTTCAGTCTGTCCATTGTTAGAGACTTTGAATTCGGGTGATCCAAGCGCGATCGTCGAACAGTTTCTCCAACCCAATACTCGTCTCTTCGTCGTAAGCCACATTCTCTGGAACACGGGGCAAGTTTTACCACTTCAAGAAATGGTGGAAATTTGTCATGCGCGATCGGTACAGGTTCTCGTCGATGCTGCACAGTCTGTAGGCGTTTTACCCCTAAATCTCACTGAATTAAACGCAGACTTCTACGCCTTCACTGGTCATAAATGGTGGTGTGGAGCGGCGGGAGTTGGTGCTTTATACGTTCGCCCTGAAGCAAGAGAAACCTTACATCCAACCTTTATTGGCTGGCGCAGTGTGATTACAGATGCGAGTGGACAGCCTACTCGCTTTCAACCCGATGGTCGCGTTTTTGAGATTGCCACTTCTGCAATTCCACTTTATCCAGCATTGAGAGAGGCGATCGCGTTTCATCAACCCTTTGCCGAAGCGAGATATGGAATGATCTGCGATCGCAGTGCGTACCTCTGGCAACGATTGAAAGCATTGCCGAGTGTGCAATGCCTCAAAACCTCGGCTCCTGCTTCTGGACTCGTCTCATTTCAGTTAGAGAATGGCAAGCATCCGCAACTGGTTCAATATTTAGAGGCGCGAAATTTCTTTCTGCGGGTGATTCTGAATCCGAATTGTGTTCGGGCATGTGTGCATTACTTCACCACCGAAGAAGAAATCGATGCGTTAGCCCATGCGATCGAGGAATTCCTATAGGTTGCAAACTTCGGCTCCCCTTCACCAACTTCAGCACTAGCGGAGCCGAACCCGATTCTAATCTTGCACGTACTCTTGATCCCCAAACAAACAGGATTCTGCTCGTACAAATTCCCGACCCAAATACGCTGCATGATCCAATCGAGTAATACAGCAAGTTGCAGGCTTCTCAAACACTTCAATACACAACTCTTTCGCCGTCCGACCCCGAAAAATTGCACTCGGCTGTCGCTTCAAACCGCCGCTACAGGGCAACGGTTCACCCGTCTCGGGATCGCAGGCTAAACCTTTTTCGTTAATGGTATTCGTGTAAAAATCGGCGCAAATTACCCCGCCAGATCGATCGAGATAAATCAAAAAATAGCCGCTCGGATCGAGTTCAATAAAACGATTCGAGAGCTTGTCATCCAAAGCAGTGGGATTAAAAACCGCTTGAGTCATGAGAGTCCAACCCGTGTCAGCTTATCCATTCTAAATTTTGAAGTCGATTGTTTGTTGCTTAAACGGCAATTCTTGATTAATCGCGTCAATTTCTTGTTGTTCGAGATCATTAATCTGCTCAATGTGCGATCGCAAAATCTGCGACAGCCGACTGTTATAGAACCGATGCAGCGAATGATTTGGCATTGCCGGAAAGCCTCGCCGCTTCTTATGCCGTCCACCCGCACCTGGATCAAACAGTTGAATGCCATTTTGAATGCCCCACTCGATCGGCGCGTAATAGCAAGCATCGAAATGTAAGCAATCAATTTCCTGAGTACAACCCCAGTAGCGACCATATAAGCGATCGCCCTTGGTCAGACAAAACGACATCCCGATCGGATGCTCATCCCCTTCTGCATAAGCTGCAAAAAACACAACGCGATGACGGTAGCTCGCATGAAGCTGCTCAAAGAATTTCTTGGTTAAATACTTACTGCCCCACCAGCCAAACTTGTCACAAGTATCACTGTAGAAGGTGTACATCAGCGAGAACATGGACTTCGGGATTTCATCCCCGGTCAGGATCTTAAAAGATAAGCCAGCATTCGTCACGGCTTTACGCTCACGCTTAATATTGCGGCGTTGATTGGCATTAAATGCGCCTAGATAGTCATCGAACGATTGATAGTTCTGATTCGACCAAATAAAACTGTGATGCAGCCAAGAACTAAACCCGTGACGTTCCATCACTGCCCGCCAATCGGGATCAACATAGAGAAAATTACAGCCCGAGATCCGATTTCGCGAACAGAAATGATCGATCGCGCTCACCATCATTTCGGTAATCTCGTCCTCGTCTTCTCCCGGTGCGATCAAAAATCGATACCCCTCAGCCGGGGTAAAAGGCGACATTCCTAAGAGTTTGGGATAATACTGAACTCCTAAGCGATCGGCTAAATCCGCCCACTGATGATCAAAAACAAACTCGCCGTAACTGTGACCTTTGATGTACAACGGCGCGGCGGCAATCAATTCATTGTCTCGCCAGACTGTTAAATGATTCGGCATCCAGCCAGATCGAGCCGTAGTACTCCCCGAGGTCTCCAGAGTATGCAACCAGTCCCACTCCAAGAACGGCGTTTTCAGCGGCATTGCCAGAGCATCCCAGGCAAGCTGCGGAACTTCAGAAATTTTATTAATCCAAGCGATCGAGGTTCGGGGCTGGAATTGTTCAACCATATCCACAGTTCAGTAGCTTCATACAGGGTAATAGATTTGCTCAAATCTGGCATATCAGCCAGCATTGTATCCCCCACCCGGGTACTGCCATTTTGAAGAAATTCGAGCAAAACTGGTTAGAACGCTCTATCGCCGTTAAAGTAAAAATATGATTTTTGGCGCGAATTCGCTCAAGATCGTACATATAGCGGATGAATCATCTCGAACTATGCCGATAAGATCGTTCACTACTCGTTTCGGCAAAATTCTGCCTTGCCTCCGCTCATCGCTCTAGAAACTTGTCATCGCTCTTCTGCTCTGCCGCTTTCCTGTCTTCGTCCCCTATCCAGTCCTAGGGCTTATGGCAAAGTCACGTCAATCTTCGTTTCGTCGCATCCTGCTATGGCGTTTGTTACTCCTTAGTATTCCGGTGCTATTGACAGGCGAAGTTGTTGCGTATAAGAAAGCAAAATCAGGACTCCTTCAAACAGCGCGGTATACCCTCACAGCTAGCGCTGTCCGCAAAGCAGAAGAACTACAAACTTCGATCGCCACTTTACGATCGAATCTCGCTTTAGCAACCACGTCTGCCACACTTCAACTCGATTCTCCTCAAGCAACCTATGACTTTCTCGAGCAGTTGCAGCGCAATTCCCCACTCTCGCTGCAATGTATCCAACTGCTGAACTTGAAAACTCAAACTGTTCAGTCCAGTACATGTGGCAATCAACCGATCGTGCAGTTTCCGCGAGATCCCTGGCAAAATAGAGAGACTCCTGCCAATGTGGTCAATTCCAACAATATTGAGGTATCGCCTGGACAGCCTGCTAAAGTTGGCACAGAAGTTTCGGTTGATCATCAATTGAGCTTAGTCATGAGCGCGCCCGTGGTTCTCAAATCTGGAGAGCGTTATGCCTTGAGCGTGCAGGCATCGCTTTACTCAAAACCAGAGCCAGCAGTGAATGCAATTTCATCGGGCTATACCGTTGTCATTGATGATACGGGCGTGATTCTGGCGCATCCGATTCCTGAACGGATCGGGCGGAATATTCGCCAAGAAGCAAACTCTCAGCAGCTACAACGAGTGTTTGAACAGGCAATGGCGAGCAGTACCGTGGGAGCACGCGCCTCAAATGAACGCGAATCGCTTGCACCTGTCCTGTTTGAAGAGAACGGTGCAGAGTGGCTAGCCGGGAGCAGTGCGATTCAGGTGTCGCTGAAGAATGGAGAGACTTCGACGTGGGTTGTGCTCGCGGCAACTTCGGTTGACAGTGCGCTGTTTGGCTTAGGGGATATCAAGCAGGTTTTGATTATCCTTACCCTAGGTCTGTTAACTGCAATTTTATTAGCAACCCTCTATCTCACACGCGATTTGGCTCGTCCGATCGAGAAATTGAGCGAATACGCACTGAAAATCCGCCAGCGTTTTGATGGTGAGCGCGCCCCCAAGAATTTCAAGGTTCGAGAACTCAATTATCTCGCTGAAGCACTCGACAATATGGTGGAGCGTTTAGAAGAACGAGCCAGTGAGTTAGAAGCAGCGTGGCAAGAAGCGCAAGCAGCGAACCAAGTCAAAAGCGAGTTTTTGGCAACGACCTCTCACGAATTGCGAACTCCTTTGAATGCAATTATTGGCTGTGTCCGCTTGGTGCGCGATGGCTGTTGTGACGATCGTGAAGAAGAATTAGAGTTTCTTCAGCAAGCAGATGATGCGGCAATTCATTTGCTGAAAATCATCAATGATTTATTAGACATTGCCAAAATCGAAGCAGGCAAAGCAGAGCTGAGTCTGCAACCTGTGAACATTCGAGAAATGTGTGAGCAATGTCTGAAAATGGTGCAGCCGAGCGCCGAGATGAAGCGGCTGAAATTGGAAATGAAACTGGGCGATGATCTCGATCGTGTTCCCCTTGATGAACGGCGGGTTCGTCAGATGGTGATTAATCTGCTCTCGAATGCCGTGAAGTTTACGCCCGAGGGAGGCTCAGTGTCACTGATTGCCCGGATTGGGTATGGCTATCAACTGGTTCAAGATGTTCGTCCCGATCGCAGTCCGATTAATCAAGAGACCGCTTATCTTTGTCTAGAAGTCGAAGATTCCGGCATTGGCATTCCCAAAGATCGCTGGCATTTATTGTTTAGACCCTTTCAGCAGATTGATTCTTCCATGACTCGCAAGCATGAAGGGACAGGATTAGGACTAGCGCTGACAAAACGATTAGCAGAAATGCACGGGGGCACGTTGTCGTTCTGGTCGGTTCCAGATAAAGGCAGTACGTTTCGGATTTGGTTGCCGTGGTTAGATCCGTTTGCAGAAATAGAGGAAACGGATGCAGATTTATCGATCGCGCCTTCTCCTGTCAAACAATCTCAGCCGCTCAGCATTCAGAACAGCTAAGCACCCCGAATTCAATTCGTCTGACCTGATTGAATTGACAGGGCTATGGGTTAGCTGGATTAAACCTGAGTGCAACCTGATCATCTTGCTGAAAGGTTTGCCACGATCGCTTTAACGCTTCCGGCGCTGGAAATTTTGTGTCGTAAACCGTGATCACATTCGTCAAATCTCGACCCGCCGACTGTAAAACACGATTGCCTGCCGCCAATGCCACCGACGTTCCCCCATCGAGATTCATCGCTTCATGTGCCCCGATCGCTCTCATAATCTCCGCTTCTTTCTGCAAGGTAATCGGCTTGTGGAAAGTTACCAAATACAACCGATTCGCGCTTTTGGGAAAGCCGATCGCCGATCGCGTCGCCACTCCCATAACCGATGGATCACTGAATCCTTCCTGCCGGGGACGAATCGATATTCTGCCTTGCTTCAACAATCGCGGACCCGCCGTCAACGAGAACCAATGCCGCTCCCACTTGGGCTTTCCCTCCGTTCGAGCGGTCACCATTTCGAGCTGATTGCCGCGCTTGAGTCCTAAAGTGGTTCCATAATTTTCCCAAGGACTGTATTTCAGAAAGCGACCAGCGGCAACCATATTGCCCATGACGCGCTTCTGCTCATCCATGCTAAAGAAAGTTCCGCTGGCGGTGATCGCAGCGCGATGCCGCTTCACCAGAGATTCAAACGCTTCATCACCCCGAGTCGATCGGGCACTATTTGCCCGAATTGCCTCGTTTGCCAGCCCAATATTAATAAAAGTCTGCGGGTCTGTTAGATCGATCGTGACGAGGCGGATCGGCACTCCCGCAATCTTTCTTTCCACAACTGGGACTGGGCGCGCTACCCGAGACCGCTCAATTGGATCAGCAGCTTGAGCGATGCGAACAGGTTGAGGGGTAATGCCAACGCGAGGCAGCAAAATCGCACAGCTCAGCAGTGTACAGGTAGCCGTAACGGAAAAACTACCGGAAACAGACGATAACCAACGAATCATGAAGCGTTTCTTGGGAAAAACTCTGTCAATCATGCCTTGCTCGTGATTTTTTCAAGGACTGATTAAAAATACGTAATAACTCTGAGCAGAGATCTATCCTCAGGCAGAGGTAAAACCCTAACATTCTCACACCTAGCTTCATTCTCCATACAATTGCCGAGATGATCTGGAAAAGCTTCCAAGTTCAGCAAGATTTCATCAATTCATCAATATTACGTATCGAAATTACTTCGCTTTCGGATATGCAATACGTTGATGATTCGATTGTTGCCAGACTTGCACAAAAACTTCTGCGATCGTGCTCATTTCTGATCGCGTCAAGCCGGATTCACTCAACTGTCCATCCTTCCAGCGGGCTGCCAAAATCTTGTTAATCATATTTAAGGCATCGTCTGGTGTGGCATCCTTGAGCGATCGCAGTGCCGCTTCACAAGAATCAGCCAACATCAAAAGCCCGGTTTCTCGCGATTGGGGAGCAGGTCCGTCATAGCGAAAATCCTCATCGTTGACGATGATCGTCTGATCCTGCTGAGCGCGTTGTAGGGCTTGGTGATGAAAATATGCGATCGTCATTGTCCCTTGATGCTCTGGGATAAACGCTTGCACGACCTTGGGCAATCGCGCGCGACGTGCCATGACTAAGCCTTCTGTCACATGCTTCTTGATAATGGCTGCACTCTGCCACGGATCATCAATCAGATCATGTTTATTCACGCCCCCCATTTGATTCTCAATAAATCCGAGGGGGTCGTGCATTTTGCCGATGTCATGATAGAGCGTTCCCGCTCGGACTAATTCCACATTGCACCCCAGTTTCCGTGCAGCGGCTTCTGCCAGATTCGCAACAAATAAAGTATGTTGAAACGTGCCCGGAGTTTCGGCTGCCAACCGCTTCAACAACGCTCGATTGGGATTGGCAAGTTCGACCAAGCGTAAGGTGGTGACCACATCAAACAGATGTTCAAGATAGGGGCTAATCCCGATTGCAATAATGCTCCACCCTAATCCCAACAAGCCTTCTAAGACGGCTCCTCCGAGCAAACTGTACCAAGCAACTCCAGAAAGAGCGCCAAGCAGTAGAAAGAGCAAACCTTGAGTCACTCCAACCCCTAATCCTAGAAAAGCTAACTCCTCGCGCGATCGCACTCTTGCAGCGAACAGTGCCACCGTGAGTCCAGCGATCGCACTCGGTAACCACTGCGTCCAAGTTAATCCCATGGCGATCGGCAAAATGATCGTCAGTAATCCCACCCCAGTGACAGCTAAAACCGAACCATAGAACGTTCCCATCAACACCCCGATCGCAGGTAAATTCGTTGAAGGCACATTGACCAAAATGAACAAGGGCGTGCTGAGACACATCAAGCCCACCAGCCAGTAGTCTCGATTCCGCAATCCTTTGGGATGATAGCGCTGTTCTAATCGCCAAAAAATAACAACGGAGCCACTGACACAGCCAAAGAGTGCCACTAACCCCCACCAATTTGTTTCGCGGCGACTCAGCTTAAAATAGTCAAGCAAAATAAACGCATCCTGCGTGATCTCTGCTCCTTGCTGAACGATCGCTCTACCCCGGTAAGCGTTCACCATCACAAGCTCAACATTATTTGCCGCAAGTTCGGCTTGTTGGCGGGTTCGATCTTCATCTTTGACTAAATTCGGTTTCAGCGCACTGACGAGGATTTGGGTTGCGATCGCTCTTGTTTCGGGCGGAGTCGCAATTTGCAAATTCAGTGTGATCGCATTTCTCACATATGTTTCTTCTAGCCCAGGTGCAATCCCTTGCATCAACATGCGATCGAGCGTTGCCATCACTTCGCCCTGCATTTTCTGCCACGCTACGTCAGAAACATCAAACAAAGTTGGATCGTAAGGCGCACTAAGCTGTGAACGAGCCGTGACATAGTGCTGCTGAGCCGTTGTGATTTTCGCTTCTAGACCCGATAGCCCATCCAGAGTTGTTTGATTTTTATTCCGAAATAGCTCTGTTGCTGCTCGGCGTTGGACTGGATCACTGATGCGATCGACGAGTTGAGTATTCGGAGCTTGAGTCGCTTCTAAGATCGCTTTCCATTCCCAGACTTCGGCTTTGCGTAAATATCGTTGAGTCGGTTCTGACAGCTTTTCAAGTTCGACATAGGGAAACTCTCCAGCGTCTTTCCGCAGTTTTAGTCCTGCATCTAAGTGGGATTGCACCGTTTTGCGAATTTCATCGGACAGAGCCACATCGGGCATCCAGACCGGAGTCGAAATGCTGCGCGCTGCTCTGCGTTTCTCTTCTGTCGCTTGTTTATTTTCGACTTGGGCATCTCTCGGCGCTGTGATCGTTTCAGGCGCAATCTTACCTATACTCAAACGAGGTTGGTCATAAAATCGCTGTCCCAATGCAGCAGATAGCACCAGCGAAGTGAGCACAATCGTCACAGGTTTCGGGACTTTAGGCTGTTTCCCTAACTGTTTTTGCAGCGCACTGACTCGTTGCAACGATCGCATCGACGCGGACTGCTTAAGATGCTTCCCCGACTCATTGCACACGTGTTGAATTTGTTGCGCCCAAGATCGAAGGGAGTTCATCACTAGCTCACCACCTAGTTTTAATCTTGTGGAATCGACAATGATCACACATGACCTACGCACCACTCTACTAGGTTTTGAGACATTTGATTAACCCTTCAACTACGGAAAAATGCGAGATCAATGCCAGTGATAATCGAATCTATCTATCGCTATTAAATATCATTAACTGACCTAGCATAAGATTTTCAAAGTTAAACGATAGTGATAATAAAAGGAACGTTTTTCGGGGCGATCCCGGTATAGTAAGTGAGAATAATTGCATTAATTTTTAGCCGCGTACAGCCTCTTTCCTCGGGTCTATGTCCTAAAAAATTGCAGTTACAAATCCCAAAGAATCCTGAGATTTGAGTGTAACTTTCATCACATTAGCCTGTTCGTTCCCCTATCCCCAAATTCTTATGCCCCTGGTTCATTCCTCCTCCCTCAACTCACCCCTCACCCTGTCGCTTTTGAGATCGCCTAAGCTGCAGTTTCAGCGCAAAAAACTGTTAACGCTCCGTCCCGACTGTCTCTGGGAAATCGAAACAGGATATGTGCGTTCTGTAACTTGGACTGGATCTGGAGAAGTCACAACCCTTGGAATTTGGGGAGCAGGTGACATGATTGGGAAACCGCTGTCTCGACTCAAGCATTATCAACTCGAATGTCTCACAGACGTGACCGCACAATTAATTCCGACCTCAAACGCGGAAGCCCAAGCAGCATGGATGCGCTACACGAATCAAACCGAAATCATGCTGCAATTCATGCATATTCGATCGACGTCACAGCGATTACTCAAACTGTTGTACTGGCTTGCCGCAAGATTTGGCACCCAGGTCGATCAAGGGTATCTGCTTGATGTACCTCTCACTCATCAATTAATCGCGGAAATGCTTGGCACGACGAGAGTCACGGTAACGCGGATGTTCAACGACTTCGCTCAACAAGGCAAAATTTGTCCGCTGCCCCGACGTAAGCTGTTGATATTATGTGCTGATCTGGGTCGAGAACTGGCTGAATTTGAATTCTGAGATTGAACTGCGTTAGATTGACAGAAGTACAAACGTAGTAGATCCGCTTCGCTGCAGGCAACCCATCTCTGAATTCATGAATTTATCTCTCGTTCTCTGGCTCTTGATTGCCCTACCCATTCTCGGCATTGCTATTTATCTGATCACTCCTCGTCGATATCAATCTTCTGATTCGGTCGCAACGTCATATGACGCATGGACAGAAGATGGCATTTTAGAGTTTTACTGGGGCGAACATATTCACCTGGGGCATTATGGCGCACCGCCTCGCCGCAAAGATTTTCTTGTCGCAAAATCTGACTTTGTGCATGAAATGGTGCGCTGGGGTGGATTAGATCAGCTTCCCCCTGGCACAACTGTTCTCGATGTCGGGTGTGGAATCGGGGGCAGTAGCCGAATTCTGGCAAAAGATTATGGATTCGAGGTCACTGGGGTGACGATTAGCCCCCAACAAGTCAAACGTGCTCAAGAATTAACGCCCGCGGGCGTCACCGCACAGTTTCGAGTCGATGATGCGATGGCACTTTCTTATCCCGATGCCAGTTTCGATGTCGTTTGGTCAATTGAAGCAGGACCGCACATGCCAGATAAGGCGATTTTTGCTAGAGAATTAATGCGCGTTCTCAAACCCGGCGGCATTCTGGTTGTAGCCGATTGGAATCAGAGAGACGATCGTCAAATTCCGCTCAATTTTTGGGAGCGCCCGGTGATGCAACAACTTCTCGATCAATGGGCACATCCCGCTTTTTCGAGTATTGAAGGATTTTCTGAACAATTGGCGGCAACCGGATTCGTGGCAGGTGAAGTGATCACCGCAGACTGGACAGAACCGACGCTGCCATCCTGGCTCGATTCGATTTGGCAAGGCATTGCCCGACCCCAAGGCTTAATCAAATTTGGGGCATCAGGCTTGATCAAATCCCTGCGAGAAGTTCCGACCTTGATCCTGATGCGAATTGCTTTTGGCACAGGTCTTTGCCGATTTGGTATGTTTCGCGCTCAACGCAATACTGCGACCTCTGATCGATCGCACAATCTTTCAACAGCGACCGCTCCCCTGTAATTGAAAACGCAAAATAAAACCCCTCGATTGAAGAGGGGTAAAACTCGTTAAACACTTTTAGATGTAATCCAACTCACAAGCAAGGCGATCGAACTTACTCTTCAATTTGAGTTTGTTTTTTGCGCTTCAGCAGCAACGCGCCACCGACCGCGGTCAAGCCCAAAATTGCAGTTGGTTCAGGAACCGAAGCCATGCGGAACGAGTGGTTGTCCGACTCAAAACCGCCGCCCCCGATTTGCGAAATCACAATCCGGTTGAAGTACTGATTCTTCTGGGTAGCGGTGAAATGGACGAACCCATTTCCTTCATTGCCATGTTGGGATGCCCGCACTTCCGCAAGCGGATTCACATCGTTGTAGCCAATCGTCTGAATCAGACGATTGCCATCGAAGAACGAGAACACGTTGCCAGGACTCATTGCGCCCCAGTTGATTCCGAAGTAATCCAAATGGTTGGCTAAATCGATCGTCACATCGTTACCAGCAAATACAGCGAGGTATTTGCTCGTATTTACTTGTCCACTGACACCTGCGGGCGCCCAGACATCAGAACGGACGCTGCTAGATCCATCGTTTTTCTGAAAGCTGTATTTTGCAAATCCCGTCGTCGGCACACTGCCAGAGTTGAAATCTACAGTTTTCGTTCCTGGAAGTTGCAAATCAGAGTATGCCCCCTGATTTGTAACGCCACCTGGTCCAGTCGTACCATGTGTAATGCTGAAGCTGATCGCTTGAGCCGATCCCGTGTGACTAATCACTGCGATCGCCGACAAAGCTGTAACCGAGAGTAAACTTTTGATAACCTTCATAAACTCGATTTCACGCACTAACTCTATGCGTCCATTATTTATTTAGCCAAGGGCAGAAGCTTTGAGAAAATGTACTGAAGTTTCGATAAAATGCACTTTGTAAAACTTTGTAAATATTGACCGAGGAACCGCAAAAGCCCGTAAAAGTTTTTGAAAGCAATCGTAAATCTTGCAAGACGGTTTCGATAGTTCTACTCAGTTTTTGAGTAACTTGAGACAGTTTGTGCTTCACTTGTATTCCTGCAAGTCAGAAAAAGGCAGGGAAAAAGCAACATGGGCGATGAATTCAAGAACTCTCCGCAGATTTGCAGAGATGGTTTTATTGGGAGAGTGACTCATGCAGAGTGGAAACTGCGCCCTTTTTATTCGATCTGCCCAGCAAGATTTAAGATTTGACCGCACATCTTGCACAACGTTGCTGGTTAGAATTGGAAAGTACTTTGACTCGATGTACGCTTTTTCCATTGTTGTTTAGCTAATCCAATCCAAGCCTTGCCCGGATCACTTACAAGGCTTATTTCTAGATAATCTATGAATTTTCAACCCACAGAAAACTCTACTTTCTCGCTCACCACTCCACTCTATTATGTGAATGATTCGCCGCATATTGGCAGTGCGTATCCCACGATCGCGGCGGACGCTTTAGCAAGATTTCAACGGCTTCGAGGTCGATCCGTGCGATTTGTGACCGGAAGTGATGAACATGGGCAGAAAATCCAGCGAACCGCAGAAGCCTTAGGACGCACGCCTCAAGAGCATTGTGATCTCGTCGTTGAAAGCTTCAAAAATTTGTGGGCGCAGTTAGATGTGAAATACGATCGCTTTATTCGCACCACCGATGAGCCACATGCTGCGATCGTCAAAGAATTTTTTCAGCGAGTGTGGGAAAACGGCGACATTTATCTGAGTCAGCAGAAAGGCTGGTATTGCGTTGCCTGCGAAGAGTTTAAAGAAGAGCGCGACTTGTTAGAGAACAAGCACTGTCCGATCCACGTGAATAAACCCGTGGAATGGCGCGATGAAGAGAACTACTTCTTCAGACTTTCTAAGTATCAAGAGAAATTAGAAAAGCTTTATGCCGAGGTGCCTGAATTTATTCAGCCGGACATTCGGCGCAATGAAGTCCTGAGCTTTGTCAGTCAAGGCTTGCGGGATTTCTCAATTTCTCGCGTTAATTTTGATTGGGGTTTTCCGGTTCCGAATGATCCGAACCATACAATATATGTATGGTTCGATGCGCTACTCGGTTACATCACAGCATTATTGGAGCCGGATCAAGCGCCAACTTTAGAAAATGCCATTTCTGAGTGGTATCCCTTCAATGTTCACATCATTGGCAAAGATATTCTGCGCTTTCATGCGGTCTATTTTCCAGCCATGCTCATGTCTGCCGGATTGCCACTGCCCGATCGAATCTTTGGTCACGGATTCTTGGTGCAAGATGGTGTCAAGATGGGCAAGAGCGCGGGGAATGCGATTGATCCGGTCGCTTTGGTGGAGCGCTACGGAGTCGATGCCTTTCGATACTATTTTCTAAAAGGTATCGAATTCGGACGCGATGGAGTCTTTGATGAAGTTCGCTTTGTCGATTTGTGCAACGCCGACTTGGCGGATAACTTCGGAAACTTACTCAATCGCGCTTTGGGACTGATTCACAAAAACAGTGGGGGAGTGGTTCCTGAGGCAGAGATTGCGATCGATCATCCTTTGCGATCGATTGCAGAAGGATTAGAAGACCGAGTTGCACAAGCTTACGAAGCCTTGAGGTTTGATACAGCCTGTGAAGAAACCTTAACTCTTTTACGAGCAGGTAACAAATATATCAATGAACAAGCTCCTTGGTCATTGTACAAACAGGGGAAACCCCAAGAAGCAGAGCAAGTTCTTTATGCAGTATTGGAATCAGTCAGGCTTGCAGCGTATTTGCTCGCCCCTATTGTTCCACACACGAGTACTGCGGTTTATCAACAATTAGGTTTTAGTATTGATTTTAATAACAGTAGCTTAATTGATGTGTCAACCTCCTTCCCCAATCAAGCAAGATGGGGAATACTTCGAGCTAAACAACAACTTCAGAAACCCCAACCTGTCTTTCAAAAACTTGAACTTCCGATTGAAGGTTCATCTTAGTTTTCTAAGTCTCTGTTGAATGTCGCTTCTTTATTTCGTTCAAAACCTTTCATAAAAAATTGAGGATATCAATTGTGTTGAATCATCTGAATCATGAGCCGGAGACGGTATTTTCTCCGGAGCAAGTCCTAGAAAATCGCGGGAGAGTTGCCATTTTCATTGATGGCTCAAATTTGTTCTATGCAGCCCTTCAGCTTGGCATTGAGATTGACTACACTAAGCTGCTGGTGCGCTTAACTTCTGGATCAAGATTGCTGCGATCGTTTTTCTATACTGGGGTCGATCGTACCAACGAGAAACAGCAGGGGTTTCTCTTGTGGATGCGACGCAATGGGTATCGCGTCATTTCTAAAGATTTAGTACAATTGCCAGACGGCTCGAAAAAGGCAAACTTAGATGTCGAGATTGCTGTCGATATGATGTCACTGGCAGGGTCTTATGATACTGCTGTCTTAGTCAGCGGCGATGGGGATTTGGCATATGCAGTGAACGCTGTCAGCTATCGTGGGGTGCGAGTTGAGGTTGTGAGCTTACGATCGATGACCAGCGATAGTTTGATTAATGTTGCGGATCGCTATATTGATCTCGACAATATTAAAGAGGATATCCAGAAAACACCGCGCAGCTACACGTATCGTCCGCTGTCAGGAATTGGCTTGATGGATGAACACGACGATCAACATTCATCCTAAAGTTAAGTGATAATTTGGGGAGCAGAATCGAGATTGATTCGTCTAAATTCTCGATCGCTCCCCAGATTTTTTACTTGAGGGCTTGTATTTTGCGTCGTTTTATTCTTTTGAATCTAGCATTCATCACACTTTTAATGAGCACGACTGCCTGCGGAAATCGTAACCGAGCGGCAGAGCGTTTGGCAGAGGGAACCAAAGAGGCTCAGAAGTTTGATAGTAATCTGACCTTTAAGAATATTACGTTGGAGCAGGCGAACGAGAAAGGACAACTTTTGTGGAAAGTGAATGCCGAGGAAGCCGTTTACGCGAAGGATAAGAAGACGGCAACCATTCAGAAACCCAGAGGTGAGCTTTTTCAAGATGGGCAAACCGTTTTTAAGATTGAAGCAGCGCGCAGTGAAATCAAGGAAGATGGAAAATCGATCTTGATGCGAGGACAAATCACGGCGACCGATGTTCGAGATGGCTCTGTCCTAAAAGGCAAGGAATTAGAGTGGAAGCCTGCTGAAGATGTGTTGATCATTCGGGACGGCTTTACAGGAGATCACAAACAGGTGCAGTTAGCCGCCAAAGAAGGAAGATTTCTCACTCGGGCGCGTCGCGTGGATGTCATGGGGCAGATTGTCGCTCAGGTGAAAGAGCCGACGATGCAAATGCGGGGGGAAAAACTGAGTTGGGAGATTCAGAATCAGAAATTGAAGAGCGATCGTCCTCTGCAAGTCGATCGCTATGAAAATAAACAGCTCACGGATCAAGGCAGCGCCGAACAAACCGAAGTCGATCTCAAAGCGAAAGTCGTGAATCTGCGTCAGAATGCTCGGATTGCACTCAAACAGTCTGGCACTCAGATTACGGGCAATGCTTTGAATTGGAACATTGATCAAAAAACTTTGGTGGCAAGTGAGCCTGTAACGATCGTCAATTCGGCTCAACAAGTCAGATTGACCGCGAACCAAGCAGAGATGCAAATCGATCAGCAAGTGGCAACCTTAACGGGCAATGTGCAAGGGGTCGGGGAGAAAAATGGATCGCGGTTGAGCGCCAATCGAGTCGTGTGGTATCTGATCACGCAGCAATTTCAAGCGAATGGCAATGTGAGCTATCAACAGAACAATCCGCCCTTTAGCATTGCAGGTCCGCAAGCATCTGGAAAACTCGATGATCAGCAGGTTGCAGTTCAAGGGAGCCAAGAAGGGCGAGTCGAACTGCAAATTACACCTCAGGGAGCAGGGCGATAATTTTCATCGGCAAATTGCAAAACTCCGAGCTTTTGTAAAAACTCGGAGTTTTTTCGACTAGGGATTGCTTAGTCTGTAGTCAGCAGAGACAAATCGTGAGCTTAGGAAGCAAATCACAGCGATCAGACGAGCCGCAAATTCATCGCTTTCCATTGTTCGCCACCGTCAGCTAAATTTACCTGTTGTCGCTGCAATCAAAAAAGCAGCATACGTCAGGATATAGCCGACCGTAAAGTGAACTAAGCCAACTAGCCAACCTTGAACGATCGATAAAGCAACAGGTTTATCTTTGAATCGAACTAAATTTGCCAGCGGTGTGCGTTCATGTGCCCAGACTAAGGTTTCAATTAGCTCTTGCCAATAGCCACGCCAGCTAATCAAAAACATAAAGCCAGTTGCCCACACTAAATGACCAAACAGGAACATCCAAGCCCAAACAGACAAATTACTCGTTCCGTAAACGTTATAACCATTGATCAGCGGAGCCGAGTACTGCCAGAGATAATCGCGCAGCCAACCCATCAGATAAGTTGAGCTTTCATTAAACTGTGCGACATTGCCTGACCAGATCGCTAAATGTTTCCAGTGCCAGTAGAAAGTCACCCAGCCGATCGTGTTCAACATCCAGAAAGTTGCTAAGTAGAAAGACTGTTCCCAAGAAGCAATCTGACAAGTACCACCGCGTCCAGGACCATCGCAGGGGAAGTTAAAGCCAAAGTCTTTCTTGTCTGGCATTAGCTTACTTCCACGAGCATCGAGCGCACCTTTTAGACAGATGAGAGTTGTCACATGCAATCCTAATGCGATCGCATGATGCACTAAGAAGTCACCCGGTCCAATCGTTAAGAACAACGAATTTGTCCCACTGTTGATCGCATCGAGCCAACCGGGTAACCAGACATTACCGTGATTCGGCCAAGCTGTCGTTGCCAAGCTATCCGCGTTCGACAGAAGCGTATTGAAACCATACAGCGCTTTACCATGAGACGCTTGAATCCACTGAGCAAACACAGGCTCAATCAGAATTTGCTTTTCTGGTACACCAAAGGCAACCTGTACATCATTGTGAACATACAGCCCTAAGGTATGAAAACCAAGGAACAAAGAAACCCAACTCAAATGCGAAATGATCGCTTCTTTATGACCTAGTAATCGAGCTAGTACATTGTTTTGATTGTTGTCTGGATCATAGTCACGAACCCAGAAGATTGCACCATGAGCAAATGCACCGATGAGAAAGAACCCTGCTAGATACTGATGGTGTGTATACAGTGCTGCCTGCGTCGTGAAGTCTTTGGAGATAAACGCATAGGGTGGCATTGCATACATATGCTGTGCGACCACAGATAGCGCTGTTCCTAAAGCAGCTAAATGGATTCCAAGCTGAAAATGCAGCGAATTATTGTAAGTATCGTACAGTCCTTGGTGGGGAAGGTTTCCTTGTCCTTGAATTCCCTTGCCGCGAGCATTGAGAATATCCTTAATGCTATGACCAATGCCAAAATTCGTGCGGTACATATGCCCCGCAATGATAAAGATAACGGCGATCGCTAAATGATGATGCGCCATATCGGTCAGCCACAGCGATTCGGTTTGAGGATGAAAACCTCCGAGAAATGTGAGAATTGCAGTTCCCGCACCGTCCGAGCTATTAAAAATATGCTCTGCTGTATCTGGATCTTGAGCATACACGCCCCAGTCTCCAGTAAAGAAGGGTCTAAGACCAGCCGGGTGCGGCAGGGTTGTGAGGAAGTTGTCCCAACCCACATGCTGACCGCGAGATTCAGGGATAGCAACGTGAATGAGATGTCCTGCCCAAGCGAGAGAACTGACACCAAATAAGCCAGCTAAATGGTGATTTAGGCGAGATTCCGCATTTTTGAACCAAGCTAGGCTCGGGCGAAATTTCGGTTGCAGGTGCAGCCATCCTGCAAATAAAAACAGTGCTGCTAGCAAAAGTAGAAAAATAGATCCCTGATAGAGATCCGCATTGGTTCTCATACCGATCGTATACCACCAGTGATACACGCCGGAGTAGGCGATGTTGACTGGATAGCTCGCTCCACCTTGGCTAAACGCTTCGACCGCAGGTTTACCAAATTGAGGATCCCAAATCGCGTGAGCAATGGGGCGAAGATGGATCGGGTCTTTGATCCACTGAGGAAAGTTGCCCTGCCAAGCAACGTGGAACAACAGACTAGATGCCCAGAGGAAAATGATTGCAACATGACCAAAATGAGTCGCAAATATCTTTTGATATAGCTTCTCCTCAGTCATGCCATCATGCGTTTCAAAATCGTGCGCGCTCGCAATTCCATACCAGATGCGGCGTGTCGTTGGATCTTGCGCAATGTCTTGGCTAAACTTTGGAAATTTTGTTGCCATAGTTTCTACCTACTCTTATGGAGATGAGTAAAGTCGGAGTAGTATTAGCTGATCAATTTAGCGGTGGTGCTATCTAAATTGGTATGTCTATGGGGGGAACTTTCTTTAAATCTAGATTGTGTTAGCAAATACAATTTTGCACGAAAAAGCTTCTAGATTTCCGGGAGGGAAGGCTCTAGAAGCGGCTACGGCAACTAAGTGTTAGCTTTGAGCTTAGTGGCTTACACAGCGATCGCATTCTACTGATAGACGGAGATCTGTGTAAAACCTGGATGTAACGAGGATATCAATTTAGATATAGCCATCCTATTTGAGCTGCAAAGGCACAAAAGAAAAGAATAGGGAGCTCTTCAGGAGAATACTCCCACTCCCTACTTCACAACCGATTTAGAACTGCGATCGAAAAAATTATATCGATGCTCGTAGGATGATGTGATTGCTTGAATCAAACTGAATCATGCCCTCTTCTTGCAGTCGATTGAGCAATCGAGTGATAGTTACCCGTGTCGTCGAACAAGCATTCGCGATATCTTGGTGAGTCAATCTAGCTTTGAGTCGAATCCCCTCGCTAGTAGGCTCACCAATCTCTTGAGCGAATAGTGTGAGCAGTCCAATCAAGCGATCGCTGACGCGAAGCTGTCCATGCAGCGTGAGTAGCCGTTCCGTTTGCTGTAATCGTTGGGTAATCAGCGGAACAAGCGCTTGTGCTAAAGTTGCAGACTGACCCAATTCCAAGAGAGAAACAGAGACAAGCTTTACCTCTGATGAAAGAGCCATAGCTTGATAGATAGGGAGACTGGTTAAACTTTTTCCAAAGACCATTCTTTCTGCGACAATGCCTACTAAAACTTCTTCTCCGGTCTCTGTAAAACTACAAAGCTTAACAACTCCCTGTGTGACTAACCAAATCGATTGGGCTGCTAGAGGAATAATTTCACCGCGATTGTATTGGAGCAGCGATCGCGGTTCAAAATTTGCTGGACTGAGTGCATCGGTCGTTGCTTCCGGTTCACAGTTTCGCGGCTCACTAATGATCCAGCGTAGCGCCAAGAGCTTTCCTTGAGCGCGAATTGTATCTACAGTAATTCGCGCATCAAACTGCTGATGTGCATTATATTGAAGCTTGGCTGAGAATTGAATATGATCGCACCCTACAACATCGGTCAGCGCAGTGCGAAACCGATGCCGATCCTCTAGTGCAATGAGAACTGAAAACGGTTTATCGATTAAATGTTGCGATCGTCGATTTAGCAATGCTGCGGCTGCTAAATTAACATCTTGAATTTTGCCTTGAATATCAGTAACAAGATAGCAGTCAGGTGCAAATTCAAATAAATTTTGATATCGTAAGCGCTCAGCATAAATGTCATGATAGTTGCTGTCCAAGACTTCACTCTGACGATTTAATTCTTCGACAGCAACTTCAAGTTCTTCTGAGACAACGCCTAGTTCCTTTAAGGCGATCGAGAAAAAATCACCCGTTGGAGTCTGTTTCGAGTTTTTATATAGATCAAGAATCTTCACGTTCATTGTTTGAATTTGCTGACTTAACAAATTCCCTGTCTTCATGCGAATTCTCTCCTCCTAGCGTGAATATAAAACAGCATATCTAACGATTGCAGGAGCGCCTATTCACCATAATGTAGATGTCTGAAGCGTTTACGTTGCCTAGATCACATTCATTGTTGTGATGACCAATACCAGAAAAGTTTACATTCCCGCTGAAATAGGCTAGAGTTCCCGCAATCCGAAATATCATGCGAATTGAGTCTCGCTTAAGCGTAATACTTATCCTTGATCTTTAGCTCTCCCCACGAACTGTTCTAGGGATTTGTGTGTCTGAGGCAACGCAGTACGGTATGATGTGCCGCATGTTTCGGTGGCATTTTTGACAAGCAATTTGCGGGAGGAGAAAATGACTTATACGATCGCAATGACCAACATGAAGGGCGGCGTGGGCAAAACCACGATGTCTGTGAATTTGGCGACTTGTTTAGCAAAGTTTCACCAGAAGCGGGTGTTGCTCGTCGATTTGGATACGCAGATCAGCGCGACCTTGAGTTTGATGACTCCTGCCGATTTTGCCAAGCTACGGAATGATAAGCGTACCTTGAGGCATTTAATTCATCGTGCGATTCTGTCTGATCCGAAACTCCCCCAGATCGTTCCCGATGCCATCCACAAGTATGTGTGTCAAGTAAAAGGCTTTGATCTTTTGCCAGGAGATATTGATCTCTATGATGAGTTTTTAGTCTCTCAAATGTTGCACAAAACGGCCGTGCAGAAAGGTCAAGCAGATTTTGAGCAAGTCTGGAATGAATTTGAAAAGAATCTGATTCGGCAAGTACTAGACCCGATCGCGAAAGATTACGATTTGATCATTCTCGATTGTGCGCCGGGATATAACTTGATTACTCGGAGTGCATTACTCGCGAGTAATTTTTATCTGATTCCAGCCAAGCCAGAACCTCTTTCTCTGATTGGAATTCAACTTCTAGAACGTCGTCTTGCTAAGCTCAAAGAAACTCACAAAACAGATACCGAGCAAGTGGAATTAGAACTACTCGGCATTGCCTTTTCGCTCTCTGGCAATCTATTGACGAGCCGTTACCACGGACAGGTAATGAAGCGATTGAATGAAGATTTTAGTGAGGCGAAGCTGTTTAAAACGCGAATTCCATCCGATGTCAATGTCTCGAAAGCGATCGACAGTTTTACTCCGGTTGTCCTCAATAATCCAGGAACTTCAGGATCAAGAGCCTTTGCAATGCTAGCTCAAGAATTGCTACAAAAGCTCTCGCTTCTGACTCGCACAAGTCAGGCATCGTCGAAAAATCTCTCGTTAGCAGCTTTAGACTAAGATGCCTGGGAAACCGCTATACGAAGCTTGATCCGTTCAATCGTCTCGGGCTGAGACGCTCCCACTCAATTAACTGCCGCAAATGTGGGAGCCAGAATTTTATCTTGATTGTTGAGCGAGGTTAGCATGGGATTACGACTGGAGCAGATTGTACCGTGGGGTCGATCGCTGACTGAATATATTCAGATGTTTGATCTTTCTGAAACCGATCTTCAGAGCAACATTCTAGACTGTGGCGGTGGGCCTGCAAGTTTCAATGCAGAACTGACTCAGCAGGGGCATTCGGTCATTTCCTGTGATCCGATTTATCAATTCTCAGTGGCAGAAATTCAGCAGCGAATCGATGAAACTTATGATGTCGTTCTGAGCAAGGTTGAGGCAACGCGAGACAATTTTATTTGGAAGACGTTTCGATCGCCGAAAGAAATGGGACAGTCTCGGATGAATTCGATGCAGAATTTTCTCCAAGACTTTCCGATTGGATTTCAGCAAGGACGCTATCAAACCTGCGAATTACCGAATCTGCCTTTTGCATCGAAACAGTTTGATTTAGCGTTGTGTTCTCATTTACTGTTTCTATACTCTGACCAGTTGTCACTAGAATTTCATTTAGCCTCTATTTTAGAAATGTGCCGTCTATCTGCTGATGTGAGAGTTTTTCCACTTCTACTGAATATGACGGGTGAAATGTCTCCATTTGTTGATCCCATCATTCAAGCATTGCAAGCTCAAGGCTACTCTGCCACAATTCAGCAAGTGCCTTATGAATTTCAGCGCGGTGGCAATCAAATGCTACGGGTTAGAACGTTGTAGAAATCGCTTGGACTGGACAAGTGGGAATACATTGCTCACAGACGATACAGCGCGATCGTGTAAAGGTCAATCGAAACGTCTGTGGATCGAGCGTTAATGCCTCTGTCGGGCAAACTCCCGTACACAGTCCGCAATGTACACAGATATCTTCATCGATCGTAATTTCGCGACTGGCAAATGAGACGTGAATATCCTGCGATCGCATCCAATCGATCGAGGCATCGAGTTGATCAATATCTCCTGACAATTCGACCACTAATTTACCCACTTGATTCGGCGCAACCTGAGCGCGAATAATATTCGCTGCCACATTGAAATCTTTAGCTAATCGATAGGTCACGGGCATTTGCACAGACCGTTTCGGAAACGTTAGGGTGACTCGTTTTTTCACAGTTCGATCTCCAGGTTGCTTCACTGAAATTATATGAATTTTTTGTAAAGCGCTCCGTACAATCCCGGAATTCCGGCAGAATAATTAAGGCACCGTGTCTACCAACACTTTAACTTTATACAACCTTCACGCTCTGTCTATTTTTTATCCGATTCGATTTCCGAATCTCTTGAGCTTCATCAGGGGCAGCCTATCGTCCACCTCACATGGAGTACGTTGAAATGGCTACCTCGCTTCAGAAAGGCGGATTTGCCCTGTTTCTCACGGCGGCTGCAAGTTTAAGCACGATCGCACCTGCCCATGCCGCGATTGTCACGGTCAATAATTCTGGTAATTGGATCAATGGAACAGATACCCTAGCCAATTTAGGACTCAATCTCGTTTCAATCCCAAATGGTGCAGAAGCCTTTGGAGTTTATTTAGACAAGATCAGTTCACCACTCGGTGACATTGAATTTAGCCCCAGTGTTGTTAAGCGACCCATCGGCCCCAATCAAGCAACAGATTGGCTCACTTGGAGTAATGGCTATCAGGGCGAAGTTTATGCGGCCTATAACACCACAACGCTCAACCTGAAGTTACCCAATCTCATCGCGTTTGATTTTTATGCTGAGCCGAACGTATTGGATTCGTTTACGATTTCTGCGATCGCCCAAAGTGGGACTGTTTCTGATGTCCTAGCTCAGTCGATCAATGGCAACGCAGGGGCACAGTATTTCGGCTTTTACTCCGATGATCCGCTTGATCCAATTCAGTCGATTCAGATTAGTGCTCCGGAGACAGCAAATGGATTTGCGATCGCACAGATGCGAGGTGCGAGAGCTTCCTCAGCCACGGTTCCTTCTCCCGCTCTCCTTCCTGGAATGATTGTCATGGGCTTAGGGATGTGGCGAAAATATCGGTCAAAATCCGATTTAGGCTAGTACTCGCCGAAAGTATTACTCCAGCCAAAAATATCAGCGGGCGCGCGCATGAATGCAATGTCACATCTCATGCTTAAGTCGAACTAGGTTAGGGCATTCTAGGCATTAAGAGAAGCGCCCCGCTGAGTTTTCATATGTTCCGAATCCTAGTGATTGACGATGATCAATTAATCCGTAAACTTCTAAAAAAACTTCTGCAAAATCAAGGTTATGAAGTCTTTGAGGCAACCAGTGGAGAAGAAGGGTTAACACTCATTTCCTCGATTTGTCCTGCACTGATTCTTTGCAACTGGGATTTACCCGGAATTGATGGGGTTTCAGTCTGTCGAGCCTTAAAAGCTGATCCAAATTGGTCGGATATTTATGTTGTTCTACTCAATGCTCAGCCATCAGCAGAACATCACATTAAAGCTCTCGATCAGGGAGCCAATGATTTTCTCTCAAAGCCCTTCCAGATCAGTGAACTCAGTGCTAGATTACGCGCAGGGCTGCGCGTTTACCAGGCATTTCAAGAACAGCGGAGACTCACTCAAGCATTAAAAGTTCAGCAAGAGCGCTTAGAGTCAGAAATTGCTGAAGCAGCGGACTATGTGCGATCGCTCTTACCCACGCCGATGAATGATAAGGTCATGACGCGATCGCAGTTTCTTCCGTCTCGACAGCTTGGCGGAGACTGCTTTGACTATCATTGGCTCGATGCTGATTTTCTAGCAATGTACTTACTGGATGTCTCTGGACATGGCTTAGGAGCCGCATTGGTGTCTGTGTCGATCCAGAATATTCTCCGCGCTCAAATCTTACCTGGAACTAACTTCTATCAACCCGGATTAGTGCTGACTGCCTTAAACGAAGCTTTTGCTTCCGGGCAAGCAGACAATTGGGACGCTGACACACCGGAGCGCTATTTCACAATCTGGTATGGAGTCTACAACTATTCCAAGCAACTTCTGATGTACGCGAGTGCAGGGCATCCTCCTGCACTGGTGCTGTCTGGGCAATCTCCTCATCATCAAGTCCATCGTCTCAGAACACCCGGAACTCCGATCGGGATGTTTCCAGACACTAAGTACAAAACTCAATTCTTCAGAGTAGAGCAAGAAAGTACTCTCTACCTTTTTAGTGATGGCATCTATGAATTCATGCAGCCGAATGGCGAAATCTGGAATCTCAATAGCTTTATTGATGTCGTGAATCAGTGTCACCGCTCAGACTCGATCGACAACTCAGCAGCGATTATTCAGAACGTTCAACATCTCACCGATCGCAAAGATTTTGATGACGATTGCTCGTTACTTCAGATCAAATTGAAGTAAGACAAGAACTCCAAGTTCTCAAAAACCCGGAGTTTCAGATTGCGGAACAGTTTGCTTTGGTCTGATAAAACGCTTCTCGATCAGGAAAAATTTCAAAAAACTGAGCAACATCTGCTAATTCCAGCAGCATCCTCACCTCTTGTCGAACCGAGCAGAGTGATACGGTTCCATCTGCTCCATTTACGAGCTTCAGCACACTGACCAGCGCACCTAATCCAGCACTGTCCATAAAAGTCACTTGCTCAAAATCGATCAAAACCTCGATCGCACCTGCTTCGATGAGCTTTGCGATGTTTTGTCTAAACTGCTTTGCTTGGAGATGACTCAGAATGCCACTTAGCTGAATAACTTTTATAGGGAGACTCATAGACGATGACCAATTGACCTAATTGTTACTTTATCCGACGGGAACCCCTAGGTAATATAGCCCTGATTTTTCAAGAAGCTGCTTATGTAAAATTCCAGATTTTTACTTTCACATTTCGCGCACAATCTCGTCATGATTCAGTAATTTCAACATCTATCGACTGAAGAAATCGCCAGTATCGTGTATGTGTAAATCCAGATCAATTGAAAAACTTCAAAAATCGCTCAAATTCAGCAGTTGAGGGCGATTTCTTGCCTGATACCGTGCGAAATACGTGATGAGGAATGAGTCATTAGCGTGTTCACAATTTCTTCAAAATAGGCACTCTGTTATTAGCTGGATGCTGATTCGCAGAAGATTTTACTAATCGGGTACATCAATATTCTAAGTCCGCCGCTTAGTCTCTGAGGTCAATATGGTTCAACAGTATTCTCCGATTGAGTTTGCCATTACTAAAACGGATAGTACTTATCTCATCCAACTTCCATCGATGCTAACTGTTATAGAAGCAGTAGCGTTCCGAGCAAAATATCGGGAATTGATTGAAGCAAATTCGTATATAACCAAGCTAGTTCTCGATCTTGATCAGACTACTTTTATGGATAGTAGTGCGATCGGTGCTTTAGTCATGTGTCTTAAAGCAGCAAAAAGTCGTCAGATTGAGTTAGCACTTTGGAGCGTCCGGCCTGAGATTTTAGCAATTTTTGCTTTAGCAGATCTCGATCGACTATTTACAATCGAGCCTGGCACCGTTTCCTCAGACCCTGCACCAATTCAGCCTGCGGTTGAATCAATGCATCCGTCGATTCAGTCTCGGATCAAACGACTCATGGATATTGCTGGAGCACTGGTTGGGCTGACGATTACAGCCCTTTTATTTGTGCCGATTGCGATCGCGATTAAGCTAGACAGTCCGGGTGACGTTTTATTTTCTCAAACTCGCTGTGGACATTTGGGACGGCACTTTCGAGTCTGGAAGTTTCGCTCGATGGTTACTGATGCAGAACAGTTAAAATCTCAAGTCCAAAATGAGAATGAAGGCGCATTTTTCAAGAATGCGAACGATCCGAGAATTACTAGAGTTGGGCAGTTTTTGCGAAAAACAAGTTTAGATGAGTTCCCACAGTTCTGGAATGTGCTGCGGGGTGAAATGAGCTTAGTAGGGACTCGTCCACCCTTGCCCGAAGAGGTTGAGCGCTATGAAGTTCCGAATTGGCAACGACTGGATGTGAAACCTGGAATTACAGGCGAGTGGCAAGTGCATGGTCGATCTCAGATCCGCAACTTTGAGGAAGTGATTCAGCTTGATCTACGCTATCAGCAACGCTGGAGTTTGAAATATGATTTACACCTGCTATTGAAAACAGTAGCTGTTCTACTGAAGAAAGATAGTGCGTTTTAATCTTGAACAGGTATCAGCAATGACGAACTTTAAAGAACCGATGGGAGGTGTGATTTACTTCGATCGATTGATGATGCAAAGTGATTTAACTGCGATTTCTCAAATTCTTCACTGGTTTGAACAATTCCGACTGCCGCCGCTTTCTCAAGCCGCTTGGCTTCAAGGTCAGATTGCTTTAGTAGAAGGCTTTACGAATGCAGTACGCCATGCACATACGAATCTACCATTACATACGATCATTCAATTAGAAGCCGGATTGTACTTCGACCGCCTAGAGATTAGAATTTGGGATCAAGGTTCACCGTTTGATTTAGAGCGCCTGCTCAATCGAGTTGAACAAGATTATCCGAATCCGTTAGAGCATAGCGAGCATTGGGGCGGCACTTTGTTCAAGAAGTTGCGCGATCAGCATCAATGGGAGATTGAATACCACTACCTCAAAGAAGGAGTGAACTGTCTTTGCTTAGTCAAAAAATGCGACAATAGCTAAGACTCATTGCAAGGTAAGACAGTATGGTGAGCGAAGTTAGAACGATCGCAGGTGGCGGTATTCCATTGGTGGGCAATGATATTGATACCGATCGCATTATTCCGGCTCGTTTTTTGCGCTGTGTGACGTTTGATGGATTGGGAGCGCAAGTTTTTGCGGACGATCGCAAACAGTTAAATGGTCAGCATCCGTTTGATTTGCCGCAGTATCAAGGTGCAAAAGTTTTAGTCGTCAATGGAAATTTCGGTTGCGGATCGAGTCGGGAACATGCGCCGCAAGCGATCGCTAAGTGGGGAATTAGCGCGATCGTAGGTGAGAGCTTTGCTGAGATCTTTTTTGGCAATTGTGTTGCGATCGGGATTCCTTGTGTGACGGCTGAGCCGGGTGTCACTAGCCAGCTTCAAGCCTTGTTAGCAGAGAATCCGCAGCTTCAGGTGACGGTAGATTTGGATCAAATGCAGGTGCGATGCGGTGAGTTTACAGGCGCGATTTCGATGCCAGAAGGAGCGCGACAAATGCTGACTTGTGGAACTTGGGATGCGTGTGGGCAGTTAGTCGCACAGGCAGAACAGATTCGGGCAACAGCGGCGAATTTGCCTTATGTCGCTTGGGGACAGGCGAGCTAGCAGAAGATAAGATTTAGCCTAACGAATCGGGTTCGTTAGGCTAATCGTCAAGGGTTAAACGTGTAAAAAGGCGCTCTACGCCTCAATTGCAACTTTATTCTGCGAGAGTTCAGTTTCTCGGCTGAGTGCCGCTTGCACAAATCCCTTAAACAACGGATGAGGGCTACTTGGACGAGATTGAAACTCTGGATGGAACTGCGTTGCAATAAAGAATGGATGCCCTGGAAGCTCAATGATCTCAACCAATCGACCATCCGGCGAAGTTCCACTCACTACATAACCAGACTCTAAAAATAGATTCCGGTACGCATTGTTAAATTCATAGCGATGCCGATGCCGTTCGTAGATCACTTCTTCTCCATACAGCGCCAACGTGAGCGTATTCGGAGTCAAACGACAGGGATACAACCCCAACCGCATCGTTCCACCCAAATCGACCACATCTTGCTGCTCAGGCAGTAAGTTAATGACTGCGTTCTTCGCCTCTGGAACAAACTCTGCACTATGAGCATTTTCCAGATGAGCCACGTTTCGTGCCCATTCAATCACCGAGCACTGCATTCCCAGACACAAGCCTAAGAACGGAATCTGATGCTCACGGGCATACGCGATCGCGGCAATTTTTCCATCGACCCCGCGAATTCCAAATCCGCCGGGAACTACAATGCCATCGACATCCGCGAGATAGTGTGCGGCTCCTTTTTCTTCGATTTCTTCTGAATTGATCCAGCGCAGATTCAGCGCGCTTCCGGTCGCAATTCCAGCGTGTTTGAGGGCTTCGACAACTGAGAGATAAGCATCTGATAAGCGCACATATTTCCCAACGATCGCAATTTCCAGCGTTTGAGTTGGTTGGTACAGGCGCTCAACGAGCGTCTGCCATTGGCTGAGATTGGGCTGACGCTGTTCGAGATTGAGTAAATCGATCGCTTGAGTTGCGAGTCCTTCTTTTTCCAATCGCAGCGGCACTTCATAAATGCTGCGCGCATCCTGACACGTAATCACGCATTCGACAGGGACATCACAGAATTCTGACATTTTCTCTTTCATGCCAGATGGTACTGCGCGATCGCTGCGGCAAACCAGAATATCGGGCTGAATCCCAATCGATCGCAGTTCTTTGACCGAATGCTGAGTCGGCTTCGTCTTCATTTCACCCGCAGCTGGAATCCAAGGAATCAGCGTGACGTGCATATACATGACGTTTTGCCGTCCTACTTCTTTACGAAACTGGCGAATCGCTTCTAAGAACGGCAGCGATTCAATGTCCCCAACCGTTCCGCCAATTTCAGTGATCACAACATCAGGATTCGTATTTTGAGCGACTCTGAGAATTCGCTCTTTGATCTCATTCGTGATATGTGGAATCACCTGCACCGTGCCACCGTTGTAGTCGCCTCGACGCTCTTTATTAATCACTGCTTGATAAATCGATCCCGTTGTCACGCTATTGAGCCGTGACATTGAGGTATCGGTAAACCGCTCATAGTGACCCAAATCGAGATCCGTTTCTGCGCCATCTTCGGTCACAAATACTTCGCCGTGCTGAAACGGACTCATTGTCCCAGGGTCAACATTGATATAGGGATCAAGCTTGAGAATCGACACTGAGTAATCCCGCGACTTGAGTAATCGTCCGAGACTCGCGGCTACAATCCCTTTCCCAATGCTAGAAACAACGCCACCCGTAACGAATACAAATTTCGTCATAATGCTCTGTGCCGATATCTACCAAAACTTATCCGGTCTATTCTGCCACAACTGCGATCGCCCAGGGGGAGAATATCCGGAGTTTCTCAAGGAATTCGGCAACTGTGAGCTAAACTCTCACGTCAACGAAGGCGGGATGTGATACGGTATGCCTTATTTCGGTTCCAGCAGCAATGAAGCGATTTCTCAGCGCGTTAGTGTTAGCCATCTTGACTGTGATTTTGACGATTTCGATCGCTTGGTCAAAGCCTGCCTTAACTGTGGTGTATCCACCGGGCGAACATGAAACGATCGCAAAACAAATCTTTCTCATCGGTTCGGCTCCCCCTCAAGGAGAAGTACTCGTCAATGGCAAACGCATTCAGCGTAGTCGTGGAGGACATTTTGCGCCCAGTTTTCCTCTGCAAATGGGCGAGAATCAGTTCTCGGTTCGCTATGGGGAAGAGGAACTTCAGATTAAAGTCACGCGCAAATCGAATCAGCCACCTGCTCCAGTTGGACAATCGTTTGCAGAAGGTTCGCTGACTCCTACGGTCGATGTAGCTCGACTGCCGGGAGAAGCGATTTGTCTCAGCGCGATCGCACCTCCCAATTCGATCGTCAATGTCAAAGTTGCAGATCAGATGTTGCCGTTGATAGCGCAAAGTGCGATCGCAACATTGCCTGCCAATTCGGGCGTGTTGACCGGGTTAACTGAACCGACCCCAACGCAATCGACTCAGTATGCAGGCTGTGTGACTCCGAAAACGAGCGGAGATTTAGGAAAAGTCACTTATCTGTTGGGAAATGTGAGTCAAGAAGCGCCTGGAAAAATTTCGATCCTCGATCCGGCTCGATTAGAAATCGCAGAAGTAACTGCTGAGCAAGGAACTGCAAGAACCGGAGCCAGTACAGATTTTTCTCGCTTAACGCCCTTGCCGAGAGGAACAAGAGCAACAATTACCGCGCGCGAAGGCGATTGGTTGCGATTGGAGTATGGGGGATGGATTCGATCGAGCGATGTCAAAATCATTCCGGGAGCCACTCCAGTACGATCGCTGATTCGTGGCATCACATCTCGCACTGTGAAAGATTGGACAGAAGTCCGTTTTCCGCTGCAAATTCCTGTACCGATTACGGTTGCTCAAGATCAAAATCGGTTCATTCTGACGCTTTACAACACAACAGCGCAAACCGATACGATTCGATTAAGTACTGATCCCGCGATCGCTCGATTAGATTGGCAACAAGTTGCACCTGAAAAGATCGAATATCGCTTCAATCTCAAATCGAATCAACAGTGGGGTTATAAATTGCGATATGAAGGCACAACATTAGTGTTATCGCTGAAGCACCCGCCACGAATGCGGAAGAATTCGTTGTCTGGTATGAAAATTCTTCTTGATCCAGGACATGGTGGCAGCGAAGATTTAGGGTCAAGAGGGGGAACCGGATATCCAGAGAAAGAAGTTGCCTTAATCACCAGCAAATTGCTGCGCGAGGAATTAGTCAAGCGAGGTGCAAGAGTCGTGATGACTCGTGAGGCAGATATTGATCTCGATTTAGCTCCGCGAGTGAAGCAAATCAATGAGACTGAACCAACGATCGCGCTTTCGATTCATTACAATGCGCTGCCAGATGATGGTGATGCCATCAATACAAAAGGCGTTGCTACCTTCTGGTATCAGCCTCAGGCTCATGATTTAGCCGTATTCTTGCATGACTATCTAGTGAAAAAGCTCGATCGACCTTCTTATGGTGTGTACTGGAACAATCTTGCTCTGACTCGCCCCACCGTCGCGCCGACTGTGCTTTTAGAACTGGGATTTATGATTAATCCCGATGAATTTGAGTGGATCACGAACCCCGTAGAACAAAAGAGACTTGCAGCGACCCTGGCAGATGGAGTAACAGAATGGTTTGCTCAAAGCCAATTGCAGTGATTTTTGTCAAACTGAAGATGAATGATCTACCCTAGATTCACGTGATATTTCTAACCAAGTGTAAGGATGTTGACTAAGCGGGCTGGTTTAATCTTAATTGCCTTGATGAGTTTGCCGATCGTGATATTGGGGGCAGAAAAACTGGAATCGCGCAGACCCAGTGTTGCTTCTGGTTGCCCAGATTGGGTGCTATCGCAAACTGAAACTTCAGAGAATTTGATTCATCCAGAAAAAGTTGTGGTTGAACCTTGGCAGGGGCGACACAATGTTTTTGCCACTTTCAAAATTCCTGAGGGCTACGAAGCGAACCAGTTTTTTGTTGTCACGCTCAAGGGTTCAAATCCTTATTGTGGGACTGTGACCCGATCGACTCCGACCTCCAAAGGCGATCGCAAAGTTTTCGGGCTATTTAGAACTCGAACAACGTTATGGGTCATCTCAAAAGGGCAGTTAAATCAGTTAGAGGAGCCGAGTAACTGGAAGTTAGCAATATTTAAACCTTCCTAAGAGGATGTTTGAAACGTATCGTTCATCGCACTCACCCGTCCCTGGATTTCCAATCCGGGGCGAGCTAGAACGGAGCGAGGAAACGGTTGATACCTTTGAAACATCCTCTAACTTCTGTGCTACCTGGCACAGCGACAGCATCTAGTTCTCGGTTCGCGATCGTCGTTAATGTCCTACGATCGCTTGAATCGTAGTCAATGGAACTTGGGCAAAGTACTGTCGATAGAATTGTTCTTCTCGAATCGCAGCGAAAAAAGGTTCAAGCATCAGATTAGAAGCTGCCTGTTCCTTGAAGCTGAAGCTGAAGCCCTGATCTGAATACGTGACATGAAAGCCAAGTGATTCTAAGGTTTGAATTCCCGCTTTTAATGCAATATCGCCAATCATCAATCGATCGTACAATTGCTGCCGAGTCGCAGTCTTTCCGGTGCGACTGAGATATTTTGCAATGCCCACGAAGGTTTGCCAGATCTCAGCAGCAGGAAGCAAGGTTGGGGGAGGATAGGCGATCGCTAAAGGGCATTGTTCAGTCAAAGCTCGTCTGTACCAGATTTTTAATTCATTCCAACTAGTCGGAACAGTTTTTAGCTCAATTGCTTTTTCTTCAGTGCGTTGAGTTCTCCAATCTAAAAGCCATTGCGTTTGAGTCGGTTTGATTTCTTCGCACGATCGTACTGCAACTAATCGAACTTCGTATCGCTTCCGAAAAGTATTGTTCTCAAGTTCCACAATGGCATCACAGCGTCCGGTTGGAAGTTCATAGGCATAACGCCCCCACCATATGCCCGGAAAGCCTTGTGCGGCTGATTCATCGCAAATCATAAACGGGGTGCGAATGTATTCAACTTTGCGTCCGTAGAGGTCTTGAATTTTGGTATTTCTACCCGCTTGAAACCAGCAGTTTTGGATCAATAGTTTTGGAATTGGATTCCCCATTCCACAAGGTTCAATCAACCGCAGTTCTTTGTAGAGTTCGAGATTGAGTTCGCTCACCGTGACGCAAAGATCCGCTTGAATCGTTGGAGTAGGGGGATCACTTTGTTGGAGTAATCGCTGATTGATTGCTTGAGCAAATAGAGGGAGATTGTCGATCGCTAAACTCAATCCGGCGGCAAATGGATGTCCACCAAAGCGATGTAAGAGATGCGCCTGATCTTTGACGAGCTGATAGAGATCGATTTGATTTGTCGATCGAGCCGAGCCACGAGCAAATTCCTCATCTACTGTTAGTAAAATCGTTGGTTTGCCATATTCTTGAGCAATCTGACCTGCAACTAATCCCAGAACCCCGCCACTCCATTGTTCATCCCACAGCACAATCACACCCGTCGTTGAGAGATCCAGTTGTGCGAGTTTTGCTTTTGCTTGCTGTAAGACATCTTTTTGCAGAGCTTTGCGGCGAGTGTTTGCCAGTTCTGTTTCGTCCGCTAGCTCTTTACAGCGTTGGACATTTTGGCTGGTTAATAGCTCGACACAGAAGTGTGCATCGCCTTGAATCCGGCTGACTGCGTTAATTCGAGGCCCTAATCCAAAAGAGATATCGGTAGGTCGATCGCCCGATCGCTTACAGAGTTCTAACAATCTCGTAATGCCTGGACGAGTTGCTGCTTTGGTGGATTGTTTCTGAAGCTGCTCGATTCCTTTTTGAGCGAGATAGCGGCAATCGCCTTTGAGTTCGACTAAATCTGCAATTAAGCCGATCGCGACCAAATCAAGTAAGTTCTCAATCGGCTTTTCTGGCACATCTGGTAAAGCCTCATACATCGCTTCAACGAGCTTATACGCGATTGCAACGCCAGAGAGTGAAGCAAAGGGATGATCTCTTTCGAGGGAGCGGGGATTGACGATCGCAATCACAGGCGGACGGGATTCTGGCAATGTGTGATGATCGGTCACGATCACATCAATTCCCAGGCTTTGAGCGTATTGAATCTCCTCTAAATTTGTACTGCCCGTATCGCAAGTCACAATGACTTGAACATGCTTGAGTTGGTCAATTCCGGTCTTAGAGAGTCCGTGTGATTCAGTAAAGCGATTTGGAATGTAGTAAAACAGATTTTGATTTTGAGGAAAGAACTGTCCTAATCCATCCCACAGTACCGCTGTCGAAGTGACCCCATCCGCATCAAAATCGCCCCAAATTGCGATCGCTTCTTCTCGTTCGATCGCCTGCACCAACCGCTGCACTGCCCACTGCATCTCCTGACCAAACTCAACCGAACTCATGGGCTGATAATTGGCGGCATTTAGAAATCCGGCTAATTGTTTGATATCTCGAATGCCTCGCTGCCAAAGCAATTGCGGCAAGTAGCGTCCCTCAATTCCTGGAGCCTGCTGTTTCACAGCCCGAACGAATGCGTCTGGAATCTCAGCTTGATGGATTTGCCATTGGGGAACGGGATCGGGCATGAGCGATGAGATAAATACATCGATACTATTTTAGTGTATTCCTCGTGCTGGATTGAAAATTGTGAGTGAGCAAAGAGCGATCGCAAATTGAAATGCGATCGCTCTTTTTACTTATGCGGCTTGTGTCCGGCGAAGTGGGCGTTTGCGCTCAGATTTTTTCTTGCGTCCCACTTTCTTAACTTCGCTGCTATCTGCTCCAAATTGAGCAACGACTGCATTTTTAGCTTCTAGAATGCCATTGTGAAATTTCCATTCTGCTTGACGGGCAGCGTCCATTGCGGCACGATATTCTGCTTTGAGTTGAGTTTCGAGCTTTTGCAATTTCACCATTTCTTCTTGAGCGGCAATGAGCGTTGCGATCGAGGCTTCTTCGCGATGAGGATCATAGTTGGAGATCGTCTGCAATCCTTCTAAGACATCGCTATCGTCACTCAGAACGCTGGCACTAATCCGAATACTTGTATTTTGAGTAGTCATCAAGATTCACCCTGAATTCTTTAGGTTTGTTAAAACAAACATTCCCAACGGCAGCAGCAGCGAGAAGTGTTTAGTCTTGTCTTTAGAAGAACTTTAAGAAATCAGAGCATGATGCTGTTATGTTTATCTCGACTTTATTTTTGATGTGACAGATCGTTAATCTGATATGACACATTGCAATTTTGAGGAACCGAATTGATTGATTAATGACTCAACTTGTCAATTTGATAATTTATAGAAGCGAAATGAGCAGCCAAATTGTTAATTTCATGCAGCACGATCGTATTTTGAAGCGATATATTCGTGAGAAGAGTTCTAAAAAAGCATTTCAGCTTTCCTAAAACTTTTTGGTTTCTCGATCATCCATAGTTATGCTTGCCACAAAAATTAAAGTGCAAATGAATCAATTCCAAAACAATAATGTCCAATTCTTTGTATTTAGCAGATGAGCGGCTTCTCTTTGAGACTCATGTAAGTACAACCTAATTTTTTGATTCAGTTTTGTGAGAGAAGTGAAATCTTGTATCTGAGTCTCACGCAAATCCAAAGTTTGCAATCCACTCATTTTAGCTAACGGTGTAAAGTCTTGTATCTGAGCCCTACCCAAATACAAATTGTGTAATCCACTCAGCCTAGCTAACGGTGTAAGGTCTTGTATCTGAGTCCCACTCAAATACAAAGTTTGTAATCCACTCAGCCCAGCTAACGGTGCAAGATCTTGTATCTGAGTCCTGCTCAAATCTAAATCTCGTAATTCCCTCAGTTTAGCTAACGGTGTAAAGTCTTGTATCTGAGTATCACTCAAATACAACTCTTGCAATCCACTTAGTCCAGCTAACGGTGTAAGGTCTTGTATCTGAGTCCCGCTCAAATCCAAAGTTTGCAATCCACTCAGTCTAGCTAACGGTGTAAGGTCTTGTATCTGAGTCCCGCTCAAGTACAAAGTTTGCAATCCACTCAGTTTAGCTAACGGTGTAAAGTCTTGTATCTGAGTATCGCTCAAATCTAAATCTTGTAATCCACTCAGCCCAGCTAACGGTGCAAGGTCTTGTATCTGAGCCCCGCTCAAATGCAAAGTTTGCAATCCACCCAGTCCAGCTAACAGTGTAAGGTCTTGTATCTGAGTATTGATTAAAACCAAAGTTTGCAATCCACTCAGTCTAGCTAACGGTGTAAGGTCTTGTACCTGAGTATTGATTAAAACCAAATAATTTGTATGACAAAGAACTTGTGAAATGTAAAAATTCTGTTCAAACTCTTCTAATCCTTGTCCTAAGGCACGCGCGATCGACCAATCTTCATACCCATCACCCTCAAACCTTGCCTTAGCATAGGGAATGAGTTGCTCCATTGCTGCCAGACTGCCTATTTTGATGAGAGCATTTATACAACAGACTGCTTCATCTGCGGAAAGAGTGCCACTATATGCCAGTAACGGCACAATCTCTTCTCCTGCTCTCACGATCGTAGCCACTTCTTCTTCATTCTTAGGAGGCAACAAACCCCTAGCTCGCGCTTCAATTTTCGCTCTCAACTCTGAGTCGATCGATGTTCCTGTCTCCAAACAAGCTAACGCCAGAAAGTGAAGATAATGACGTTTTTCAGAATCTTTATCACCTAACTTAATCAGTTCACTGAGCAATTTCTCACGCTGCTTGCGCGATCCTTTCCCAATGGTAACAATGATGGCTTCCCGCCATTGATCATCATCAGCATGATCAAGAAGGAGTCCTAAATCCTCATGATCTAAAACTGCCTTTGCTACCAAATATTCCTGAAAGGTGCGATGCACAAAATCAATTCGCCCCATTAATGGCTCTCTCAGCAACCCTGATCGCTCCAGTAAAAAGTCTCGAATCTTCAGCCCTGTTAGATTAGGTAAGTTATACCCTCGAAGATACTTTTCAAACTGGCGATCTGCTTCCTCTACCTCTGCATCAGAATAGTTATTTTTCATCAGCCAGTAAGCGAATTCCATCAGGAACCCTTCTTTCTGCTCTGCATTCAGATTGACATCTGAAATAATTTCTCGCTGCTTATCCCGTTCCTCCAGCAGCATCTCAATGCACTTGTCATATAACCGGATGCGAGTACCGGGCAGAGTCCCTTCATTCTCATAATGCAAAGCGCAGATCATCGTACAAAGGAGCGGCGTTGCTGCTAATTGTCGAATCTCAGGTCGCTGCCGCAGTTGACGCATCAAATCCGCCGCAATTTTCTCCGGATCTTTATCTTCCTGACGATGAGGTTGAGGCAAAGCACGATGCCAACAAGTCACAAACTGTTGAATCTTCGGCAGCGTCATCGGCTCCATGACGCAATTGCTAAATCGCTCCATCTTCACCCAATTTTCCCATTCCACCCACTCCTCACCGTTTTCATCCTTTAAAGCAGTCGGACGCGACGTTGTAATATAAGTCGAATGAGGAAACTCCTCCACCAATTTTTGCAACGCTTCAAAAAAAGCCTGTCGCTCTCCACGAGGCAACTCATCCACCCCATCAATCAGCACCAAAGCACAACCGCTATCAAGCTGTTGGCGCACCCAGCCGACAGGCATCTCATCGACAATATTTTTCGCGATCGGCATCACAAAATCCTTCACCCCTGGAAACCCTTTACCCACCCAGTTCCGTAACCGGATAAAGAACGGGACAAAGCTATTCCAATGCTGCAACGGAGCCTCAAAATCCTGCCGCGCCGCATGAACGCCCAACCAATGCAGCAGAGAAGTTTTTCCAGCCCCAGCCCCTCCTCGAATCACGAATCGGCGACCCATTCCTAAGACCTGCTCAACATTTTGCGATCTCTGCCCCAACCGAAAACGCGGATCTATCGTTGCCCCAACCGTTTCCCGTCCTTGCAGAAACTCATCCGCTCCATCAAACATTTTCAACCGCGATTCTTCGATGTCGGTTTCTGAAATCGTAAGTTGTACATAAGCCTCAGAGAGTCGCTGCTGACTCAACAAATTTTTCAGCAGTGGGACTCCAAATTTATCTGGCTTATCCAAATCTCGTGCCAGCATTTCTCGATACCGAGCCAAAAACCGATCTCGCTGCTGGATCGCCAATTCTTTCTGAGATCGTACAAGGCTGATCAGTTCTTCTTGCTGCTGCAACATGGTTTGCGTCACGTTTAACTGAAAGCCCTCCAACTGAGGCGCAGTTTCAATCAAACTCGCACTCGCAAATGCGATCGCTTGCCGATAAAGTGACTTTTCATTTTCTGAGAATGCAACTGTTGCTCTTGGATACCTCTCCAACAGCTTATTTGTAAGACGTTCCGCATCCAAAGCCGTACTGAGCAAGTCTTCGATTTTAATACTGCCTCTTAATAGCGTCTCCGCCACCGCCAAAAAGATAGCTTCTTGGCTACCTTGATCCAACCCTGCTGCTTCCCTTTCAAACAGAGGCTTCATCTCTTCCCGCAACTGTCGCGCTAACTTCTTAGCCTGATCTGCTAATACCTGACGCTTTTCTGCTTCAGAGAACCCATCTGTGATGGTATCGATCGATTGTTCAAGTAGCTTATTTGTAAACTTATCGCCAATTCCAAGATTGTCCACTAACGTCTTAGCAAGTGCAGGTGCAACAATTTTTAGAGCAATCCCTATCCCAGAAGCCGTTAGAGACATCATCCCCTTCCTGCGAGAAACATAACAACCACGCCCTAGCTTACTGCGAATTGAGATTCCTGCAAGCTGATTTGTATTCTGAGGCGTGAGATCAGATGAGTTGACCTGACAGACTATTACACGATCGCGCCTGTAAAAAACTCCTGCGATCGCGTTTCTCACTGCTAAAATTTTGACGACTCACCTCACATCCTCTCAAATGAGCGAAGACGTGCCAGACTATCCTGAACTTCCGAATCGTTGGCAAGCGATCGAGGCTGGCGAAATCTATCGCTCAAATGAAGATCGGCTCGTTTCATTCAGTCAAGCTCAGATTGAACTCGGAGTTCTTTATGATGCGATCGGCAAACATCTTAGAGCCATCAATAAGGGAATCGTACCTTCAAAAGGAAGTAATGGACTTGTACCTTCAGAGCAGCCAGATTACGATTTCAAGTCTAAAATCTTAGGGAAAGGTGGCGATCGTCGATTTCACGCCAAAATAGTAGCAGGAATTCTACATTTCCCAGGCAAAATGACCACTCATTAACAGGATGTAAACTGTGACAACCACTCTCAGAGCGCACCCAATCTGGCAAAACCTCTCACAGGCTCTCGCACAAATTGAGCCAGATCAAATCGCACTTCAACATTTGCAAGATTGTCAGTATGAGATTCATGGTTACTGGGACGAGAATGACCAACCCTATGAAACGATCCGTTTCAAGCAACCTCCTATCCCAGAATTAATTACTAGTTCCATCGGTGTTACTCAAAGCCAAGAAAAAGATAATTACTGGCTGCAATTGAGATACGCGCTGAAAATTCCTTCAGTTGCAACCGTTGGAGAGCTACTTTTAGTCCTAGACGACAGTTTAGAAATCATTGACGAGAATTGGGTGATTGATATTCGATCTCCCTATGTCGTCGCGATCGAAGAATAATCTGTCACGATCTCATTGCTGAAACGCTAATGTCGATCGCACTTAACCGCCATTTCGCATCATCCAAACGAAGAAGCTGAGAATTTGCTCAACCGGGGGAAGCGGATAAACAAAAAGTCGATCGTCACAGTTTGCGGTTCAAGCTTAAGAAACTGCCACGCCGTCAGCTAAAATCAAACTATGAAATTGGAACTGCTCTATGAATCTACATGTCACTTCCCAATCTTCATCTGACATCACTCTGCACATTCTATTAGAGCAGCAAGCAAATGGTCATTTTTGGGCAACTGTGCCGACTTTGCCAAATTGCTCAGTAGAGCAGGCAACCAAAAAAGAAGCAATAGAAGCAATTCAGCAACTTCTGTTAGAGAGATTATCCACAGTTGAAGTTCTCCCTGTACAGGTCTCAGACCGTGCAAATATCTCGTCTACTTCAGCGCCCTCTTGGAAACCCTTTCTAGGCATGTTCAAAGACGATCCTTACTTTGCAGAAATTGCAGATGAGCTTTGGGCAAAGCGCCAAGTCGAAAATGACGAAGAAATTGAGATCGATTAGATTGAGCCGAACCGATGAGCCGAAGTCGCACTCTCAATCGATGCGATCGTGGTGACTCGAAATCAACGAGACTTCTCGTTAGTGCCCAATTTACGCTTTGAAGATTGGACGATTTGATTTCTGAATCGCCCGTTTCACATCGGCAATTCAGCCGCAATTTGCCGCAATCGCTTCAATGCCGCCAGCGATCCCTGAATCAATCGACTCGCCGCGATCGGCTTTTTCACCATTGCCCTTGCCATCCGCAATCCTTGAATTTTGCCATCCACGATCGCATCACTCAAATCCGGCATATCAAATTGCAGATCATCACTGACCACTCGCAACATCGCCACTGAATAACGTTGCGCGATCGCGAATCCTTCCATATCGACCACATCCGCTTGATACTTCTCGCCTAACGCTCGCTTTTCTGCCACAGAGCAAATTACACGATCGCTCGTTAATCCCCGCGCAGAGGCAAATCTAAAATGATTTTGCAGTCGTTGGGTCAGTGAGCGATCGCACGCGATTTCTTCTCCTGAGAAGTTGACACAAGAATGATAAAGTGCCAGTTCGCCAATTCCAACTTGAGAGGATAAACTGCCACATAAACCCATGACGAGGAGTGCCGCATGATCTGGAATCAAAGTGCGATCGAGAAAATCAGCAACCGCAATTCCAGCCGGGATTGCAACAACTTGAATCGCATCGCTTGCGCCTTGAGACACAGCCTGATATTCAGCACCTTGGGGGACGAGAATCACCGGAACCATTGAAAAACTGGATGAATTTACTCAAGCAACCTTAACATCCCCTCAACGTTCTTTTTAGCCTTACCTAGTTTATGAATTTGCCCAAACCGACTTCACGGGAGCGTTTCAACATTTCCCGGATCGCGATCGCGATGCCGTGGTTAAGCATCTCCTTCTGGCTGACCATCACAGTCGCCGGATTTTTTGCCCTGAGTTCATTAAAATATGCGCTCTTTCCCGACATCACCTTTCCCGTCGTTGTGGTCAGTGCAGAAGCTCCATTAACGGCAACTTCCGAAACCGAGCGGCAAGTCACACAACCGATCGAACAAGCCATGCAATCGCTGAAAGGCGTGAATGATCTGCGATCTTCAACGTTTCCCAATCAAACGGCTGTCAGCTTATCGTTTGAAGTGGGGACGAGTTTAGACCAGGCGCGTCAAACGGTTGAAGACACAATAAAATCGGTAACGCTGCCGAAAGAAACTCAATTCAAAGTCATCGCCTTGAATTTGAATGAAACCGCAGCGATCAGCTATGCGATCGAAAGCGATTCGCGAAATCTCCAAGACCTGACTCAACTGACAACCAGCCAGATCGTTCCGCCCTTAGAAAAAATCGCGGGTGTGCTGAAAGTAAATACGCTCGGTGCAGGCGGCAACGAACGTGGAGCAACCTTGACGCGATTTAACGGCAAAGATGCGATCGCGATTCAAGTGGTGAAACGCGGAGACGCAAACACGCTCGAAGTCGTAAACACAGTTGAGAAAGAAATTGACACACTGCGAAAAAATCTCAGCAATGTGAAAATTACACTGGCATCCACGCAAGCTGAATACATTCAGAACGCAACCCATTCAACGATCGAGGCATTGATTGAAGCGATCGCCTTATCGGTGATTGTAATTTATCCATTTCTTCGGAGTTGGCAGGCAACCTTAATTTCAGCCCTTGCCATTCCGATTTCACTTCTCGGTACTGCGATCGTGATGGCATTTTTTGGATTTAATCTCGAAACCATCACCCTGCTGGCATTGGCGCTTGTGATTGGGAGTGTCGTCGATGATGCGATCGTCGATGTCGAAAACATCAGCCGACATATCGAAGAGGGGGAATCTCCCAGACAAGCAGCCCTCAAAGCAACCAGTGAAGTCGGTTTAACTGTGACCGCTGCCACGTTTACAGCCGTCGCCGTGTTTCTGCCGATTGGATTCATGGAAGGTGTGATTGGGCAGTTCTTTAAACCCTTCGGAATCACAGTTTCAGCCGCGATGATCATGTCGCTGTTGGTCGCACGGACATTATCGCCTGTGATGTCGATTTACATGCTGAGAAAATCAAATCGCCAGCATTCGGGACGGTTTGACAGAGTTGGGTTTTGGTTTACTGATAACTACCGCAAATTACTCCAGTGGTCATTACGCCATCGAGCGATCGTCGTGGGGATTGCGGTTGCCAGTTTTGCAGCAGGGATTGCCATCATTCCGATGATTCCGCAAGGATTTATTCCGAAGCTTGATCGCGGAGAATTCAACGTTCGATATACGGCTCCCTTGCCCAAAATCCCCTCTCAAGAAGAGATTGCAGCAACCTTAGCAGCAGGTGGACAGATTCCACAAATTAATCCATTGCAAGATTCGCTCAATGTTGCAAAACAGCTTGAAGACTCCGTGAGAACTGCTCCCGAGGTTCAAACTGTATTTACAACCGTGGGATCGCGTGAAGGCGAACCGAATAAAGGCTTGATCTACGTCAAGCTAAAACCCGGACACTCTACGCCAACCGCGACGCTTCAGGATCAACTGCGATCGCGCTTGCCGGAAATTTCCGGAGTAACTACCAGCGTTGAAGACATTCCCTTTGTCGAAGCAGGCAGCCAGAAGCCACTGCAAGCCTCTCTTAAAGGGGAAGATTTAGCAACGCTAGAGAAAGCTGGAAACGACTTGAAAAATCGCGTACAGACCATTCCAGGCATTGCAGATGTGACGCTCAGCGGGAGTAGCAATCGCAACGGCATTCAGCAGATCGACAGACGCGATGGACAGCGAGTCGTTTATGTCAGTGCAAACTTGGGTAAAGGTCTATCCTTGGGTGATGCAACCGAAAAATTAGTCAATGAATCTAAAACTGTTTTACCTGCAAATGTCACACTCGACTTAGGGGGAGATTCGGCAAGTAGTCGTGAGATCTTTAATAGTTTTGGTAGAACGTTGGGACTCTCAGCACTCTGTATTGCAGTTGTTCTCGTATTACTGTTCAAAAGCTTGATCGACCCAATCGTCGTTACGCTTTCTCTGCCCCTCGCACTCGTTGGCGCAATGCTCGCGCTGCTCATCACTCAAAGCGATTTTGGCATGATCTCGCTGATTGGCTTTGTGTTTCTGCTCGGCATCACGAATAAAAATGCCATCTTGATCGTCGATTACATCAATCAATTGCGGCGACAAGGACTCGATCGCAGTAGTGCAATTCTCGAAGCTGGTCCGATTCGACTGCGACCGATCATGATGACAACTGCATCAACGATTTTAGGTATGGTTCCGATCGCGCTTGGACTTGGTGCCGGATCAGAACTCCGCTCTCCCATGGCAGTTGCGATCGCGGGTGGCTTAGTTACATCCACATTACTCAGTTTGTTCGTTGTACCCGTCGTGTACACTCTGCTCGATGATCTCAAACCTAAAAAACGATGAAAGCATTTGTCACTGGAGGCACAGGCTTTGTCGGCGCAAATCTTGTCCGATTACTGCTGCAACAAGGCTACGAGGTCAAAGCACTTGCTCGCCCGAATGCCCGATTAGATAACCTCAACGGCTTGGAGATTGAACTCATATCAGGAGACTTGAACGATCCAGATTTAGCTCGATCGATGCAAGGGTGCGATTGTTTATTTCATGTGGCAGCGCATTACTCACTGTGGCAGCGCGATCGCGATTTGCTTTATCAAAGTAATGTCCTGGGCACTCGAAATGTTCTAGCCGCAGCAAAAGCAGCGGGAATTGAGCGATCGGTTTATACCAGTTCTGTCGCCGCGATCGGCATTGATCCGAGTGGTCAACCGACGACTGAACAGTATCAATCTCCGGTTGAGAGACTGATTGGACATTACAAACAATCGAAGTATTGGGCAGAACAAGAAGCCGTCAAAGCAGCACGATCGGGTCAAGATATTGTGATTGTGAATCCTAGTACTCCGATCGGGGCTTATGACATCAAACCAACTCCGACAGGCGATATTGTCGTGAGATTTTTAGAGCGTCGAATGCCAACTTATGTCGAAACAGGACTCAACTTTGTGCATGTGCAAGATGTCGCTTGGGGGCATTTGCTCGCCTTGCAGAAAGGCAAATCTGGAGAACGGTATATTCTCGGCAATCAAAATCTGAGTTTGAAACAATTGCTTGATGAATTAAGTCAGATTACCGGACTGAGTGCCCCGGCTCGATCGATTCCGGTCTGGATTCCGCTGTCTGTCGCCTGGATTGACGAAACGATTCTCACGAAATTTGGGAAAAAACCTTCAATCCCAGTCGATGGAGTGAGAATGTCCAAACAGCCAATGTACTACGATGCAAGTAAAGCAATTCGTGAATTGGGACTTCCCCAAACGCACATTCACATCGCTTTGAAAGATGCCGTAGACTGGTTTCAAGAGAATTTAATTCAAACCGAGTGAGGAGATAGCGATGGGAGTCCCAATACAGCAAGTCGTCGGAATCGGCTCTTACCTAGTCAAACAACGTTTACTAGGTCGAAAACGATTTCCCTTGGTTTTGATGCTAGAGCCATTGTTCCGGTGCAATCTCGCTTGCACGGGCTGTGGAAAAATTCAGCATCCCGTTGAAATTCTCAAACAAAATCTTTCCCCGGAAGACTGTTTCCGAGCAGCGGAAGAATGTGGCGCGCCTGTGGTTTCGATCCCAGGTGGTGAACCGCTTCTGCATCCTCAAATTGGGGAAATTGTTCAGGGATTAATCGATCGTAAAAAATTCATTTATCTCTGCACCAACGGCATCCTACTCGAAAAGAGCCTCGACAAGTTCAAGCCCTCGCCCTATTTCACCTTTATGGTGCATCTCGATGGGATGCGCGATTGGCATGATCAATGCGTCGATCGCAAAGGCGTATTCGATACGGCTGTCAAAGCGATTAAAGCGGCGAAGGCACGCGGCTTCCAGGTCAATACCAACACCACCATCTTCGAGGGTGCCAATCCTGAAGAAATGCACGAATTCTTCGATTTTCTCACCGAACTGGGAGTCGATGGAATGCAGATTTCTCCAGGCTACAGCTACGAATGGGCACCTGATCAAGACCATTTCTTGAAGCGTGAACAGACGCATATTCTGTTCCGTCAAATCCTGGCACCGATGAAAAAAGGGAAAAAGTGGAACTTTAGCCATAATCCACTGTTCCTAGACTTTCTCATGGGCGAGAAGGATTATGAATGCACGCCTTGGGGCAGTCCGAGCTATAGCGTTTTGGGTTGGCAGAAGCCTTGCTATCTCTTGAATGATGGCTATTACAAAACCTTCCAAGAGCTATTGGATAAGACGGACTGGAGCCAGTACGGTCGCAAGAGCGGCAATCCAAATTGTGCAGACTGTATGGTGCACTGCGGATATGAGCCAACGGCTGCGATCGACGCGATGCAACCGCAAAATATCGGACGCGCTATGACCTCTGTATTGGGTAAATAGCAGCAAAATCGGGAATTCTGGAGAGTGACATTTCACATCATGCTCCAGAATTTTCTGCTATGGTTCATCAGTCTGGTGATATTATTCAGCGGCGTTATCAAATCTTGGGACGCTTGGGTGAAGGCAACACAGGTATCACCTATCTGGCAAAGGATCAGACGACACAGAAACAAGTTGCCTTAAAAACGCTTGTTTTACGACAAGCCGTTAACTGGAAAACCATCGAATTATTTGAACGTGAAGCTGAGATTCTTCAGCAGTTCAATCATCCGAACATTCCCAAATATTTAGAGTATTTCGTCGTCGAGACTGAGCGTGACCGCAATTTCTACATCGTTCAAGAACTCGCCAAGGGCAAATCTCTTTTTGATTGGGTACAGCAAGGTTGGCACGGGACAGAAGCAGAGATTCGAGCGATCGCGCTACAAGTCTTAGAGATTCTCAATTATCTCCACACCCTGAATCCACCTGTCTTTCATCGCGATATCAAGCCGCAAAATCTAATTCGTCGCGCTGATGGTCAAATTTTTCTAGTTGATTTTGGCTCAGTTGGAAGTACGTATCACAATACATTCATGCAGGGTAGTACAGTCGTCGGAACTTACGGCTATATGGCTCCTGAACAGTTTCGTGGTCAAGTCGTTGCGGCAACTGATTTATACGGTTTAGGCACAACATTACTCTTTTTACTAACTCGTCGATCGCCTGCCGATTTACCTGTTCAAAAGTTGAGAATTGAGTTTCGATCGCAACTTCAACTCTCACCGCACTTCGCAGATTGGCTAGAAAAGATTTTAGAACCCGCGCCGAAAGATCGGTTTGCATCAGCAGAAATCGCGATTGCTCAACTCCAACCTCCACCCAAACAATCTTCAAAGCTCTCCATCGGAATCGGGGCAATGAGTGCCTTAACACTCATTGCTTTAGTCGTTACCGATCACTATCGCTACGCAATTATCAATAAAGTTGGACTGACTCAATCTGCTTATACCTCTATCGATCATCGAGATTTATCCATCAAAGAGTATTTAAGTAAAGGTGGAGACCCAAATGCGACAGACATTGAAGGAAGAACTTTGATCTATCAAGCGATCGCTTTAGGAGAAGCTGACTCAATCCAACAAATCGTCGCAAAAGGCGGCAACTTGCAGTATCGCGATCATCAAGGTCAAACTCCCCTTCATGAGGCTGCACAACGCAAGCCAGAAGCGCTGAAAGCAATTCTCGCGCTGGATCAGATCGATATCAGCCTGAAAGATAAAAAAGGCAAAACCGCGATCGATTACATCAATTCTGAAGCCAATGCTCAACTGTTTGTAGAACACATCAGTCGGAGATCGCAGATTAAAGATCAGAAGCAACAACTCATCGAAACTCTGATTCAAACTGCAAGCCAACGAGGCTGGCTCAATTTGGTGCAGAGCCTTACAGAAGGAGATGTTAGTACTTATGTCAATCTCTCAGAAGTCTTTCAGAGAGCTGTGGCAAATTCAGATGCAGGTGTGTTTCGCTCAATGATTGCGAAACAGCAAAAGCTCACTCCAGACATGCTCAATCAAATCCATTTCCATGAACTCAAGTTTCTAACTCCTGAAGAAATTTTGGAACTCCTGCCCTATGCGGATGCCCTCGATCGCGGTGGCAATACCTTACTGAATTTTCTGGTAGACCGAGTGGAGTCTGATCAAGACGTACAGACGATTTGGAAATTGTTACAGGTTGGAGCTAACATTCATCAGTCGAATTTACAAGGGATCACTCCTTTGAAACGAGCGAGCATGGGTGGCAAGAATCGACCCATGCGAGAAGCAATCCGGCTGGCATTCAATGAACGAGCGGGCGTTAACCCATCCCGACGAAGAGAAGAAGAAAGGATTCGGCAGCAAGAACAAGCTGAGAGAAACTGGCAAAGCGAAAATGCATATCCTCGTCAGCCTCGCGATGATTCAGAACTAAGCAACAAACTCATGGGCATTGGCTCAGCACCGAGTCAGCGAAACAGTGAGTACAATCGAAACCGTTAAACCTATGGATATCATTCATTCGCACTACAAAATCTTAGAAACATTAGGTCAAGGCGGCATTGGAACGACCTATAAAGCTGAGGATCTGCACACTCAGCAGTATGTTGCACTGAAAGTTGTTTCACTGCGTCAAACGTCGGATTGGAAAACACTCGATTTGTTTGAGCGAGAAGTGAAAGTTCTCAAGCAACTGAATCATCCTGCCATTCCTCGCTATATCGATTCGTTTGAAATTGATACCGAAGACGATCGTTTATTCTGCATTGTGCAAGCTCTCGCACCTGGGAAAACACTAGCCCAATGGATTCAAAAAGGTTGGCGACCAGACGAAGACACAACGAAAGCGATCGCATTTCAGTTACTCGATATTCTGGTTTATCTGCAAACTTTTCTGCCGCCCATTCTCCATCGAGATATCAAACCCCAGAATATTTTGCGCGATCGAGAAGGCAATATCTATCTTGTTGATTTTGGAGCCGTTCAAGATACCTATCGCCAAACTGTAACCGGGGGCAGCACGGTTGTCGGCACACTGGGCTACATGGCTCCTGAACAGTTTCGCGGCAAAGCAACCTGCGCGACAGACCTTTATGCTTTGGGAACCACCCTGCTTTATTTACTCACAGGTAAAGACCCCAATCATTTGCAAACATCAGATGATCTCCAGTTACAAATTCCGCCGAATTTGAGAATTTCTGCTGAGTTTAGTCGTTGGTTAAAACGTTGTATTGAAGCAGCAGAGGAAGACCGATTTCATTCTGCTGCTTTAGCACTGTCCGCTTTGCAAGGTCGCAATCCGAAAGAATTAGTACCCACTCAGACTCCGCAACGTCCGCGAAATACAAAAGTCTCGTTGATTAAAAGCGATCGCGCCTTACACATCCACTTTTCAGGGCAAAGCTTTCAATCGAGCAAAGCCGATAAAATCCGGATCAGAATCGGACTTGTTCTTCTGTACTTACTCACAGCATTCATTCTCTTTCGGATCGTTGCTGTCAGTCGATTAAACATGTCAGAAGTTGGCTACTACGGTTTAATCTTAGTTACCTTCCCTTGTGTCACAGCCCTAGCCGGAATCTGCTTTGCGAGAGATCTCCAGACTTTAATCAAACCCACAGTTTTGAGCGTTAATGATTACACGCTCATACTGGCAGGAATGCTAAAACGCTTCGAGTTCTACCAAAAGATCTCATTCATTCTTGAGGACATTGAAGACATTCATCTCGAAAAAACTCGTAAAGGAGAGAGTGTCGGTGTCATCAGAATGCGCACCCAAGAAGTATATCAGTTTGGTCAATACCTCTCACCCACTGAACAACGGTGGCTCGTTCATGAACTTCAAACCTTCATTCAAGCAGCAAAACAAAGAGCCAAAGAAAGATTCGAGCAAATTCAAGATAATAAACTCGCGACTTTAGATGCCCTATTTCAACGCGCAATTAGGTGTTATCAGAGCGATCAACTCGCTCAAGCTGAAACACTATTTCATGCAATTTTGATCTTCGATGCTGCTAGTGCAGAAGCGTATAACAATTTAGGTGTAATTCAGCATCGTCTAAACCAGCATTCCACATCAGCAGATTTTTTTCAGAAAGCATTACAAATTGCTCCGAGCTATTGGGCAGCGAGAACCAATTTCGCGATCGCGCTTCAAGAAGACAATTTCACACAAGCGATCGCAATGTATGGAACCCCATGCCCATCTGATCAAACTACAGGCAATGAGCGCTATACCCTAATTTTGTATAATCAATGGCGCGGAAGCCTAGCAGATGCGATCGCAGAGTTCGAGACTCCTCCTGATGATGAGATCTTACTTGCTGTAAAAACTCATTGCCGCCATGCTGATTTGCTGCAATGCAAGGGAGACTTTACGACTGCGATCGATCTCTATCGACATGTGCTGAAATTGGTAAAACACAATCCGGCTCTCAGCGCCGAAATTTACGCAGAATTAGCCTGGACATTTGCGATGATGCACAATCTCAAAGAGGTACAGGCTTGTTTAGCACGATCGCGAAAACTTGCCCCAACCACTGAACACGGAACGACTCGCTATACCGAAGCCTTAATGCAATACCTCAAACCGAATCGAGGATAATTTCAAGCGTTTCAACGGGAATCTTGAGAGAGACTCTCTTTCCCACCAACCAGTATTATGCGACGTTTACTGCTGATCGGGTTATGCGTATTCAGCTTTTTGCTATCTGTTTTATCTTTCCAAGCCTTTGCAACTGAACCTGGGACTTTTGATTCAATTATTCTCGACTTCCGTGAGTCGCTGACCAGTGACGAACTCTCTAGCGAACTCAGCGAACTGAAATCTGGCTACAGTAGCGACATTCGCTTAAACAGTGAATTTTCTCAAGCTGATCACGTCTTTGTGATGAAAGGCGATGCAGCGCTGCTTCGGAAACTCAAAAACTCCGACATCGGCAAGTATACAGAATTTGTGGAGCCGAACTACATCTACAAAACGACGGGCAAGCCGAACGATCCCGACTATGACAAACAGTGGAACTTTCAAAGCATCAATATTGAAGAAAGCTGGAAACATACGCGAGGCAAGGGAACCGTCGTTGCTGTGATTGATACTGGGGTGAGCCAAGTTCTTGACTTAAAAGAAACTCAATTCGTTGAAGGATATGATTTCGTCAACGATCGCTCAGATGCTTCTGATGATAATGGTCATGGGACGCATGTTGCAGGCACGATCGCTCAGTCTACAAACAATCGCTATGGGGTAGCAGGTGTTGCTTACGAAGCGAGCATTATGCCTTTGAAAGTCCTGGCAGCCTGGGGTGGAGGAACAACAGCAGATATTGCAGAAGCGATTCGTTGGGCAGCCGATCACGGGGCACATGTCATTAATATGAGCTTAGGCGGTGGGGGAGAAAGCCAACTGATGCGAGAAGCGATCGAGTACGCTCATAGCAAAAAAGTGACGATCGTTGCGGCGGCAGGCAATTCGAGACGGAGTGTTGCTGAGTTTCCAGCCCGGTATCCTCACGTAATCGCTGTTTCAGCCTACGATTCGACAACGAAGAAAGCGCCCTACTCGAACTATGGCACGGGAATTGATATTGCTGCACCAGGAGGTTCGATTCAATCTTCTGCAAATAAGAGTGGTGGAATTTTGCAGAACACGATTAATCCAGCTACAGGGGAATCTGTGTTGGAATACTTTCAAGGAACCAGTATGGCTGCTCCTCACGTAGCAGGCGTTGCAGCGTTAGTGCATTCGCTTGGTACACAAGACCCAGATCGGATTGAAGGAATTTTGAAAAAGAGCGCGATCGCAGTTCAAGATGATCCGCAAAATTTCTATGGCGCAGGCAGACTAGATGCAAAAGGAGCCGTCGATTTAGCCTTGAAAGACCGTCCTTTCTTCTGGTGGCTATCTCCGAAGCTTTGGAGTGGTTTCTTCAGTCGTATTTGGTTTGATGGCAGTTCCTTCAACCTCGGTCTGAAGGTTCTCATGTTGGGGATTGCGATCGCATTCTCGCAAGTATTTATTGCTCAGATGCCTCGAAATCGCACTTCGCTATATTGGGGCTTGGTGCTCGGAAGTTGCGGATTGTTCTTCTTGCGAGGCATCTTTATCACGAATCTGCCTCAGTTTCCACTCCGCTTAGCAGGTAGCTCGATTCCTGAGTTGGTTGGCACGATTCTCAATTCCAATCTGCTGAATCCAATCTCTGCAAGTGTTCTGATTCCTTTCTTGCTGCTTGCTGGTTTGTTAGGACATCCTTCGTTGAAATGGTTTGCGATCGGGTGTACTTTCGGAGTTGCAGCTTGCTTAGCCGTGAGTGCAGTCTTTCTACCCGAAATGCAATGGCTAGGAAGCAGCGCGATCGCACGGGGCTATCTCGGCGTGAATGCTTTATTGTCGCTAGGTCTTGGCTTACTGGCAGCGCGAGAATAGCTCAGGCATTTTTTCAAAAATCCCCCATTGCATTCGGCTCAGAAGCAATGGGGGATTTTCTATTTATCTACGAAAGAACCGTTTAATCGTTCTAAAACAGAGTCTTAAAGCTGAAAAGACAGTCGTGCGGCATTGATGCCAAATTTTCCAGAGCAGCCACTGAAATTGCTCAACTGGAGTTAGATACCGTCGATATTTTCTTAGAATTTGTCGAACTCGGCGATCGCACTCTCCACTTTCCATATCAATAAACGTTTTCGTTCCTGCAATTCTGCGATAGTTCCCCCAGATTTCATCAACATAGTAAACGTGAGCCACTTGAATCACGCGGAGGATAAAATCTAGATCCATCGAATAGTGATCCTCGATCGCATAATTTCCAACTCGCTCATGCAGCGATCGATGATAAAAATAAGCGCAAGGATTACAAGGATAGGGATTGATATTCAACCCGAGAACGAGATCAAACAAGCGCAACTTAGAAGGCTTATTGATATCAATCACTTCTCCGTGATCGTTCCAGATTCGACAGTTTCCCACGATAAAGCTCGGTTCAGGTAGCGTTTTGAAGCGCTGATTAACTTGATTTAGAGTATCTAGCTCATAGTAGTCATCAACATTGAGAAACGTCAGCACATTGCCTTTTGCAAGTTGAATGCCTTTGTTCATGGCATCGGATTGACCTCGATCCGGTTCAGAGATCCAGCGAATGTGAGAATAGCAGTTCGCATATTTTTGAATGATACTAACTGTGCTATCTGTTGAACCGCCATCAATAATGAGATGCTCAATTTCGTCGCACTCTTGAGCAATGACAGTTTGAAGACAGGACTCAATGAACTGCTCTCCATTGTAAACAGGAGTCACAATACTAATCATAGCGATCGCACAAAACCTGGTGTTCGATTCATAGCACGTCTTGTTGAGAATTCAAAGCGGACTGTAAACGATAGCAAGCTTCATGTAAGGTTTGTTCATGCTCTAAGCGGGCATCCACAAAGTCTGGATAAAACGATTGTGTAGTTAAATCTGCTCCGAATCCAATGAAGCTTGGTAGATCAAAGAGAAGCTGTAAGGACAAAAAAGCAGAACTGACGGCAAAGATACGAATGTTCTGCTTTTTTTGAGTAAAAGCTTTGAGAAAGAAAATTTCAAAGGGTAAAAAGAACAGATTTGAATCAGTCAGGAGAATGACTTCACGATATAAGTGAGAACATAGTTTCTGCAATTCTTTAATCTTATTGGGATCATCTCTAGGATGAGGTTTGATGATCAAGACACTATCGGATGGAATGCTGTGTGAGCTAAGAAATTCATAGTAGGCGTGAATTTCACGAGCTTGAGGTAAGCGTTCTCCTTCTGAAAAGTTGGAAGTGAGTAGAATTGAAACTGGCGAATCTTGAATGATGGATTGAATTTCAGCTACGCGATCGTCATCGACAAATGAGGTGAATTGCTCAAACAAGTTGAGGAGCTGCACTGGCGCAAGCTTGACGCTTGGCATGGGTGGCGTTTCTCCAAAAATGTCAGGCAGCACAAAGTAGCCAATATCGAAAGGCAGAGAGTAGAGCTTTGTTTTTAACTTCAGGCGTTCACGAATTCGATGCCAGAGCGATCGTAGTTTCCACCAAGTCCAATCGAAAATTTGATCACGGGTTGGAGGCGGCGTAAACGGGCGACGAACGACGGCGGAATGCTCTGAGAAATAAAGCCCGATGCCGTCACCGTAGCAGACTCGATAAGCAGATGGATAGGCATTGAGTAAAAGCTGATTCGTCAATTGCCAGTTGCGACAGAGATAGATTTCATCGGCTCGATCGAGTCCGAGCCAGCGATGAACTTGGCTATAAATTTGAGCGGGTCGAGTCGAGTCGAGTTTGTGACCAATTGCATTCAGTTGATCAGGGGTGAGATAGACGATCGCCTCCCATTCACAAATCGATCTCGCCATCTGCTCGATAAAGGTTGCAAACTCATAATGCTGCTGTTCAGGAGCATAAAGCTCATAGATGACGAGGTAATTTTGGGAGTCTCTCAACTGCCCTCGATGCAAGAGCGCTGATAATGCAGCAATGAGTTGGATACTTCCTTGGCAGGTGATAATTCGCTTCATTTGGGAAGAAGTTGAAAGAGCTTATCTTTGTAGATAGGTTGGAGTGTATAGGTTTGCTGGAGGTTCTGTTTTAGGTAGGTAAGAGGTTTATAGAGATATAAATTCGGTTGATTGGGAAGCGATGGAACTTGATGTCGAATCGCAAGCTGGAATTTTGTACTCGGCTGAACGAGATGGCTTAATGTTAGGATATCGCCGATCGTGCCGCCTCCCTGATAAGACTCTTCTGCACTAACGACGATCGCATTTTCAGCTTGATTGATCATCGATGCGATCGCTAAATCTTCACTCAGGCGATTTTGAAACATCTGCACCGTACATGAAAGCACACCTGCGGTAAGAATACTGACCAATGCGAACCGCCAAAATGCTTTTTGTAGAAGATTTGAGCCATTTTTTAGCTGAGTTGCAAACAGATGTGCAACTGCAAGCTGAATCCCTAAATAGCACGGGACAAAGTAGCGCCCATTCGTCGATCGTAATCCACCCCAGATCAAGTCAGGAACAACAAAAGTAATAAGTAACGGTAAAACTAAAAGTGCAATCAATACCCAGGTTGCTTTTCGGGTACGGAGAATCAGCGATCGGGCGGAAAGAAAGGTGAGAAGCCCGATCGCAGTTGTAAATAAAAAGCTCCAAGAACCCGCTAGACTGCGTTTCAGAAAGATAAATTGATAATTCGTCACCCAACTCTCTAGCAACGTGTGGAGCGGAGTCGGTTGAAACATCCAAGCATTGCTTCTTTCGACCTGTGACAGGTTCACGGCTACAAAGAATAGCCAAGGTAAATATCCAAGGAATCCAAGGAATGAAGCTTTGAGAAAAGCACTCATAGGTTTCGTCAGTTTCACTTTCTGAGATGCGATCGCATGAATGCAATGACCTACCCAAATCAGAAGCGATAACAGAGACGTATATAGCGATAAAATGATTGAAACGCTATATAGGCTCCAAGCTAATTTTTTTGGAGATCGCATTGCATGAAGATATGCAGCGGAAGTAAACAAAGTCGTTGCCGCCCATAGAGAATATTCTCTGACTTCTTGAGCATAGTAAACCTGAAATGGCGAAACACTGACCAGTGCGATCGCGATCCATCCAGTAGATGGCAACCCAAATAACTCAAGACAGAGCCAGTAGATCGCTGGAAAAACGAGCAAGCTTAGCAGGCTTGGTAATATTCTGAGTGAAGTGAGATCGTTGCCAAACCATCGCATCCAATAATGTAAAAGTGTATAAAACAGAGGTGCGCGATGCGGTTCTTCAGTTGCTAAAGAGCGTACAACATCAAATTCAGTTTTCTCAGATGAAAGCTGTTGAAATTTGAGCACCTGATCACGATCGAGGATTTGAGCATTAAAAATTTGAGTTGTAATTTCTGTGAGCGTATAGCCCGATGATCTCAGTAACGTATGTGCCTCATCATGCCAGTAAGGTCGTTCTCCGAGGGACGCAAATCGGAAAAAAATACCAAGCAGCAATAGGATCACAACGAGAAGCCTAAAGGGTTGGATCGATTTTATGTTCATTGACAGGTGTGACGATGACTTCAGAACTAGCGAAAGCGCGATCGCAGCTTCCGAATTAGAGATAGAATGCAACGAATGATTGGAGCCGTTTTGATCTGAGTTTTTATTATTTTACTGGCTCGAATCTCAGTTATTACTAAGTCTGCTTTGTCCTGCAACCTTGCTGAATCAGCTTGAGCAGAAAGTTTTTGATAAAGTAGTCCACGCTGTTCAAGTGCTAGATCATAGTTCTGATCAAACAAGCGAATGGATAACTGAATTGGAATACAGTTCTGATTTCTCATCCATTGATTCAATTGTGGGATTGCAAAGAAGTGAAAGGGCTGAACAATGATGAAAAAACCGCGATCGCAAAGAAGATTTGTACTCTGTTGAATCTGCTGCTCTAAGGCACGATCCACTCCACTCATGACTACAATTTGAAATTCTCCACCTGGATCAGGCTGCAGATCTTGTACATTGACTTGCAGCCCTGCCTGTAGATAGTCTGTTTGGGTCTGTACGAGTTGCTCAGAGTCAACAATGTGAGTCAGTTCAGCACGAGGTAAGTCTGCAAGGTCTGCGACGATCGTTGAGCAAGTTCGCCAACACAGAATCTTGAGTTTAGGATAGATGCGATGAAGTTCTTGAATGAGTTCGTAGAGTTTGAGACGAGTTTGAAGCCGGGTTGAGGTGTGCGATCGTCGATCGTGTTTGGGAAATTCGAGCTTGTTGAAAATCGATCGATATAGTTGTTGCTGGACTGTTGGTTGAGAGTAATGAGTGAGAAAATGCTCATGTCCAGCTTTGGCAATTTGGTTCGCTTTTTGAGGATGAGTAAGATAGAACTGAATTTTCTCGATGAGTTCTGTCTCATTGCCGTAGCATTCAAAATGCTTGCCTTCTTCAAAGAGTTCAAAGAGTCCAGACTGCGGACGAATGCGATCGGTGAGTAAAAAACCTCCTGCCATCAGCACTTCAAACACACGCCGATTCAGATCTCCATTCAAACTACTATTGATAACAATCCGTGCTTTTGCATAGTCTTCTAGAGAGCTAGTGTAGTCTTTTTGGCATACATCTATGTCAATTCCAGATGTTCGGACTACATTCAAAATATGGGTTCGATACTGGTGTAATTCTGATTCAGAACCGCGAAAAATAACGGCGTACTTCTTCTCTGAGAGTTGAGGAATATATGGATCAATGACGATCGACCCAGGCAACCAAAATACATTTCTTAGTCCTGCCTCAGTAAAGAAGTGAAGATGCTGAGGGCTTTGATATGTCCAGTGGTAATCACAATTGAGATGCTTGCAATAGCTCACCATTCGACTCAACCCACCATCGCCTAAGTGAAAAGTGTCTCCCAATTTCATTACAGTTGGACAGTTCAACGTGTGGAGTCCGCGCGGCAGAAAAGTCATGACACGGGCAGACAGACTGACGAGATCAGGTTGGAATGGAAGCTGTTTGAGGAGGGGACGAATGTTGAAAGTGTTGTCAGGAATTGCGATCGCGTGACCTGCTCGAACAGCTTCGATGGGAGGATCAGGACACGCGATGATGCGAGTTGAGGGCTGAGTAAAGTCGAAATCTGAGAGTGAAGCGGGTTTCGGGCGCAGTATCAGTTCCTTTGGGGTGAACATTCGGAAGGATTGCGGTGACGAAGGAAATAGAGATACGCCAACACTAACATGAATCCCTTGCGAATTTTAGGCAGGTTTGTACACCGAATAATGGATTGAAACGTATCAAATTCCTGTTGAGTTGGGTGAGGAATTGAACGGAACTCCTCACCTGCAAATTGATCAATGTCTTCGGAGTAATTGAATTTTTTAATCCAGAATTTGAACAAACGCTCGATCGCTTGTTCATACTGTTGAAAATATTCGGGCGATCGTGTTTTTAAGCGTCCGTAGTACCCATTATTGCCATGAACTCGATATTTTACGAGGGGTTGATTGAGGTAAAATTTGTGGGCATTCGCGATCGATGTTCCATAAGTTACACAGTCATCGGCTCGAATTCGCCAATCTTCTAAGTAAGGAATGGGAAAGATTGCTTCGAGAACATGCCGCTTCATCGAAAGGGTGGAAGTGCGATGTCCAATCCAAGTTCTTCGATATAGGGTGCTGATTTTTGAATAGCCAAGATCACGAGTGTGGGTGTAACAAGTTGCAATTCTTTCTTCGTTACCAAAAAGTTCTGAACTGGTAAATAGAAAGTCACAAGCTGGATGATTTTGGTAGAAGTTTAGAACGGTTTCGATATAGGTTTCTTGGTATAAGTCGTCTGCGTCTAAGAAGAAAATAAGCTCACCTGTGGCAGCGTTGAATCCGTCTTGAAATGCTGCAAGTTGTCCTTCGTTTTTCTTTTTTAAGATGAGATTGATATTTGGGCTTCGATTAGAGGGAATCGTGCCCCCTAAATCTCCCAGAATGGGGGACTTTGAATTTAGAAAATCTTGTAAGACTTGGGCAGATTGATCGGTTGAGCAATCATCTACAATAATGATTTCATCGGCTTGGGCTGATTGATTGAGAACGCTCTCGATCGCATCAATCACATAGGTCTGATAATTATAGTTATTGATTAAAACAGAAGTTTTCATCGCAGTATTCGGCTCAGTAAAGATTTTCTAGAAAAGTTTCCTTCTCGAATATCGGGGCGAATATACGATCGTAAAACGCTTAACTCAATATCCCGTTCTGTCAAAATCCCTGCATCTATCGCTTCATGAAAGTATTGAAACCACAATTCGCCGTAGGGGTGATTGTAAGCTTTCCAAGGTTGAGTAAATAGATTGGTATAGTGAATCAATTTCGTTTCCGAATTGTGAAAATCGAATACGTTCCAGTTGGGGTCAAGCTCAGCGATCGCGAAAGGATGATGCTTCAGAAAGGCTGAACTCATTCGATTAAAATCTGTGTAAGTATAGCGCTGCTTTTCGATATCAAGAAAATACCTATCGAGATCAAAATAGCACTTTTCACAATCTATCAGCATTACGCTTAATCCCCAATTTCCACCATATTCTTGTTTAGCAAGAAAGTGGTGAATGCCTAAATCGATCTCATATAACTCTGAAATATCGGTGAGGCAAACTGTATCTGAGTCGAGATAAATTGCCTTGCCCTGATAATTACAAATTTTTGGGATAAGGTAGCGATACAAACTAAATTCAGTGACATTTTGATATTTAATTTTGAGCGACATCGGCGCAGGAACCGGTTCTTGATCATTTCGCTCGATCGCATTATGAGTCCCGTTCAAAACGTAAATATCTAAATCTTGCTGCGCGTGTTTCCGTAAGGAATAGATTAAAACCTTGCGCTCGACTAAACTGGCTTCTCCAGAACCAATAAAAACTCGAATACTCATCTTGTACCTATTACGATATTCCAAGCTTTGTGAAGTTGAGGCGATTCTAAAACGGCTAATGTATCTCTTGAAGTTGCAATAAACTGATAACCGAAACTTTTAAGGTGCTGACGGCATAAGTTCTGATCTGATACGTTTAGATGCTTGTGTTCATAAAGCAAGATCTCAGGTCTAAATTTTTCAAAGTCAATCAGTTTAATAATTTCAAAATCATATCCTTCTGTATCAATATGGATAACATCAATATGATGGATATGATGTTTATCACAAAGTTCTTCAAAGGTTAGACAAGGAACATCGCTTGTCATTAATCGCTCTTCTAAATCTGGAATCCATTGAGCATGTTTTAGAATCGTTGGAAGCGAGAATGAACCAAGCTGGCTATACCATTCAGGTGCATTATTGTCTTGCTTTAAATAGTAGAATTTTTGGGAATTATTTGTATGAGCGATCGCGCTATTTTCCAAAATAATATTGGAGAAATCTTTAAAGTTCTTCTCTAATTCCTGAAAAATATAACGAACAGGCTCAACTTTAACTCCCGACCAATTCCACTTCAAAATAAACGGATAAATTGGATCGCCATTAATTCCATCATTGGCTCCAACTTGAATAAAAAATGGCTGCTGAGTTAGCGAGAGAGCATAGAAAATGCAATCAATTGGATCTTGGAATGCAAAATACCTTAAAAAAGGCGATCGCACAAATTTCCAGGGACACCTTTTTTTCAGAAATTGCCGAATTTTTGACCGAATTCCCATAGGTTAAAAACTCCGCCATTCTGCTTTTGTCAAAATCTTACACTTCTGAGGCAATCCTGCACTTCCAGTCCCAAAGAAATCCCCGCCTTCTACCACAATCGAAACTGCATCTTGTAGATAATCTAGTACTTCAGATTCGCGATAAGAGAAGAAGATAGGTAAGCGATAAGTGCCGTTTGCTAACGGTAGCTGATTTAATCGACATCTCACAACGCCTGAATTCGCATTCAAAACAACGTTACTATCTGTAAAACTCGTTCTGAGCAATAGGATAGTTTGCCCTTTATCGTCTGAAACGGCAAAGCTAACAATCACACTCTCTAAAGCTTGACCTGAGTAGTTGACATAGCCAAACTCAAACTCATAATCTAAGCCAGATTGAAGAATTTCAACAGCTTGTCCTTGTGCATCTAAGACGCGAAAGCTAGAGACTTTCACTCTTCCTGAACCCGTACGATCGCGTCTTTCCAGCAAAGGAATCCGGCTCATCAACTGATAAGAGTTTTCTAAATAAACGTCGATCGCGGCTTGTACTTCTCCATGAAACGCAACCTGTCCTGCCTCCAGCACGATCGCCTGATTGCATAAAGCGCTAATCGTCTGCATATTGTGGCTGACAAACAAAACAGTTCGCCCCTCTCTTCCCACCTCTTCCATCTTATTCAGACACTTCTGCTGAAACTGGGTATCTCCGACGGCTAAAACCTCATCCACAATCAAAATTTCTGGCTCTAGATGTGCTGCTACTGCAAATGCTAAGCGCACATACATCCCCGAAGAATACCGTTTGACAGGCGTATCTAAAAACCGCTCAACCTCAGCAAAATCAACAATCTGATCAAACTTGCGCGCAATCTCCGATCGACTCATTCCCAAAATCGCGCCATTGAGATACACATTCTCCCGTCCGGTTAGCTCAGGATGAAAGCCAGTTCCAACTTCTAGTAAACTTGTAACTCTGCCTATCATCTCAATTCTGCCTTGAGTCGGCTCGGTGATTCGACTCAGCAACTTCAAGAGCGTCGATTTTCCTGCTCCATTTCGCCCAATTACTCCTAAACGATCGCCTGCTTGCAGCGAAAACGAAACGTTATCTAATGCCAAAAAATCTTCGGTCGATCGCTTCTGAGCGTTCCGATTGAACAACGATTTGACGGAACTTGCAATCACATCTCTGAGCAAGAAATTAGGCGCATTCGACTGATGTGCAATCTGATAGCACTTACTCAGATTCTCAACCTGAAGTACTAAATTTGACACATCACACTCCTAGATAATGTCCGCAAAGGTTCGCTCAACACTTCGGAAATAGCGAATTCCCGTCCACACCAACAGTACCACTACCCCCAAGGCTAAAACAAACCCCGGCAAATAAAACGACGATTCACCCTTGAGAATTGCCCAGCGAAAGCCATCAATCACACCAACCATCGGATTGAGTGAATACAACAATCGCCATTGTGCCGGAATAATTTCAACACTATAACCAACCGGAGAAACATACTGCCCAAGCTGAATCAGAAACGGAATCACCTGCGCTACATCGCGAAACCGGACATAAATTGCAGCAAACCACAAGCCAACTCCAAACGCCGCCAATGCTGCGATCGAGACAAAAAATGGCAGGGTTAAAATTCGCCAAGTTGGAATGTATTGATACCAAATCATCACTCCCAATAGCAACATTCCAGACACTAAGAGATCAACGAAATTCACTGCGATCGCACTCGCTGGAACCAGCAATCGCGGAAAGTAAATCTTCGAGATCAAATTCGCATTACTGACCAAACTCTGGCTCGTCTGTCCCAAGGACGCTGCAAAAAATTGCCAAGGCAGTAAGGCAGCTAAAACCAAAATCGGATAAGGCGTATCTTCTTGTGTCGGCAAGTTCGCCAGATTGCTAAACAGAACCGTGAACACAATCATCGTCAGAAACGGGCGAATCAGTGCCCAAGCAATCCCGATCGCGGTTTGCTTATAGCGAACTAGGATATCTCGCCAGGATAAGAAATAGAACAGTTCACGATACTGCCACAAGTCCCGCCAATATTGCTTTTCAGTTTGCCCTGCTTCAATGACCAGTCTCGATTTTTTCATCAAACGCTATTGTAGAAGAATGCAAACTAGACGATTTCAACGCTTCATTGGAAGCATCTCCCAATTTTTATCTATTTTCCGCTATTGTGGGCGAGCGATCGCACTCGTTTGGACAACGAATCGCCGTTTAACGATCGGACTCGCCTTGTTTACTCTAGTCGGTGGGCTTGTGCCTGCGGTGGTGGCATATGTAGGCAAATTGATTGTTGATGCCGTTGTTTTAGCCTCTCAGACTAGACTGGAAAGCGATCGTATGGCAGCGATCGGCTATCTCGGATTTGAAGCGGTTATGGTTGCGATTCAATCGGGTAGTAAACAAGGCTTAGTGCTTTCTCAGTCGTTGCTCAGAGTCTTACTTGGGCAGAAAGTCAATGAACTAATTCTCGGCAAGGCACTCACACTGAATCTGGCACATTTTGAAGATTCTGAATTTTATGACAAGATGACGCGCGCTCGGCGGGAAGCTTCGACTCGCCCCTTGAGCTTAGTCGGTCGAACATTTGGATTAGTCCAGGATTCGCTGACCTTGATTACCTATGGCGGGCTGTTGATTCAATTCTCGGCTTGGGCAGTTGTGATGTTGATGATTGCAGCTGTTCCAGCTTTTGTGGCAGAAACCCGCTTTGCCGGAGAAGCATTCCGATTGTTCCGCTGGAGAACTCCAGAGACGCGAGAACAGAACTATCTAGAATGGTTGATCGGCAATGAGTCCCCGGCAATGGAGATTCGGCTGTATCAGTTAGGAGGCATGTTGCTCGATCGCTATCGGGCGATCTTTCATCGGCTGTATGCTGAGGATCGCGATTTAACGATTCGGCGCGGACTTTGGAGCTATGGACTGGGTTTAGTCAGTTCGGCTGCATTCTATGGGGCGTATGTTTGGATTGTTTGGGAAACGATCGCAGGTCAGATCTCGTTGGGTGAGCTAACCATGTATCTCGTGGTCTTCCGACAAGGACAGAGTGCGTTTGCTTCGATTCTCAGTTCAATTGGTGGAATGTATGAGGATTCGCTGTATTTGTCGAATCTGTATGAGTTTCTCGGTCAGGAAATTCCGCGATCGCTCGGCAGTGCCACTCGCGGAAGTTTGCCGGGTGATGGCTTACGATTTGAGCATGTGACGTTCTACTATCCCGAAGCTGATAAGCCTGCACTAAAAGACGTTTCATTCCATTTACAGCCCGGAGAAAAGTTAGCAATTGTCGGTGAAAATGGCTCTGGAAAAACCACGCTGATCAAATTGCTGACGCGATTGTATACGCCAACTGAAGGTCGGATTTTACTTGATGGGTTAGATTTACAAGCTTGGGATCTCGAAGCCCTGCAACGTCGAATTGGGGTGATCTTCCAGAATTTCATGAAATATCAATTCAGCGTTGGCGAAAATATTGGCGTAGGCGATGTGCTGAATTTAGACGATCGCGATCGCTGGCAAGTCGCTTCTGATAAAGGCAATGCGATTTCATTTATTAAAGATCTGCCCGAATCCTTTGATACTCGATTGGGTCGATGGTTTAAAACAGGACGAGAGCTATCGGGTGGACAATGGCAGCGGATTGCATTGTCACGGGCATTTATGCGATCGAGTGCTGATTTGCTTGTTCTCGATGAGCCAACCTCCGCAATGGATGCCGAATCAGAGGTGCAAATCTTCGATCGCTTTCGAGAAATGACTCCCGATCAAATGGCAATCTTGATCTCGCACCGATTTTCAACGGTTCGCATGGCGGATCGAATTCTCGTCATGTCTGCTGGAACAGTGCTGGAACAAGGAAGCCATGAACAGTTGATTGAATTAGGCGGACGATATGCCCATCTGTTTGCAATTCAGGCAGCGGGGTATCAATAGGACGATTCCCCATTTCCCAAAATGAACAACTACCGATACAACCAAACCCGCAACAAAGAAAGCAACTGTTCAGTATCGACAGGCTTAGTAATATAGTCTGATGCTCCTGCTTCGATGCATTTTTCTCGATCGCCCTGCATTGCTTTTGCGGTTAACGCAATAATTGGCAGCGATCGAAACTCTGATTGCTCTCGAATCACGCGAGTCGTCTCGTATCCGTCCATTTCTGGCATCATGATGTCCATGAGCACAATATCGATTTCTGGATTCGCTTGCAGAGTCTCAACACCTTCGCGTCCGTTTTCAGCATACAGAACTTCCATTTGATGCTGTTCGAGCAGACTGGTGAGCGCGAAAATATTACGCACATCGTCATCGACAATCAAAATTTTCTTACCCCCTAAGACGGGATCGGCTTGATATAGCTCTTCGAGGATCTGACGCTTCGGCTTAGGTAAGTTCGCTTGAACTCGGTGTAAGAACAATGCGGTCTCATCGAGTAGCCGTTCTGGCGATCGCACATCTTTGATAATAATCGTTTCAGCTAGGCGTTTGAGTTGAGTTTCCTGCTGGCGAGACAGTTCTTTTCCGGTGTAGACGATGATGGGAATTTTAGACAAAGCTTCGTCATGCTTGATCTGCTCAATCAAATCAAACCCGCTCATATCCGGCAAGCCCAAATCCATCACAATACAGTCAATTTGCTGCGCCTGTAATATGGCGAGAGCTTCTTGAGCGGTGGATGCAGCAATACTTTTGACATCTCCATTCCCAATCAGATCCATGATGCTTTGGGCTTGAACTTGATCATCTTCAATCACGAGCAAATTCTTGACGCGCCGCTCAATAAACACTTGAATCTCGTTAAACAGGGTGTCTAACTCTTCAGAGGACACAGGCTTTTGTAAGTAAGCGATCGCGCCGAGCTGTAGGCCTCGTTGTCGCTGATCATCGCTCGATAAAATGTGAACCGGAATATGGCGTAGTTCTGGCTCATGTTTTAAGCGATCGAGGACTGTCCAGCCATCTAAATCAGGGAGATGTAAATCGAGCAGAATGGCATGAGGTTTGAATTGCTGTGCGAGTACAAGTCCTGGCTGGCTTCTCAAAGCACAGAGCACTTTGAAACCCTGCTGCCTAGCCATGTCGATTAGAATTTTGGCAAAGTTTGCATCGTCTTCGATGATTAAGAGAATGCGATCGTTGGGATGAATGACCGCACGATCGTCTTCTATCTCAGCATACGGAGCGGGTGTAGCAAGGGGGACAGGCTTGGGAGTCGGCAATGTAATCGGCTGAGGCTCTTGATTGAATGAGCAAGGCAGAGTCAAGGTAAAAGTACTGCCCTGCCCCAATTGGCTGCTGAGATGAATTGAGCCACCTAAGCGATGTGCGAGTTCCCGACTGATGGAAAGCCCTAAACCTGTCCCGCCATATTTTCGGCTAGTTGTGCCATCAACTTGCTGAAAGGCTTCAAAAATAAGCTGTTGCTTCTCAGGGGGAATTCCAATCCCGGTATCCCTGACCGCAAAGAAGACCTGAGAATTTGGCGTGAGTCCGATTTGGACTTTCACGCTGCCTTGTTCAGTGAATTTAAAGGCATTTGCGAGCAGATTTTTGAGAATTTGCTGAAGGCGTTTACTATCGGTGTGGATCACTTCTGGATTTTGTAGCTCGATCGCAAAATCTAAGCCTTTACTGGTCGCAATTTGCCGAAATGAGCGATCGAGTGTTGCCTGAATCTCAGCTAAGTTTACAGGTTCAACTTCGAGCGCAACGGTACCCGATTCGATCTTAGCAAGATCCAAAATATCATTAATCAGTGTGAGTAAGTCATTCCCCGCAGCATAGATGGTACGGCTATATTCAACTTGTCGATCAGTTAAATTTTGGTCTGCATTGTCACTCAGAATCTTCGCCAAAATCAGCAAACTATTGAGCGGGGTTCTCAACTCATGCGACATATTGGCGAGAAACTCAGACTTGTATTTCGAGGAAATTTCTAACTGCTCTGCTTTTTCTTGCAGTGCTAGTAGGGCTTGATCGATTTCGCCGTTTTTCTGCTCGACTTGACGCTTTTGGACTGCCAGTAATTCTGCTTTTTCTTCTAGTTCTTCATTGAGCTGCTGTAATTCTTCATTCGAGACTTTGAGTTCCTCTCGTTGCTCTTGCAGTTTCAGTTCTGACTCTTCTAAAGCCGTTGCTTGCTCTTGCAGAACTTCATTACTATGCTGAAGCTCTTGCTGTCGAACTCTGAGTTCTTCGGCTAATGCTTGCGATTCAATTAGCAAGCGCTGCGTTTGTGCATCTGCCTCGATCGCTCTCAACACGACACCAATCGTCTGGGCCAATCGATCGAGTAAGGTGAGATGTAGCTCACTAAATTCGTGAATGGAAGCAAGTTCAAGCACGGATACGACCTGCTGCTCAAATAAGATGGGCAAGACAATCAGATTCGTTGGAGTGCTTTCTCCTAATCCCGACCGAATCTGAATATAATCGCTCGGCACTTGAGTGAGTAAGATTCGCTGTTTTTCTAGCGCACATTGCCCAACGAGCCCTTCTCCCAAATGAAACTGATTAGAAAGATGCTTGCGGTCGTGATAAGCATAGCTACTGAGCAATCTCAGAACATGGTGTTCTGAATCCATGACATAAAATGCGCCCTGCTGAGCCTCAACTAAGGGAGCAATGTAAGAGAGCATCATTCGCGAAACGGTTTCTAAGTCTCGCTCGCCTTGAATCAAATGCCCAAATTCTGCCAGATTCGACTGTAGCCAGGTTTGGCGATCGCTCTTTTCCAAGCTCGCTTTCAGATTTTCTACCATCTGATTAAACGTGCGGATTAAAACCCCAACTTCATCCGCTCGCGGTAATGGGTGCAATTGAATCGATAAATCTCCATCTGCAATTTTCTCTGCTGTGCGGGAAACGTGCGTCAGCGGTTTGGAGATATTGCGGTTGAGTAAAAAGCCCAGAACACCTAGTAGTGCAAATCCAAGCGGAATTCCATATGCAATGCTATTCAATGTATTTTGTCCAGCAAGATTTGCGGCTGTCGATCGGCGATCGAGCAAAACTTGCTCCCGCTTTTTCATGTCTGTAATCACAGTCTGAATCTGTTGCATTACAGGAATCGCACTTGGAACTACGTCAGGTCGTAAGGCTGTCTCCAGCCCTTGGCTTCTTCGGATTTCAATTCGCTTTTCCATGATCGCTAAGCGACGCTCAATCAGCGGCTCCAATCGATCGAGGCTCTGCTGATGAGCGGGATTATCTGAGGACAGTTGGCGAAGCGATTCGATGCGATTCTCGATCGTTGAACGAGCCAGATTGTAGGGTTCTAGGGATTCCTGTTCAGGTCTGAGCAAATATCCTCGGACTGCGCTTTCTGCATCTTTGACCAAGGAAAAAACTTCATCTAAGGCAGTCAAAACTTGATAGGTCTTCGTCACTGATTCTGAAGTGTCAATCAGTTGTCGGGTTCCACTATATGAGACAATTCCGATCGCTGCAAAAATTGCTAGCCCAATCCCAAATGTCGCGCCGATCTTTGTCCCAATTCTCAAACGGTTCAACATTGCAATTGTTTCCGAGCAAGCTGGTTAATTGTCAAGTATGACTCAAGTTGATGCATCTAGCCTGGGATAGAGAAATTTAGAAGTTGGAGCGTTTGAAAAACTCCAACTTCTTACATCAAGATTCGCCTTCTGGCACAAATTCTAGTGCGACACCGTTCATACAGTAGCGCTGTCCGGTCGGGCGCGGACCATCTTCAAATACATGTCCTAAATGTCCGCCACATTTTGCACAATGTACCTCAACACGAGTCATAAATAGCGATCGATCAATGCTCACCTCGATCGCGTTTTCGAGCGGCGCATAAAAGCTAGGCCAGCCCGTTCCACTATTAAACTTAGTTTCAGACGAAAATAGCGGCGTTCCACAGCCCGCGCACTTAAAAGTTCCTTTGCCGTATTCCTTATCTAAAGGACTGGTTCCTGCTCGTTCTGTGCCATGCTTTCTCAACACCCGAAACTGCTCTGGAGTCAGAGAAGCCTTCCATTCTTCTTCCGTTTTGTTGATCTCAAATGAGTTGTTTTGAGTGTTCACAATGCTGTCTCAATTCACGTGTCTTTTCTTCTGTAAGTCTAGCAAATCTGGTTCCTCTGCATGAAACCTGGACAGGACGGATGCCCGCCCTATCAGCGAGAAACATCGAGCTAGGCTGTTGGAGGAACTGGAAAAGGCTCGCCTGTCTGTAAGATGAAATTGTGTCCTCGGTTGCAGTAATTATTAATACATTTTTTCTGTCTTAATCCTGGAAATAATGTAAAGCGGATTTCTCTACGATTTATTGCTGGATATGCCAAAGCGTCGCGATTTTTTGTTAGGTAGTGCTGCAACTGCAACTGCTGTATCGATGTTTCCTCACGTGAATGCTCAATCTTCTAAACGCCCTGAAATCAACGCTCTACAACAGGGCTATGTGGGTCAGTATCAAGGCGGTGTTTATCTGCTTCCAGCAACTTCTGAAACGGTGCAATGGGGTTGGTTTAACAATGCAGAACCGCCTCGTGCCCGCATCAAATCCGGGGATACGGTGGTGCTGGAGACGATGATGGCATCGTTGAATCAGGTTTTGCCAGGGAGTTCGATCGAAGCGATTACCAAACTTCGGGTCGATTTTCCGGGTCGAGGCCCTCACTCGGTTACGGGGCCGATTTTCGTTGAAGGTGCAATGCCGGGCGATGTTTTGAAGATTAAAATCAACCGCATTGTTCCTCGCAGCTACGGGGCAAATTGGAACTTACCGGGCAATTTAAAACTCGGTCAATTTCCAGATAAGTTTACTCAAGCTCAAGTCAAACATTTCTATCTCGATTTGGGTCGTGGAATGACTGAATTCCTTCCAGGTATTGAACTTCCAGTCCGCCCATTTCCTGGAATTATTGGCGTGGCACGGGCTGAGAGTGGTCAATATAGTACGGTTCCACCGGGTGCTTATGGGGGAAATTTAGACTGTCGAGAGCTTGTGCAAGGCACGACGATTTATCTGCCTGTATTTGTCGATGGCGCATTGTTATGGTCGGGCGATTCTCACGCAGCGCAAGGCAATGGAGAGATTAATTTAACGGCGATCGAGACGGCTTTTAGTGAATTGAATATCACGGTTGAAGTGATGAAAAAAATGCCGTTGAGTTTTCCTCGCATTGAGACACCGACGCATTGGATCACAATGGGCTACGATCGCGATTTAAACAAAGCGATCGACAAACTCGAAGAAGAGACCGTGAAATTTGTCTCTGAGTGGAAGCGCTTGAGCAGCAAGGAAGCACGGCAGTACATGCAGGATTATGGCATGTGTCATGTGGCTGAAGTCGTGAATCAGGTGAAAGGAACTTACTGTATGTTGCCCAAGCAGCCCACTCCGAAAGTTGCGCCTGCTGCGGTGAAAGATACTCGCGATAGCTATGTGACGACAGCGACGAATGCGGATGCAATGGCGGCGATGAATAGTTCAGCAATGCAAATGATTGAACGGATCGCAGAGCTGAAAAAGCTGTCTTTAATTGATAGCTATGCCTTGGCAAGCCTAGCAATGGACACGCGAATCGGGCGACTTGAACCGGGTGCAAGAACAATTCACAATCTGCTCCCGCGATCGCTTTGGGTGAAGAAGGCGAAGAGTTGATAGTCTGCAGATTGAGCCGCTGTAGCCAAGCTGAAAAATTCTCCAAACCTAGGAGGATTTTTCAGCTTGATCCAAAGCTTCAAATTCTTGCCAGCACAGATACATCGATCGTGGAATATGAAAACACCCTTTCCACTTGCCACCTTTGAGATTGAGTAAGACTTCACCTCGTCGATCGAGATAGCCAAACCATTCTCCATACTCTGCATCGGCAAAGTGTGACCAACTATAGTCATGGACTTTCTGATACCACTTCCAACAGTCAGAACGCCCAGTCAAGCGGTATCCCATGACTAACGCAACGAGTGTCTCAACATGAACCCACCAAAGTTTCTGATCCCACTCTAATTGCTGAGGTGGATGACCTTTTACATCCAGAAAGTAGTAGATTCCGCCGTACTTTTGATCCCAGGCAAAATTGAGAGTGTTGATGACAACATCAATGCATTGATTGATCAGTTCGAGATTATTACTGCGATGGGCAATATCCATCATGAACCACATTGCTTCAATCCCATGCCCAGGATTAATCACGCGACCTTCAAAGCAATCGACATGGGAACCATCTGGAGCAACGTTTTCATAGAGGAGATTCTCATCTAAAAAGTCGGTCATGACCTCTTGAACTGTGGCTTCGAGGACTTGATCGAGCGTTTCTTTTGGAAGGAGCCACTCCATTTCCAAGGTGAGGTTCGCGAGAATCATCGGAACAGATAAGCCTTTGAGCGATCGCGTTCCTGGATAAGCTTTGTTGTAACTTCCTTTTGGATTATTTTGACGGCGCAACACATTTTGATATGCCTGAAGTGCGACCTCGCGCGCCCAATCCTGACCCGATGCGAGTGCGAACTGACTAAACGCCATTGCCGCAAAGCAATCTGAAAAAATGTTGTAGGGCTGAATCAGAGGTTGACCTGATCGATTCAATGAGAAATACCAATTTCCCTCCGGATCTCGCCCGTGATTGGCTAAAAATTTTGCTCCATGTTCTGCAATGTCGAGCCAACTGGAGCGCTTTTCTAGACGATTACAGAGCATGGAGAATGTCCACACTTGGCGATTTTGCAGCCAGATAAATTTATCGGTGTCATAAACCTTGCCAGTGCGATCGAGACAAGTAAAGTAGCCACCGCATTTAGTATCGATCGAGTACTGTTCCCAAAATGGCAGGACGTTATCGAGGAGCGCAGTTTTGTACAGGTCTGCTAGTTGCCGAAAATCGCGCTCCATACTGTGTCTCCTAAAAATCCGCCTTTTATCTTAGAACGGAATGTCGTCTAATTCAGGCTGTGATTCTAATGCTGGAGCCGCTGGAGCTTTTGCCGCACGTTTCGGAGCCGCGCTTGCCACGGGAGCAGGTGCGCTCGGCGTTGCAACTGGCGCTGCCGCTGTCACAGAACTGGAGACTGAAGCCCCATTCAATGCATAAATTTTCTGAATCGTTAATTCAGCCTGCTTTTCTTTAAATCCTTCAGGACGATCAACGGTATTCATGGTCAACCGACCTTCAAGAATCACGCGATCGCCTTCGTGATAATTTGCCTGAATTTCCTGGGCTAAATTTCCCCAACCGACCGCTTTCAATTTGGTGGGCGGATCTTCAGGACGCAAGCCAGAAAATTCGATACGCATCTCAGCGATCGCGGTTTGATTATCTGAGGTGTATCGCAGTTGCGGTTCTTGAACAATGTCCGCCAACAGAATGATGCTGTTCATAGACCTGTGAGAAAGTGAGTGAACGTTATTCTACAGTCGATCGCTGAGTTCTTACGAATCGATTTTGGGAGGTGGGGAGTGGGGAGTGGGAAGATGTGTTTCGTTTTATCTCCCTAACCCCTACTTTCCCACTCCCTACATTTTAGTACACATGCTCTACCCTTGCCTCCTCAATCCCTTGTTCTTGATAGACAAATTCCTGAACTCGTAAGCGATATTCTCGCAGTGTTTCATCGACCCAACCGCGATTTGGGCTATTGGCATAGACGTGAATTAATGGCTCTGTTGCATCCGGTAAAATTAGCACCCAGCTATCACTGCGTTCTGGGTTGAAAATCTTTACCCCGTCGAACGTCTCTAACATTTCTGCGGGATGGCTTTCGACTAAATGCCGCATTAATGCGCCTTTGACTGTCCAGGGACAGCGTACCGAATAGGTTTTATGGGACACTCGCGGACATTCTGATCGAATCTGTGCCAACGTGCGATCCTGCAACGTTAACATCTCGATCAGTTTCGCAATGCAGAACATTGCATCAAAGCCAGGATGTAATTGCGGGAAGATAAAGCCCATCTCGCCACTTCCGCCTAAGACCGTGCTGGAATGGGCATGACACGCTTCCATTAACGCAGTCGGGTTCGCTTTAGTGCGAACTACTTTGCCATCGTGACGACGGGCAATTTGCTCGATCGCACTCGATGCATGAACGGGAACAACCACTGTTCCACGGGGATGGGCGGTCAAAATCATATCGACCATCAAAGCCGTAAGCGTTTCTCCTCGGATGGGACTGCCCGTTTCATCGACTAAGATGAATTGCTCACCGTTGGCTGAAACTTGTACTCCAAAGGTTGCTTTCAACGCTTCGACAACGTGACCTAATTGATTGAGCAGCGTTTCTCGATCGTTCAAAGATGGCGCAGTTTGCGTCAGACTTGCATTTAAGACCACCGCATCACAGCCAAATTTTGCCAATAATTGCGGTAAGACGGCACCCGAAACCGCATAGGCATAATCGATGATCACTTTTGAACTGCTGGTCTGGATGGCTTGAATATTCAAATGTCGCTCAAATCCTCGGCTATAGATATCGAGCGCTTGATGCACATTCACAACGCCGCCAATTTCATGAATCGGAGCACGACGAAAATCTTCTTTGAAAAATGCTCCTTCGATCTTTTTCTCGATCGCTTTCGAGACGTTGATCCCATTGCGATCGAAGAACTCAATCACAATATGATCTGACTTATCAGGATGAATCCGAATATGCAATCCTCCCGCGACTCCTAAGGTTGGAACTACTGATCGCGCAACTGGGATTGCTGTAGCTTCAAGATTTTGGATATTGATCCCGACGGACATTAATCCGGCAATCATCGATCGAGACACCATGCGCGAAATGGTTCTTTGATCCCGCGAAACGGTGACTTGTGATCCCGGCTTCAACGTCGAACCGTATGCCGCTCCTAACTTCACGGCAAATTCTGGAATCACATCGACATTTGCTAAGCCCGAAACGCCTCGCTGTCCGAATAGATTCCGATGTGCGGTATATCCCCAAATCAAATTCGTATTCAGCGTCGCCCCAGCTTCAACGCTCTTACTCGGCCACACCCGGACATTGGGACTAATCAGCGCTTCTTCTCCCACAGATGAGAGCGGGCCGACCACTGCGCCTTCTAACACATGCGATCGTCGATCAATTCTCGCCCCGCGTGCAATCACACAAGCCCTGAGATGCACCTCATCGCCAATCATTGCACCATTCCAAATGATCGGGCGCTTCAGATCTGCTTCATTCCCGATCGTCACGTTATCCCCGATCGCGGTTCCGGCTTCGATGGTGACACGCGACCCGATGCGGCAGTTGTTGCCAATAATCACGGGAGTTTCAATTTTGGCAGTGGGATCAAGATAAGTATTCTCTCCAACCCATAGTCCGGGCGATCGCTCAACATAGGCGAACTCTAATTTCACTCGGCGGGAAAGTCCAGCATATTGCGCTTCCCGATACGCGTCTAAATGCCCGACATCGCACCAGTACCCGTCTGCGACGTAGCCATACATCGGTTCGCCCTTGTCGAGCAACAGTGGAAACAGATCCTTTGAAAAATCCGCCTCTTCATTTTCTGGTAGATATTGCAGAACTTCTGGTTCAAGAATGTAAATCCCCGTATTGACGGTATCTGAGAAGATTTCACTACTCGACGGCTTTTCGAGGAAGCGTTTAATACTCGCATTTTCATCGGTGATTACCACGCCAAATTCGATCGGATTGGGCACCCGAGTCAAAATCAACGTTGCTTTTGATCCTTTCCGGTAATGAAATTCGATCGCAGCAGTGAGATCAAAATCGGTAATACTATCGCCGCTAATGACTAAAAAAGTATCATCCAGTAACTCTGCAATATTTTTGACACAGCCTGCTGTTCCAAGGGGTTGATCTTCTTCGACCGCATAGGTCATCTGCACACCAAACTCGCTGCCATCTTGAAAATAATCGCGCATCACATCTGGCAGATAGTGGAGTGTCGCGATTATTTCTCGGATCTGATGTCGCTTTAGCAAGTCAATAATGTGCTCAGCGATCGGACGATTCAAAATTGGAACCATCGGTTTTGGCAGATCACAGGTGAGCGGTCTGAGTCGAGTTCCCGATCCGCCTGCCATTAGCACCGCTCGCATAGAATCTCCTTAAAGTAATCGATCGCATCTTTACCTAATTTGACAGTGCTAGCTTTTTTCGGGCAACCTCCCTCACAATTATTAGCAATTGGAAGAAGGTAGGGAGTAGGGACTAGAAACCTGTCTCCCCACTCCCCACTCCACTTGCTAGAATCTTGACATCACGAATTTGAAGGATTCCGGTATGGTAAAGCTATTCCTATTTGTCGCCTTAGCGGTTTATGTCGTCGGTGTCTATCGCTTTTGGAAGGGATTTCGCCGCACCAACTTTAGCCAAGGCAAAATTTATTTAGCACTGCTGTGGCCCGCCTTAGTGTTTAATCGGTCTTATCGTCAAAATTTCACCCGTGCATTGAAAGGTTAAAAACATTGAGCGTACAGGATTGGAGTCCACGAATTGTCGCGATCGCCGAACGCTTTAATCGCGAGTATCGAGGAGAGGCGTTTAATTTGCCCGCCGAAGTTGAAGCGATGCCGATTTTTCGCGATCGAGTCGCGGGAACGCTACAAGCAAAAGTGACTTCTCCATTTTGGCAACTTGCTCAGCCGCAAAAAAATCAACGCTGCTTAGATATCGGCTGCGGCGTTGGTTTTTTTGTCTATAACTGGCGCGACTGGAATGCTTACTACGCGGGACAAGACGTGAGTAAGGTCGCCTGTGACGCGATGAATACTCGTGCCCCCCAGTTAAACTCAAAGCTGTTTCGAGGCGTGAAACTTGGGGCGGCGCATCAGTTAGAGTATGATGCGGCTCAGTTTGATCTGGTGGTTTCGACTGGGGTAAGTTGCTATTCAGATGTGGATTACTGGCAGTCGGTTGTGACGGAAGTGAAACGAGTGCTCAAACCGGGCGGAGTGTTTGTGTTTGATGTGCTCGATCCGGATGCCGCTTTGGCTGAGAGTTGGGCAATTTTGGAGACTTATCTGGGTACAGAGGTCTTTTTGGAATCGCTCGCGGATTGGAAGAAGCTGATCCAGTCCGAAGGAGGCAAGATTGTCAAAACGCTCCCCGGAGAGCTATTTCAGTTGCATAAAGTGACTTTTTAGAACGCTTCAGAATTCAGCAGGCGCAATTATGTCTCGACCTATTTTCACCTTCGGTAGTATCAACATGGATCTCGTCGCCCGAGTTCCAAAATTACCCAAGCCTGGAGAAACCCTAACTGGGTATTCATTCTCAACTGTTCCGGGTGGGAAAGGCGCAAATCAAGCGGTTGCAGTTGCAAAACTGGGTGGCTCCAGTCAGATGGTTGGGCGAGTTGGTGATGATGCGTTTGGACAAGAATTGTTAGCGAGTTTAAAAGCGGCTGGAGTGCAAAGCGATCGCATTTTCATCGATCGTTCAACCTCGTCTGGAGTTGCCATGATCGCGGTAGATGACCGGAGCGAAAATCACATCATCGTGATTCCCGGTGCGAATGGAAACGTCGATCAATCTGACCTCGATCGCTTAGTGCTGACGGATTCGTCGATTTTATTACTCCAACTTGAAATTCCGTTCGAGATCGTTCAAGCTGCGGCACGTTCTGCTAAAGCAATTGGGGCAACTGTCATTCTTGATCCTGCTCCTGCTCCTGCCGTTTTTCCCGATGAATTGTACGGTGAGATCGACATCATTACCCCGAATGCCACTGAAACAGAACAGCTTGTCGGATTTCCGATTCAGACTCAAGCGGATGCCGAACGAGCCGCCGAAATTCTGCAACAGCGAGGAACGAAGACCGTGATTATCAAAATGGGCGCTCAAGGTGTCTATTGTGCAACCGAAGACGATCGCTTCTTTATGCCAGTTTTTTCGGTTGTAGCAATTGACACGGTTGCGGCTGGAGATGCATTTAATGCGGGGTTAGCAGTCGCATTAGCTGAGGGGCATCCAATGTGGGAAGCAGTGCGATGGGGAGCGGCATCGGGAGCCTTGTCAACGACAAAATCTGGCGCGCAATCCTCACTGAGCGATCGAGCGACCCTAGACGATTTCTTGCGTAAACAAACAAAACCCTGAGTCAAATTTGACTCAGGGAAGGCTTTTGACTACTGATCAAATATCGATAATCAAATGTTTATATAGAGAGGAGAGTAGATAAAATCAAGTTTAGAAAAATTATTTAGACAGAGGCTCTAGCTTGGGAGAGAGCTAACTTGTTTTCAGTCTAGAGATAGAAGCGATGAACTATCGTAAGGCATAGGTTAGAGATTGTCTTCAGATCGGGAGTCCCTCTGAAGCCCATTTTCCGTAGGTTGACCATACATGCAAACCCTGGCGCAGATGGATATTTTAGTCGTCGATGATGATCCCGATACCAGGGATTTGCTTCGATTCATGCTTGAAGATGAAGGTGCGATCGTTACCGTTGCGCCCAACGCGAAGGAAGCATTATCCCTACTTGAAAGAGAACTTCCAAAGCTATTAGTCAGTGACGTTGCGATGCCTGAAATGGACGGCTTTGAGCTAATCGGGCGGGTGCGCGAACTCCCCAAAGGTGAAACGCTTCCTGCGATCGCGCTGACTGCTTATGCGCGTGAAGAAGACCGCCAGGCTGCGCTCAGATCCGGATTTAATGACTACCTGACTAAGCCCGTTGATCCTTTGGAACTCATCCGGCTGGTTCAGCAATATTGCTTGGCTTTCCCGCCGGATGCTTAAACCGATGATTACTTTCTCTGCGCTTGCGCGTAGCGTTGATTGACTGCTTGCCAATTCACAACATTCCACCAGTTGGTTAGATATTCTGCGCGACGATTCTGATACTTCAGGTAGTAAGCATGTTCCCAAACATCATTGCCTAAAATCGGATAGGCATTAGGATTGCTCATCAGGGGATTATCTTGGTTTGCGGTTGAAGTGATGCTGAGCTTTCCTTGGCGATCGCTGACGAGCCACGCCCATCCACTGCCAAAGCGATCGGCTCCAGCTTTATTGAACTGTTGTTTAAATGCATCAAAACTTCCGAAGGTTTGATCAATTGCTTTTGCGACAGCCCCAGTCGGCGTGCCTCCAGCTTTTGGAGCCATAATCTGCCAGAACATCGTATGATTGACATGTCCGCCGCCGTTGTTGCGAATCTTCGTCCGAATTGCCTCCGGAACCTGGTTGAGATTCTGAATTAAACTATCAACGCTCTGCTTCTGAAGGTCTGGATAAGCCTTTAGAGTCTCATTAATGTTATTCACATAAGTTGCATGATGCTTATCGTGGTGAAGTCGCATCGTTTGAGCATCAATGTAAGGCTCTAGGGCAGCATAATCGTAAGGCAATGGATCAAGTTTTGCAGGGGAAGCACTCAGTTGTGGCGCTGCTGAGGGAGCCGCATCGACTTGGCTATTAGACTGACAAGCAAAAAACAATGGAACTAGCAAACCGACGAAAAGGATGAGGATGCGTCTGAAAATCGCTTGCATGAGAACCTCTCTATTCCTAGAATCACTCAGACAATACCATAGGCGATCGGCAACTTCGTTCTGATGTGACCTCGCTTTACAGTCCTAATGAAATCGTCATAAGCCCTCTGTCTTAGGGCAGTTGAAAGCTTATGACGGTTCCTGATACAGCGCGTTCTGTAGCTTAAAGTGTGAACTCAGCAAACTCATCCTGTTCGGTTGACGTTGGCGGAGTTTGATACTTCTGAGTTTGAATCAATTCGCTCAAGGTCAAATTCGGATTCTGCTGGATTAAGTTCAAAGCAGTCATGAAATCGCGAATAATTTCACCTGGAGTGAGGCGCGTCTCAGAGCCGACTTTCCCGCCGCGGACTGCACTGATAAAAGTTGAAATTTCAGTAGAAGTGAGTTGCTTCCGCATCTCGTAATGATTGAAAAATACGATCGAGATTCGCTGCAAAAGTAACTGTAATTCTGGTTCGCTTAATGCCTCTAATCGAATCACAGGCGCACTGGTATCTGCTTCATCGGATTGAATCACGCGACTTTCAGCGGTGCGACGTTGCCAAGCTGGATCACTATACAATCCGCGTCTGGGATCTTCGAGAAATTGAGGGGTTCCTCCGATCAAGGTTCCAAGATGGCTGACTTTCCCTTGCATCGCATCATTGAACATTGCTAAAAGCTTGTCATAGTTGTTTTGACGCGCGATCGCGGTTGAAATCTTCGACAAGTGGATCACTTCATCCAAAATGATGATCAATCCTTTATAGTCAATGTCTGCTGCAAATCGAGCGATCAGCTTCACATAGTCATACCAAGAATCATCATCAATAATGACTCTGACTCCCAAAGCTGCTTTAGCTTCGGTCTTAGTGGAAAACTCACCGCGTAACCATCGCATTGCGGCTTCTTTTTTGGCTTCATCATTCGATCGATAGCCTGTCCAGTAGGCAATGATCACCGTTGCAAAATCAAATCCATTGACTAAATCTGCAACATCTTGTGTCACTAAGCGAATCTGAGCTTCTACCTGTTGATCGAAGCCTTCGTCACTCGGCTTCATGCCTGTGTCCTGAGCTACCTGTGCCTGAATCGCTGCAATCCAGCGTTCTAGAATGAGGGTGAGCGCGCCGCCTTCAGGTCGGCTTTTCGTTGCCAAATTTCGCATCAATTCGCGGTAAGTTGCAACGCCTGCGCCTTGACTGCCAACTAACCGTCGATCAGGCGTGATATCTGCATCTGCAACAACAAATCCCTGTTCCATTGCGAGATTGCGAATCAATTGCAGGGTAAAGCTTTTCCCGGCTCCATATCGTCCAATCACAAATCGAAATGCGGCTCCGCCATTTGCCACATGCTCAAAATCCTGCCGAATGGCTGCAATCTCTTTTTCTCGTCCGACTGCAATATGCTCTAAACCGACACGTGGCACAACTCCTGCACTCAGAGCATTGACGAGAGCAGTGGAAACGCGCTTAGTAAGTTTAGGTTGAGACATAGAGAACCAAAGAATTTCAGAAATTCACAGTAACACTAATTATGTGTCCCCGTTCAAGTAATGCTGCCAATCAATGTTCGGCATCTGCTCAAACGCTTCGTTGAGACATTTTCCCCATTGTTGGCGAATCTGAGTTAAGTAAGGCGCATCAATGTTTAAGCTCAGGCGATATCGAACTTTGAAACTATTCGCCTCATACATGACTAAGTTGATGGGCGGGCCGACGGAGATGTTAGAAATCATGGTCGAATCGATCGATAACAGCGCACATTTCGCAGCTGATTCGATCGAGGTTTCAAAGGACAAGACACGATCGAGAATCGGTTTGCCATATTTCGCCTCGCCAATCTGCAAAAAAGGCTTTTCTTTCGAGGCTTGAATGAAATTGCCTTGACTATAAATCATGAATAGTTCTGGCTCTGAACCGCGAATCTGTCCGCCGAGGAGCACGGTGCAGTTGTAATCAATGCCATCTTTCTCAAGCCAGGGGCGATTTTGTTCCTGAACTTGACGAATCATGTTGCCGATATACCGCGCAATTTCAAACATGCTCGGCAATGTGTGCAGGCTGACTTCTGCTTTTGCGGTGATGTCTTGCTGCATTAAAGTCAAAGCGGACTGCGTGATCGACAAATTGCCAGATGTGCAGAGCAAGATGGTGCGATCGTTGTCGATCGAGAAGTCAAACAGTTTTCGATAGGTCGAAATGTAATCGACTCCCGCATTCGTTCGAGAGTCTGCCGCCATTACTAGCCCTTCTTTTGTAAGAATTCCAAGGCAATAGGTCATACGGGTAGAGTAAAAGTCTATTAGCATTACTCTACGATGAAGTAGGAAAGTAGGGGAGTGGGGAAGTATATTCCCCCATTCCCTACCTTCCCATCTTCCGCTTCATCTCCTCCAACTCTTCCTGCGTTTCCCACTGCTGAAACTTCTGTTCTAATGGGTCATCGATCTTACTGGCACTCTGATTCCAACCATCGACGGCCCAGCGTTGTGACGCTTGAGCGGCTTGGGTTGCTTTTACCTGTTTAATCTCAGCTTGCAACTCTTGTCGGCGAATCTGAATTTTTTTCTGTAACTCTTCTGTCTGCTGAATTCGTTCTTTGAGAACTTGCATTTGTCCCCATTTCTGATTCCCTTCGCGTAAGAGAGAAGCTTCATGTGCCTCGGCGGGTTCGGCTAAATCCTTGCGTCCTGCTGTTCTTGCTTTCTCAATTCGCACATGCCAGCGCTGAATTTCTTGCGCTGTCGTCAAAATTTCTGCTTCGACTTGTTTTTCTCGCAACCGCAAATCTGCTAACAATCGGCGCGTTTCCTGTTCTTGTTCATACAGCTTCTCTTCGAGTGCTTGTAATTCAAGCTGCGGATTGTTCTTCAAAAACTCATCGATGCGAGTTTCTAGAAAACGCCCAAGATCGTCGAACAAACCCATAAACTGCTCCAAGAGAAAGGGACAGAGGAAGAATTCTCCCCTGCCCTATTCTAAAGTTTTTGTCCGATCGAGAGCGATCGAACCTCGCCATTCCGTCGCACCGTGACGTAATTATTGTCAATATCGACGACGCTCCATCCGCTCGACCCAATGCTCTCACCAATGTAATAGCGCTGAGTCACACCATTCATTTCAAATAAAATTGCAGATTGGGTGGGGTCAGTGGCGATCGCGATGCCGCGTAATAATCGCTGAGGTTCTGCTGCTGGAGCTTGACTCGGCAGGATGACTGGAGCCACTGGAGCGTTTGGTTTGGTTGCTAAGGGATTACTGGCTGGATTGATCGATAAACGCTCTAGCGCAGAAGAAAGCCGAGAGAGAACTTGGTTGAGTTCTTGCGGATTTTTACTGACGGCTGTGCCAACGGGCATCGGACTGGAAACAGAAGGAACATTGATCACGACTGGCGAATTGAGTTTGGATGCAGTGGGATTTCCTGCAACTGCAACCGGAGGAAGACTATTTTTAAGGGGTGTGAGATTTGTCGGCTTATTTGCAGCTTTGCGATCGATGGCTTCAAGCGATCGCTGCATGTATTTTGCAAATTGGGCGTTTGTATCTTTGGCGGGTGGTTTGATGGTGGTAGAGGTTGCGATCGCAGAGGGTTCTTGGGTCGCGATTGTGAACCATCGCTGAATTGTTCCTCGTTGAATCAGCCACGCTGAAGCGGCAGCGATTGCCGTTAAGCCGAATGCGATCGTCAGAAATTTCAGAAGTCGATTGCTGTGAGGCTTGAGCGGTTCTGCTGCGATCAGTTCATCCATTTCGGGCATGGAACCTGCCGAATTCCATTGAGGTAAGCGGGGCAGGGATGCTGTGGAACGCGGCACGATCGAGGAAAGTGCGGGAGGCATGACGATTTCGGGTGATTTCTGCGGTTGCGCCCGAATGGGTTCAGGTGGGGGAACGCTGCCGGAGAGGAGATCTTCCACATCCTCAAACAAATCATCCATAAGTCGATCGGCGTAGGCATCGACTTGAATCGAGGGTTGAGTTGCAACGAGTGCGCCGCTGATGTTTTGAGGCATAGCTTTGAGTGCAAGGGCGGATATGTGGACTTTCTGGAAACCAGAACAATGGGATCGATTTTCAGTAGGCGATTTTTTGCCGCGATCGTGGGTTTCACGATCGGTTTTTCGAGTAAAATCTTCGATTCCGGTCGTACTACGTGTTTGGAATTATACTCACGAACTTTTTTGACGGCGCAGTTCTGATTCACGATGCCCGGATTCTACGGAGATCTGGTGCGATCAGTGGGGAGTGGGGAAGTGGGGAGTGGGGACTCTAAGCGCGATTTGCTCGATCGAAAAGGTGACTCGTTATGGGGCGAGAGGGGCGATCGTGATTCGATTGTTGCAGATTTGGGGGATTGGGGGTGGGTTAGTCGTCTGTGAAGCGATCGACGTTTAATTCAAATCCTGGGAGAACATCTTCGCCTGAGAGAGTTGTGGGGAGTGGTTGCACTTCTTTCTCTTGTCCTTGGCGATAGATTTCGACTTGTTGATCTTGCGGATTGAGTAACCAACCGAGGCGGACTCCACTTTCTAGATATTCCTGCATTTTTTCTTGCAGCGTCTTCAGATCATCAGTGGCGGAGCGTAATTCGATTACAAAATCGGGCGCGATCGGGGGAAATTTTTTGCGTTGGTCTGGAGTGAGGGCTTGCCATCGAGATGATTCGACCCAGGCTGCATCGGGAGAGCGTTTCCCGCCTTTTGGAAGTTTGAAAATCGTTGAGGAGCTAAAGATTTCTCCGAGTCGGGTTTGACGATTCCAGATGCCGAGATCGATGATATAGTCCGCTTCTCGTTTACCGCTTTCTCCGCCGACGGGTGACATAACGATTAAGACTCCTTCTGCATTCTGTTCGATGTTCCATTCGGGATTGTGGAGGCAGAGTTGGTAAAACTGCTCGTCGGTGAGATGAACATGGTTGAAATCGAGTTTGAGGGGAGACGTGAGTTCCATATTGCAGTCCAAAGATTGGTGCAAGAAAGAGGGTTCTTTTATCGTACTTCTGAACTGGTGGAGTCAGGAGATTGGCTCGGCTTTGCTTTGCGGAAATTGTTTCATTCTGTGAGTATAAAAGAGAGGTCTCCCGGTTGGATGTTTGATTATGCAGAATGAGACGACTGTGCTTGATTCTCCGCCGTTGATTTTCATTTGCTATGCTCGCAAAGATAATCAAGATGATGCCTTCAAACGCCGATCGCTAGATCGACTTCTCGACCATTTAAAGCCATTGGAACGTCAGAGAAAGGCGAGGATTTGGTGTGATAAGAAGATCGATCTGGGAACGCAGTGGGATGACGAGATTCATACGGCACTGAGTTCGGCAAAGGTGGCGATCGCGTTAATGAGTCCTTCGTTTTTTGCGTCGGATTACATTTGCGAGAAAGAGATGCCGAAGATTTTTCAGCAGGTCGATGCAGGGCAGACGATATTACTGCCGATTTTGTTGAGTCCGTTTGATTTGGGATCGGCTGAGTTTTACTACTCGGATGCTCAGGGTAAGGAAAAGGTGCGATCGCTGATTGATTTTCAGGCGGCGAATGGGATGGAGAAGCCGCTGATCGGTTTGCCGGAGCATGAACAGGATGCGGTGTTGCTGCGGGTGGCACAACGGGCGCGGGAGATTGTGAGCGGAAAAAAGTCTGAGGTTCCCATCGGTGGGGAACGGGGAAAACATACACCGAGTAATTTACCGCGATCGCAGACGGAGACATTTGTGGGGCGGGAGGTGGAACTGCGAGAGATTCACGATCGTGTGCAAGATGAAAGTCGGTTGGCGATTTTTGCGGTGTCGGGGATGGGGGGCATTGGCAAGACGGAATTGGTGTTGCAGTATGCAATGCGGTATCGCAATGCGGGGATTTATTTGGGGGCGGTGTGTTGGGTGAATGCTCAACAGGAGATTGGGTCGCAGATTTTGGGGTTTGCTCGATCGTGTTTGGGGTTGCAGTTGCCGGAGTTTTCGGATTCGAGTGAGTTGGTGGCTTGGTGTTGGGGACATTTTCCAACGGAGTCGAGTCTGGTGGTATTTGATAATGTGCTGGACTATGCGGAGATTGAGAATTTTTTGCCGCCTGTTGAGGAACGGTTTAAGGTGCTGCTGACGACGCGATCGCGGATTGAAAGCGAGTCGGTTTCGGTGTTGTCGATCGAGACTTTGCTGCCGTTGCAGGCGTATCGATTGCTATATGAAACGGTTAAGGATGAGCGTCGGTTTGAGCGAGAGCAAATACAAGCTGCTGAACTGTGTGAATGGGTGGGAGATTTGCCACTGGGGATCAAGTTAGTCGGGAAGTTTCTGAAAGTCGAGCCGGATTTGTCGATCGCGGAACTGCTTGCGGAGCTAAAAACAGAGCGGTTGAAGCAGGATGGTATTAGTCAGATCGAAACAGTCTTTGAGTTGAGTTGGGAGAGGCTGAACGCGGCAGAACGACAGTTGGCGATGCTGTTGGGGACGTTTGGGAAAGCAGCGATCGCTTGGGAGTTGGTCGATCGATCGGTGGAATTTTGTCGAGAGGAAACGGCGTGGTTGTTGCTGGAGCCAAAGGCGTTGCGGCGAGGACGGAGAAAGTTAATTGAGTTGAGTTTGCTTCAGCGATCGGGAGAAGACCAGTATCAAATTCATCCGCTCTTGCGGGAGTTTTTTAGAAGCAAGATGACGCAGGAGGAACAGCGATGGATCACAACGGCAGTAGCGATGGTGATGATTGGCATTGCGAAACAAATTCCGCAAAGTCCGACGCTGGAGATGATTGGCTCGGTGACTGCGGCGATTCCTCATCTGCAAGCGGTGGCAGAAGACCTGAAGAAGTTGAAAAGTCGGGAAGAATGCGGCATTGCAGAGGATGAAGATCTAATTTGGGTATTTGTTGGAATTGGACGATTTTATGAGGGGCAAGGACTTTATGCCGATGCTGAGCCTTGGTATGCTGCGGGGTTAACAGTGGCACGAACGCTGTTGGGAGAGCAGCATCCTGCTGTGGCAACGAGTCTGAACAATTTGGCAGGATTGTATCGGTTGCAAGGACGGTATGAGGCAGCGGAACCGCTGTACGTGCAAGCGTTGGAATTAAGGCGAACGCTGTTGGGAGAGCAGCATCCTGCTGTGGCTCAGAGTCTGAACAATTTGGCAGGATTGTATCGGTCGCAAGGACGGTATGAGGCAGCGGAACCGCTGTACGTGCAAGCGTTGGAATTAAGGCGAACGCTGTTGGGAGAGCAGCATCCTGCTGTGGCTCAGAGTCTGAACAATTTGGCAAACTTGTATCAGTCGCAAGGACGGTATGAGGCAGCGGAACCGCTCTACCTGCAAGCGTTGGAATTGTATCGAACGCTGTTGGGAGAGCAGCATCCTGATGTGGCAGTGAGCCGATGGAATTTGGCAGCCCTTTACGCCAATCAAGGGCGATTGCCTGAAGCAGAGCGATTGTTAGTTCAAGCCATAGAAGTCTTTCAGCAACGATTGGGAAATCAGCATCCGCATACCATTGGGGCGCAGGATTGGTTGGAAGATGTGCGAAAAGAGATGGGTTAGAAGCACGATCGAGCATCCGCGATCGCGGTTTTGAAAAGAGCGATCGTGATTCAGAATTGAGTGCCCATCTAACACCGATAGAAAATCTTCGATCGCGATTGAAAAATTGGAGAATAATACGCTAAGAGCAATCGTGCGGGGCAAGGTGTGAAATATCAGACCCTTATCTTTTCAAGTCATGCCATTCAAAGGATGTTCCTGAGACAAATTAGCCAAGAAGAAGTAAAAACTGCGATCGCTCAGGGTGAAATCATTCAAGAATATCCAGACGACCAACCTTTTCCAAGCTATTTGTTACTTGATTTTATTGAAGGCAGACCGATTCATGTCGTCTTTTCCTATGATCAAGAAACCGATACCGGATATGTAGTCACCACCTATATTCCTGATCCGAATATTTGGCAGCCTGACTTTAGAACCAAGAGGTAATTTTATGCAATGTGTGATCTGTAAACATGGGCAGACCCATCCTGGAATTGTAACTGTCACGCTAGAACGCGAAAATTGCATTGTTATCCTGAAAGGCGTACCTGCTGAAGTGTGCGAAAACTGTGGAGAATACTATCTCAGTGAATCTGTAACAGGAGAAGTCCTCGATCGAGCAGAAGCAGCAGTTCGCAACGGAACAGAAGTTGAAATCGTCCGCTATGCAGCTTAATTATTTTGCGCGATCGTTGAGTAAAGTAGAACGATCTAGAGAATTTGGAGAGCGATCGACGATTTAGGAACAGCGATCGACCATTCAGTCCTCCCTCAATATACAAGCCCGGATTTTCAATCACGGGCGGACTCACACCGCAGCGAAAACCACCCATCGCTCCTCCCAAAAACCACCCAACCGCATCGCCCCACCAAACTCTTCGATCGTCTAGCAACGCGGTAGCTCTGCTCTACGAAGCGTTTGCTGCTTCAACCATTGCAACTCCCATTAAATTGAGGTGCGATCGCTCAACGCGACCAAAAACGGGAACCCAACCAACCCAACAAAGCCAGTCAGGGGGCAAGACTGGCAAATCACACTAAACTGCTGCGGGTTGAGGTTTTTCTTTTTTCTGTCTGCGAGCAAAACGTTGTCCGAGTTCTTCGATCGCGGGTGCGAGTCCAGCTTCGTCGCCGCTTGCTTTGGCATAGTTGTAGACTTTAAGTGCGGCAGTATAGGCTTCACTGCCGACAAGTTTATAAGTATCGTCGAGCATTCCTTCGAGTTGGGCGAAGGCAGCAACGATCGGATATAAGGCTTCAAACAGTTCGATATCGAGGCGCATTTCTTCGAGATCAAATGAGCGGGGGAGGATATCGGGGTTTTGTCTGGCGACTTCGAGGGCTTTGGTGACAAAGGCTTGTGAACGATCGCCCATTTTGTTTAGGCTTTTGCGTTCCTCGGCGGTCATGTTGGTGAGGAAGGGCATTTTGGTTTTGATCAAGTTAATCGCTTCGAGGATTTCTGCTCGATCGGTGTAGGTCAGTTTTGCACTGATTCGTTTGGACATTGAGACTCTCCTCATGACTGAATATAGAGTTATCGTGCCCAATTCATTGAATTTGGTCGCGATTGGATAAAATTCAGTCATGGTTCTCACTGCGAGATAGAACGTTGAGTAATTGAGACGGAAATTTTTATCTAAAAGTGAGAATGTTTTATCTCTGACATAGAACGTTGAGTAATTGAGACGGAAATTTTTATCTAAAAGAGCGATCGCTCCGTCTGCCAGATAGAACGTTTTAGGTTCAGATTAGAAATTTTTATCTAAAAGTGAGAACGATCACTTTGTGAAGCGAAGCTACCGCGCTTTTTCTCTGATTGGTCTGTCTTTTTAATAGAACTGTGACGGGTTACGGAAAAACTTTGCTTTGGTGAGTATAAAAGAAGTAGCTTCCGGTTAAAAAGTTGAACATGCCAGACGAAACGCAGACTACTCCATCTCGACCTGTCATCTTCATTTGCTATGCTCACAAAGATAATGACGATGCAGAGGTTCGCAAACGCTGTCTCGATCTGCTTTTAATGCATCTAGCGCCACTACAGTTTGATCATGATGTGCTGATTTGGTGCGATCGAGCGTTGCAGATTGGAGATGAGTGGAATCCGGAGATTCTGGCGAACTTGCAATCGGCAAAAGTCGCGATCGCGCTTCTGAGTCCGGCGTTTTTTGCGTCGTCTTATATTCGGGCGAAAGAAGTGCCGATGATTTTGGAACAGCAGGATAAGGGGCAGACAACATTGTTGCCGATCATGTTGAGTCCTTGTCTAGTTGCAGAATCGCAGTTTCGATATGTCGATCGCAATGGGGAAGAAAAGAAGCGATCGCTGAATGATTTTCAGGCATCAAATGATATGAAGCGTCCGTTGAAAGGGCTTCCGGAGCATGAACAGGATGCGATTTTGCTGCGGGTAGCGCAACGAGTGCGGGGGATTATTACTGGAAAAAAGCCTGATGTTCCTATCGGTGGGGAACTGCAAAACAATACACCGGATAACTTACCGCGATCGACGACGGATTTCTTTGTGGGACGAGCGGAGGCACTCAGCGACATTCACAAGCGATTTCAGGCAGGACAGAGGCTGGCGATTTGTGCAGTGTTGGGGATGGGCGGCATTGGCAAGACGGAATTGGCGTTGCGGTATGCGTTGCAGTATTGGAAGACAGGGAGAGATCGCGGGGCAATTTGTTGGTTGAATGCGCGGAAAGGAGTTGATATCGAGATTGTCAGATTTACGCGAGTATGTCTGGATCTCACGCCGCCAGAATTTCCAGACTCAGAAAGTTTGGTGGGTTGGTGTTGGCGACAGTTTCCCGCCGATGAAAGTCTGATTGTGTTTGATAATGTGCAGGACTATCAGGAGATCGCAGCGTTTTTGCCGCCGGATGAGTCACGGTTCAAAGTTTTGATTACGACGCGATCGCAGATCGATCAAGCCGGGGTCGAACGGTTATCGATCGAGACGCTGAACCCGTTGGCGGCGTATCAGTTGCTCTATCAAACTGTCAACGACGATCGGCGGCTGTTGGAAGGGCAAACGATCGCAGAAAAACTGTGTGAGTGGTTGGGATATTTGCCGCTAGGGATTCAACTGGTGGCAAAGTTTCTCAAACTGGAACCAGATTTGTCGCTGGCGGAACTGTGGGCGGAACTAGAAGCGGAAGCGCTGAAACACGATGGGCTAAGCGCGAACGCGAAGCGCGGTGAAAGCATCGAGCTTGTATTTGAGTTGAGTTGGGAGAAACTGAGCGAGGCAGAACGACAATTGGCGATGCTGTTGGGGACGTTTGCGGCGGCTCCGATGCAGTGGAGTTGGGTTGAAGGTGCGATCGAGTTTTGTCGGGTGAAGGCTCCGGAACAGCGAGGATGGGAGCGCTTGAAGTTTTGGAAAGCACGATCGCAGGTTCCGCAGCAGTGGTGTTTATTGTTAGAGCCAAAAGCGATCGATCTCGGACGGAGACGGCTGATCGAATTGAGTTTGCTTCAGCGAGTTGGAGAGAGACAGCATCAGGTACATCCGTTGTTACGGGAGTTTTTTGCTCAGAAGATGACGCGGGAGGAGCGAAAGCAGATTCAGAGCGCAGTGGCGCAGGTGATGATCGGCATTGCGAAACAAATTCCGCAAAGTCCGACGCTGGAAATGATTGGCGCGGTTACTCCAGCAATTCCACATCTGCAAGCGGTGGCAGAAGACCTGATGAAGTTGAAAAGTCGGGAAGAATGCGGGATTGCAGACGATGATGATCTGACTTGGGTATGTATTGGAATTGGACGATTTTATCAGGGACAAGGACTCTATGCCGATGCTGAGCCTTGGTTTGATGCGGGGTTAACAGTGGCGCGAACGCTCCTGGGAGAACAGCATCCTGCTGTGGCAACGAGTTTGAACAATGTGGCAGGATTGTATCGGTCGCAAGGACGCTATGAGGAAGCCGAACCGCTCTACATTCAAGCACTGGAATTAATGCGAACGCTCCTGGGAGAACAGCATCCTGCTGTGGCAACGAGTTTGAACAATTTGGCATTGTTGTACAAGTCGCAAGGACGCTATGAGGAAGCCGAACCGCTCTACATTCAAGCACTGGAATTAAGACGATCGCTCCTGGGAGAACAGCATCCTGCTGTGGCAACGAGTTTGAACAATTTGGCATTGTTGTACGAGTCGCAAGGACGCTATGAGCTAGCCGAACCGCTTTATATTCAAGCGTTTCAAATTGACCAACAAGCATTAGGGCAAGAGCATCCCGATTTTGCAATTGACTTGAGCAATCTCGCAGGACTCTACACAACACTAGAGCGCTACGCAGAAGCAGAGCCATTGTATCTCCAAGCGATCGCTATCTTCTACGATCGACTCGGAGAAGCACATCCTTACACTCAACAGGCTTGGCAAGGATTTATCGGTTTTTTAGTTCAAGTGCTACAAAGCGAACGAGCTTCCGAACTCTCGGATGATCCGATGACACGATCGCTCCTTCAACAACTGCAAAGCGCATCAGAATAAAGAACGGTTGCCTCGCTCCCCGGAAGATTCGCAGAACGTGAAGCAGCGATCGACGATTTGAGAAGAACGATTGTCTAGAAGCGTCTGAGAACCCTTGACCCTTGCCGCCATCCTCAACAAATCGCCTAAAATAGTCCCATCTGCCGTGAATCATTTGGCACCATGCAGCAATATTCGATCGAAGAAATGCGAGAGCGATCTCAAGATGTCCTAGACTCCGCAACCAGCGAACCAGTCATTTTAGTCAATCAATCTCGACCCAGTTACGTCGTGCTATCCGTTCAAAATTATCAACAGCTCATCGATCGATTAACCGAACTAGAAGATCGCGCACTCGGCAAACAGGCTGAAACTGCACTCCAAAACTCATCCCTGATCGGAACCGAGGCATTTATCACCGAACTTCAGCAACTTGCGAACTTAGACGATCTCAACCAGTAGCAAATATGGCAAAACTGGATGGTCTAGAATCCGTTCTCGAATTCATCAAAGGACTTCAGCCCAAAATCGCGGCTCAAATTTCCAAAAAAGTTCTTATGTTAAATCTCGAACCCTTACCTGTGGATAGCAAAGCTCTCAAGGGTTACGAGGGTTATTATCGAGTAGACCCCGGTGAATACAGAATTGTTTACCGCTTTGATCCAGAATCAGATCTCGTCGAAGTGATCTTAGTCGGCAAACGCAACGATGATGAAGTCTATAAACAACTGAGCCGATTGCTTGATTAAACCGCTTTGCCAATCTGTGAGCAATCTCGCAGAATTCCACCTTACATTAGAGCGCCACGCAGAAAGTAAATCAGCGATCGCTCTTTTCAAAACCGCGATCGCAAATTTCGCCAGTATGATCAATCTACACCTACTTAAATAGCCCGTATACGATCTCCACTTATAACAAGTTCTCACATTCCTGCCCTACGAACCTCTCCCAACCTCCTTCCAAACTTCAGCAAGAACCGCGAACGTATGATGAAAAACTTGCAAGACTATACGATCGTTATCCGCCCCGAAGACAACGGGACTTTTGTAGCTTATGTTCCTGCAATTTCAGGTTGTCATGCCTGGGGACAAACCTCAGAAGAAGCAAGAGCCGAGCTTATCAGCGTATTTGACATGATTCAAGAAGAATACCTAGAAGAAGGAAAAGTGCTGCCCCCTGATGTGAAATTGGTTGTTGCTCATCCCAGCTAGAGCCAGCGAACTCGCTAAAGCTGCGAAGAAATTAGGATTTGAAAAGGCTAGGCAGAAAGGAAGCCATGCCCGCTGGAAACATCCAGACGGTAGAGCAACCACCATTCCAGTTCATGGAAACAGCGAAATTGGCGGTTGGCTCTTCCACGAGATTCTTGAACAGCTTGGAATTACCGAAGAAGAATTTGAAGAATTCCGATGATCTAAACAAAAGGTCGATCGAGAAACCTCGATCGACCCTTTTTTGCAGACGTTCCCAAGCTAGATGACTCAGTGTAACTGACTAACGATTAGTCTGCACTTCTTTTATCTCAACATCATCCGCACTTGGACGTGGCTGATCCGCAACCAACTTCTGCGGAGTCGAAAAACTCGAAGCCGACTCCTGCGCCAAAGCCGTCCATTCCGTGTGGAATACGCCTTCTTTGTCCGTCCGCAGATAAGTATGCGCCCCAAAATAATCGCGTTGCGCCTGCGTTAAATTTTGTGGCAAGCGATCGCGACGATAACTATCGAAATAATCCAGCGACGCACTAAATGCCGGAACCGCAATTCCATGCCGTGCCGCCGCCATAATCACCTCACGCCAAGCCGATTGACGATCGAGAATCGTCTGCCTAAACTCCGGAGCCAACAGCAAATTCGGCAATGTCGGATTTTCGATAAATGCGTGTTGAATCTTACCCAGGAAGCCCGCCCGAATAATACAGCCGCCCTTCCAAATCCGCGCACATTCCGCCAAATTCAACTCATAGCCATAGTTTTGCGACGCAACATTCAGCAACGCCATCCCTTGCGCGTAAGAACAAATCTTCGAGCAATACAGCGCATCTCGCACTGCATCAATAAACGTTTTGCGATCGCCCTCAAACTTCGGACTCTCATAGCTCAACTGCTGCGAAGCTTCCATCCGCTCCGTCTTATAAGACGACATAATCCGCGCATTCACCGCAGCAATAATCGTCGGAATCGCAACCCCCAATTCCAACGCATCCGTCACCGTCCAGCGACCCGTTCCCTTCTGCCCGGCAGCATCCAGAATCAACTCAACCAAAGGCTTCTGAGTATCGGGATCAAAGACTTTGAAAATATCTGCGGTAATTTCAATCAAATACGAATTCAACTCAGGAGTCTCATTCCACTCCATGAAGACCTGATGCAACTCGTCCTGAGTCAATCCGCCCACATTTTTCAGCAAATCATAGGCTTCTGCAATCAACTGCATATCGCCATACTCAATGCCGTTGTGCACCATTTTGACGTAGTGACCCGCGCCACCTGGCCCGATGTAAGTCACACAAGCCCCATCATCCACCTGAGCCGCAATCTTCGTCAAAATCGGCTCTAGATATTCATAAGCCGTTTTTGTTCCACCTGGCATCAAGCTCGGCCCATTTAACGCGCCTTCTTCACCGCCGCTTACGCCCATCCCGATGAAGGTGAACTTAGCCGCTTCGAGTTCGCGTGCTCGACGCGCCGTATCGCTAAATAAAGAATTACCGCCATCGATGAGGATATCTCCTTCATCCAATAGCGGCTTCAACTGCTCGATCATCGCATCCACAGGCGCACCCGCTTTCACCATGATCAAAATCTTACGCGGACGTTCTAATGAAGCGACAAACTCTTCGATCGTATAAGTCGCCTGAACATTCTTGCCGCCTGCCCGCTGTGCCATGAAGGCATCGGTTTTTTCGCGGCTGCGATTATAGACCGAAACTGGGAATCCGTTCCGCTCAACGTTGAGCGCGAGGTTCTCGCCCATCACGGCAAGACCAATTACACCAAAACTTTGTGCCATAAAAATTCTCTGCTAACTCTGTAACAGCCAGAAGCAATCGTTCCTTCAACGGTAACTCGATCGCACTTAGAGTAGCCTGGAAGATTACATTAAGACTCTGGCTCAAGAATGATTGAGTGCGATCGCAACATTGCTTGAGCAAAGCATCTCAATCAAAAATGGCACTGTATGCAATTGTTGCAATTGTCAACAGCCTCACATAAATTGCGAACACAAAATTATTTTAAGTTCCGCAGAGCAACTTCCTGGTTTTTACGGTAAGCCTGAGTTCGATTTTTAGCGACATCCGCACGAGCATGATTGTTCGGAACTTCAGACATCAACCGTGAAGCCGTTCCCCACATATCCGCTACTTCTTGCCACTGAGCCGGGGTTTTGGCATCTTTACTCGCTTTGGCTGCTCGTTCTGCAACTCGGACTGCGGTTGCAAAGGAGTCACCATCTTGCTTAATACTGCTTTTCCAGGTTGCTTGAGGAGAATCTGCTGCTTGTGGAGGCTGCCCCGGCAGAATCTTGCCGCCGGTCATGGCATAAACCCCGAGTCCCGCCAACATCAAGCCTGCCGTCAACACCACTCCACCCAAAATCCCGCGATTGAATTGCCGTTTCTCGCGTACAGCTTGGGGAGAAAGCGTTCGGGGCAGATCATCGCGCTCACTGAACGTCTCTCGTAAATCTTGAAACATCCCTTTAATTGGGTTCGGTCGTCGCAGCGCAATCTCTTGTGCCCAAAGCAACTGCCCATCGGGATCGCGATTGATTTCCTCAAACCAAAGCAACTGCTGCTCGCGCACAATTCGACAGTTGATATTGACTCGTCGCACATTGCGCGGCGAAATCGACTCGAGAATCTTGCGAATGCGCTCGGTAAGGGCGGCTCGATCGAGCTGTTCCGCAGTCGCCGCTTCACAGAGCAGTTGCAAAACCCCGTTTGCGAAAATCGCACGAGTTCTGACGCCTGAATCTGAAAGCTTATCATTCAGAACTTGAATGATCGCTGCAACGCTCCCTTGATGAGCTTGCCTGTAGATATCGTTGACCGGACTTACAATCATGAGGATTTATTAGTAAGTAAACGAATAACCCTGACTCGGAAGGCTCTACGATAATATATCTCGTGTTTTGGTAATTAGAGCAAGCATAACTTTCAAAAAGGACATTTTTTTGTCTAAAAAACGCAATTCTGACCGATATCTTACGTCAGTATTTCTAATGTAAATGACGCGAATCATTAAACCGACGAATTTGCCATAAGTCTGTATTGAAGCGATTCTGATTTTGCAGTTCCCATCGCGATCGATCAATCCAAAACTCAAACAGGGCAGTATTGTGCGCCCGTAATCGCCAAGATCTATCGCTTCCTAGTAATTGAGCGATTAAGTGTTGCAAAATCCAGCTATGGCTAACAATCCAAAGTTGATCCCCGTCGCGATGACGCTGCATAATTCGATCGAGAAATCGTTTCGCGCGATCGCGGGCATCGTATAGCGTTTCTGCTTCTGGAATCGGAATCCAATCTGGCGAACTTTCCAGTTTTCGACACAAATCCGGATACCGAGTCTGTGCTTCTGCCCAAGTTAACCCTTGAAAAATTCCGTTCTGAAATTCTTTTAATTCTTCTGCGTGTTCGACTGGAATTGTTTTTGGACTCGGCTCGTCTGCTTCGATTGGGGTTTCGCTATCTGGATCGATCAAATCGCTCACCGCTGCGGGTAGATGCGGCACTTGAAAATAGGAGAGTAAAATTTCCGTCGTTTGCACTGCCCGTTTGAGCGGACTGGTATAAACGTGCGAAGGTCGCCACGATTCAGTCCGAAGAGTCTTGGCAAGGCTCTCTGACTGTTGCCGACCCAGCGGAGAGAGTTCGTAATCGCCGTGACCTTGCATCCGTTTTTCGATGTTCCCGATCGATTGAGCGTGGCGGATAAATAGGAGTTTGAGGACTTTCGACATGAGAAATCAATTCTTAGGGGCGAGGAAGATCGATGGACAGATTTGAGGCGATGAAGATTTTTCGCAGGAAGTGCATTTACAATGCTTAAAGCAGGTTATACGAATCTTAGGTCAGCCTATGTTACTCAAATCCACAACTCGCCACATTCATATTTTTACGGCAGAAGTGCAAAATAATGAGCTAGTTGAGAGCGATAAGGTTCTGACACTAGACGTTGATCCCGACAATGAGCTGCTGTGGAATCAAGATGCACTGCAAAAGATCTACAGCAAGTTTGATGAACTGGTTGAATCTTACAGCGGCGAATCCCTAACGGACTACAATTTGCGCCGAATTGGGTCAGATTTGGAGCATTTAGTGCGATCGCTGCTTCAAAAAGGCGAAATCTCCTACAACCTAGAAAGCCGCGTATTGAACTACAGCATGGGTCTTCCCCAGGTAAAACCGGAAGAGTAAGCAGATTGCATCGGCTGCCACAATCAATCTGATAGGGAGATAGGGCACAATCTGAGTCTGGTTCTCCCTACTCCCCACTCCCCAAAATTCATAGAGTTGACGACTACGGTGTCGCCGCTGGATTCGGCACAGGATTCTGAATCGCATTCGGCGCAGGTGCATCCGGCTGACTTGGAGGAATCTTGTCCGCTGTAATTAACGCCTCCATCACCGCTTTCACAATCGGGGCTGCCACTGTCGAACCAAATGCATCTTCTCCTTTTGGCTCATCAATGACTGCTGCTACTACATAACGCGGCGCATCGATCGGAAAAATACTCACAAAACTTGTAATCTTCGCGCCCTCAATATATCCACCATTCGGGCCTGCCTTCTGTGCGGTTCCCGTCTTCCCACCAATCCGATAATTCGGAATTTGCGCGGCTTTCCCGGTTCCGTTTTGCACAACCGATTCCATCATTCGCAGTACGGTTTGCGTGGTCTGCGGCGAAAAGACTTGCTTCGGCTCAGGCAAGGTTGCCCGCCAGTAAGGTTGTCCATTCTCATCAAATAACCCTTGCACCACATGCGGCGTTAACAACTTGCCGCCGCTGGCAAGAATGGCTTGTTGTTGCACAAGCTGCATGGCGGTGAGCGAAAATCCTTGACCAAAAGAACTGGTTGCCGCATCAACCGCAGATTCAGAGAAAGTTTTCTGATCTTTAAGTTGTCCTGCTGTTTCAAATGGCAAATCAATTCCGGTCGGTTTTCCTAAACCAATTTTTTCCAACCAAGCGTAATAGGTGGGGCGAGGCATTTGCTGCACAATTCTCACCATGCCAACATTGCTCGAATGCTCCAAAATCTGAGTAATCGTGCTGGGTCCGCGTGCCCCTGCGCTGGAGTAGTCAAAATTCTGAATCGGCCATCCGTCAATTTGGGTTGCCCCTTCATCGTTGATCACTTGATTCGGCTGGATCGCACCTGCTTCTAGCGCGATCGCAACATTCAACGGCTTAAACGTTGATCCTGGCTCATACAAATCCGTCAATGCCCAGTTCTTAAACTGCTCAACTTTTGCTTTGTAGAATTCATTCGGGTCATAAGACGGATCAGACACTAATGCCCGAATCCCTCCATCTCTGGCATCCATCACAATCACGACCCCACGCTTTGCCTTGAATTTCTTCAACTGCGGTTGCAGGGCTACAAGCGCAGCGCGTTGAATTCGGCTATCAATCGTTAATTGCAAATGCAAATTATCTGACTGTAAAAATCCGCCCGGAATCCGATCTGGCATCATCACACCAGCCCCTGTCCGGCTCAATCGCACCGATTTTACCGATCGCTCTAAAAGATTACTATGCGTATATTCAACACCTGCCTGTCCAATGCGATCGATGTCCAAATACCCAACGACATCGGCTGTGAGATTTTGCTGTGGATAAAGGCGCTGCTGCTGTTGAGCAAGTTCTAATCCGTCGATTTGCATCCCTTGAATGCGATCGGCTGCCGCTTCAGAAATCGCATATTCGACGCGAACCCCACTTTCTGCTGAATTAAACCGTTGCAATAATTCGCCCGGGGTCGTTCCGAGAACACTAGAGAGTCGGGTGGCAATTTCCGTTTTCGGAGCTTTAAAGGCGATCGGGTGTGCGTAGAGGGTATAAACCGGACGATCGATCGCTAACGTATTGCCATTGCGATCGCTAATCGGGCGACGGGGGACAAAGGGACGTAAAAACGTCGTTTGTTGCGATCGCGCTTGCTCCAACAAATCAGGAGCCTGAAACACCTGGAGTCGAACGAGATTTAAGGCTAATAGTCCTGTTGCACCGACGAGAATTGCCCAGACGATAAAGAGGCGACGTGCGCTGGGTTTTGCTTGAGCCGTCCGGAATCGTTCTACCCAATGATCCGCAAATCGCCCGAATGCTTGTGCGGTTGCAGAAGAGTCAAAAACACGTTCATAGGCTTGTTCCACCATCAACGGCAGTTTCGATCTCCGTGGGTTGGGCGTTGGGGGACGATGAGGTGAGGAGGTGGGCTTTCCTCGTTTTGACATGACTAATATCCTATGGGAGCAACGGGCGAAGCTTGCGAAGAGGGAGCAACAGCATTATCGGGACGCATCGGAGCCGTTTTGAGAAAAATCATATTTTCCGGTTTAGAAGGCACCAGACCCGCACCGGGACGAGCCGACTGATCAGCAATCTGATTTTTAAGAACTTCTCCACTTTCAGTGATTTGGCGTTCACTGCGGCGTAATTGTTCCAGTTTGCTGTATTCTCTACCCCAGAGTTGCTGAGAATACACTGTCCAGCCATAAACAGCAAGTACTGAACCTGCCAAAACAAATGTGGCAATCACTGAAGCCTGTTGAGCTAGAAGCAGCGATCGCAACCATTGAGGGGGTTTTTCCTGATTCGGTAATTGCCGCAGAGATGAATGGGACACCGAACCTAATTTTTTTGATCGTCTAGAATTCAGTGCCGTAGCCATACCACCCTCACAAGTCAAAAGTCTTTTAGGTCGAACTCAATTCAAGCCTTACAGCGAACATTGTATCGGGAGTTTTAGTTTGTGAAGACTAAAGTCTATGAAATTCCGTAATCCTACCCGATTGATAGTACTAATCGACTCATAATGCGCCCATCTTCCAATTTGTAAAGGTTGAATTCCGATCCCATTTGCTGCATCAAAGATTGGCAAATGGCTAGATGCAATCCAGGGACTTTATCTAAAGTCGAAGGAGCAAGTAAGTCTACAGCCCGTCCAGCTTCTAGATCTTCGACGAGGCGCGGCTCGACCGTGCCATCATCGGTAATTGCAATCTCTAACCACTGTGCGTCAATCGGCCGACACCAAATGTCAATCCGTCCTCCTAGATTGGCTCGCTGGCAGGCAATTAGGAGCAATTCATACAAGACCAATTCAATCTTAGTAATGTCTCCAAAGACCATCGGATTAATTTCATGATGAACTTGTGACCAGAGTTGACGTTGTTTGATCAGATGATCGACGCGATCGAGGGCGCGTCTAACTAATCCAATCATTTGAACGGTTTCGTTTCTCACGGTTAATTGCCACTGTTCATCCCGGATGACTTGGCGTGCAGGTTCGATCGCGTCCTCGATTTGACGCACAAGTTGGGTATGGCGTGGAGTTGTTTCTGGGAGTTCGCTTAGCTTGGACGCGCTAAATTTCACCGTGCGATACATGTCTTCTAAACGCCGATGCTTATACCAGCTCAGACGTTCTAGCCGTTCGCGATCGCGCTTTAAACTTTCCGAGATCATCAAATGGCGACGTGACCAAGCGAGCTGTGCGACCAGCGTATTCAGTACTTGATGTTCTCGATCAATCCATTGCCGCCCCAAACTATCCGCCACCAGTAAAATTCCGGTCGGCTCATGCTCTGGCGCAGTGCGGAGTGTAATGGCGAGGAGCTGACCGATTCCGGGAGCATTTAACCATTGGCGAGTTTCAATGGGAATTTCATCGATCGAGACTGGTAGAACTCCCTCATGAGCGAGGACGCGGTGAAGAAAGGTATCCGTCTCGACCGAGACTTTCATCACCGGATCAAGATTGAATTTGCGCTCCTGATTCGATTGCACAATTCGTCCAACCCGTCGCCCTGCTGACCAAGCCACCAAAATCGCTAATGGCGCTTCTAACGTCTGACCAATGTATTGCAAAGCTGACTTTTCCAGCAAATCCAGATGCTGGGTTTGCTGAATCGTGGTCAATCCCCATTGAATGGTTTGATAAATTTTCTGCTGTTGTTCATTTTGCTGCTGCAACTTCCACTGTCTCAGGACAATCCCAATCTGCTGAGCAACAATCTTGGTTAATTCGCTTTCTACTTGGCTCCAGACTCTGGGAGCTTCATGTGCCAAAATCACGAGTCCTTGGATAGATTGACCGGGTGCTGTATTACAAACTAACAGCGATCGTACTCCCATTTCGAGGAGGGGCGTTCTCCAAGCTGCAAATCGCAAATCATCTTCTAAATTCTCAATCGCGATCGCATCGGTCGATTTCTCTAACATTTGCCAATCAATCGGACTTAATGATGCGAACCAAGTGGGTAATGTTTTCTTATACTTCGGCTGGATCTGATAGTGAACTTCAAATGCATCGTGATCAGCGCTATAGCTCAAAGCCAGCACCCGATCAATTTTCAAGCGTTGAATCAGTAGAGCCGCAGCATTTTGTAGAGCCGTTTTTCCATCGCTGATGCTGTAAATTGCTTGAGCAACTTTTGCGGTCAACGCCTGATCGAGTTTGATTTGCTCGATCGTAGCTTCCATTTCTTCGAGTGGAGAGACCAGCGCGATCAGTTGTGCGGCTGCTCGAATCAACTGTTTTTCTGCATCCTGCCACACTCTCGGTTCATCACTTTCTGCGGCAAGAAATCCTAAGAGTTCATCTTGGTACAAAATCGGCGCAGCAATTAGCGATCGTGCTCGAATATATTCCATGACACGCATGGTAAGGTGAGCTTTGACCATTCCCATCGATTCACCGATCGCAATCACCTGATCTGCTTTGAGTGCCTGATAAAAGCTGCTCATTTCTTGGACTGTTAACCCTGTGGTTTGATCGCTCAAACGTGTCCCTTTTTGACTCGTTGCTCTGCGCCAAAAACACCGATGAGTTCTTTCAAACCAATACACACTCGTTCGCGCAGGCTGAATGAATTGCTGCGTCTGATCGATCACCCGATCCAATCGCTGGTCAAAGTTTTTAAGAAGTCGCAGTTCTTCTAGCATTGCCAGAACTGGGCGATCAATGGGTTTAATTTGCTGCTTTTTGAGTTCTACTTCTGCGGTTTCTAGCGTTGCAGCAAACTCACCTAATGCGATCGAAATCAGCGATCGCTCGTCAGCTTTTGGAAAATTTCCCCATAGCCGCGAGCCTAAAATGGCAACTCCATGACACCGATCTTTAAACGTAATTGGAAAAATGATCGTGCCTTGAATATTTGCTTTTTCAGCAAATCTACGCCATTCATTTGCTCGCTGCTCTTCTCTGAGATCTGGAAGGGTCAGAGGTTTTTGCTGGATCACTGCCTGTTCAAGAATATCGCCTGCTGTCAGTGAAAATCGCTGTTTGAGCAGCGGCGAATCTGAAATCGGGCTTTTTCCCCCTTTACCAATTAAACGATGTTCGGTACGATCGTAAAGTCCGATCCAAACGAGATCGAACATGAAACAAGTATTGAGATAGAGATAAATCGTTTCGATCGCGACAGTATTACCCTCACGTAATTGTTGCAATACACGGCTGAGGGCAAGTAATTGATGTTGGGATTGTGTTGTCTCTTTCGAGTAACCCATGAGCGATCTGTCGGGGGATAACACGGACAGGCACAGTTGCCTACTCGCTCTTTAGAGTGCCCGGAGCGAATTGGTTTTGCACGATATTCCACGCTCAAAATGCGCTACTGTAGCCTTGCTCTCTTGTAAGAACTGATTTTTTTACCGTGTCAGATTTTTATCGATCGATGCTGCGTCCGGTGCTGTTTTCTGGGTTGAAAGCTGATCCGGAATTTCTTCATTCTCAGGCAATGCGATCGCTCTCGTGGCTCAGTTCACCGGAGCAAAGCTGGTTGCGATCGTATTTAGAACGCCTGTATGGATATACCTCGCCTCAGCTATCTCAAACGCTTTGGGGGTTAAATTTTCCAAATCCGATCGGACTTGCGGCAGGCTTTGATAAAGATGGCGTTGCAACCAATGTTTTACCTAGCTTTGGCTTCGGGTTTGTAGAAGTGGGAACCGTCACCTTTCACGCTCAACCGGGAAATCCGCAGCCGCGATTGTTCAGATTAGTCGAAGATTTGGCGGTTCTCAATCGCATGGGCTTTAACAATCAAGGAGCCGCAGCGTTACAAGAACGGTTGCAAGATCGAGTGTCTAACATCCCGATCGGAGTCAATTTGGGTAAGTCGAAAATTACTCCACTAGAATCCGCAGCAGAAGATTATCTGAGTAGTTTTCGCTTACTCAAAAGTCTAGGTGATTACTTTGTCGTGAATGTGAGTTCTCCGAACACACCAGGCTTACGATCTCTGCAATCGACCGACCAGTTAGAGCCAATTCTGTCGGCGCTGCAAACTGAGAATCAATCGGAAAAACCCTTGCTGGTCAAGATTGCACCAGATTTAGCAACAGAAGATATTGCTGCGATCGTTGAACTCGCTCAGCGATATCAATTAGCTGGCATTATCGCAACGAATACCACGATCCGACGAGACGGTCTGAAGACTCAAACGATTCGAGGCAATGCGATTCAAGATGAAGCAGGCGGAATTAGCGGCGCACCTGTGAAAGCGCGATCGACGGAAGTGATTCGCTTGATCTGGGAACAAACGCAGGGCAGCTTACCGATTATTGGAGTCGGTGGTGTGTTCTCAGCAGAAGACGCTTGGGAGAAAATCACGGCTGGAGCAAGTTTGATTCAGGTCTATACAGGCTGGATTTATGAAGGTCCAACCATGGTAAAGCGGATCTTGCAGGGATTAGAAGAAAAACTTCAGCGATCGGGATTTGCAGATTTAAAGTCCGCGATCGGTTCAGCGCATCAGGTCAAACAATAGCGACAAAAAAAGCCTGGGTTTTTACCCAGGCAACGAACATTCTTTGAGGGAACTCTTTCTTACTTGATCATGCCCAACAGTTTGGGCTGAGCAGCAGGAATTTGCGGTGCTGCTAATCCAGGTAAGGAAACCATTTGCTGTGCAACAACCGGAACCGCATTGCGAGCATTCTGAGCGACCTGAACCGTTTTCGCATCGTAAGTCTGCGTAATCAGTTTTGGATACAGACCAATCGCAATGATGGGGACAATCAAGGAAGCGGTAATAAACAACTCTCTAGGGTTCGCATCTAAGAAAATCTCTTTGACTGCTTTGCCTTCTTTGCCGTAGAACATTTCACGCAACATTGAGAGCAAATAGATCGGAGTCAAAATCAAGCCTACCGCAGCGAGTAAAAGCACAACGACTTTGAATGCTGAAGTATAAGCGTCGCTGCTGGTGAAACCGAGGAAGATAGCTAACTCACCCACAAATCCGCTCATTCCTGGCAGAGCGAGAGATGCCATCGAACAAATCGTGAACAGGGCAAAGGTCGAAGGCATTTTTTTCGCGAGTCCACCCATTTCATCCATATCCAAGGTGTGAGTCCGATCGTAAGTCACCCCAGCCAAGAAGAAGAGAGCCGCAGCAATCAAACCGTGGGAAACCATTTGCAGAACTGCTCCGCTCATACCCAGTTCGGTGAACGATGCAATCCCCAACAACACAAAGCCCATGTGCGAAATCGAAGAGTACGCCATCCGACGCTTCAAGTTTCTTTGAGCAAAGGAAGCCAATGCACCGTAGATAATATTTACAATTCCGAGAATCGCCAGAATCGGAGCGAAGTAAACGTGAGCATGAGGCAGCATCTCCATGTTCATCCGAATCAGCGCATACCCACCCATCTTCAGAAGTACACCCGCCAGAATCATTGAAACTGGAGCAGAAGCTTCACCGTGAGCATCCGGTAGCCAAGTATGAAGTGGGAAAATGGGCAGTTTGACACCGTACGCAATCAAAAATCCAACGTAAGCCAGTAATTCAAAGGTCAGAGAATAGTCTTTCAGTCCTAGCTCTTGCATGTTGAAGGTGAAGTTATCACCGTAGAATGCCATCGACAGTGCCGAAACTAGAATAAAGATCGAAGCTAATGCGGTGTAGAGGATGAATTTAGTTGCAGCATACAAACGCTTAGGCCCACCCCAGATAGCAATCAGGATGTAGACGGGAACCAGTTCAACTTCCCATAACAGGAAGAACTGAATCATATCTTGAGCACAGAACACCCCAATTTGTGCGCTGTACATAATGAGCAGCAGAAAGTAGAACAAGCGAGGCTTATTGGTAACTTTCCAGCCTGCCAGCATGGAGAGTGTTGTGACCAGAGCCGCTAGAATGACGAGCGGCATTGAAATGCCATCGACTGCCAGTGTCCAGTTCACACCGATTTGGGGAATCCAGGCGTAATTTTCGACGAGCTGAAAATCCGGATTTTGGAAATCGTAGTGCTTCCAAAAAGCATAGATTGCGAGAACGAGATCCGCCAAACCGACACCTAAGCCATACCAACGAACCGTTTTACCCTGTTTATCAGGGACAAGGGGAATCATGAAGGAAGCGACAAGAGGTAGGGCGATAATGGCCGTTAACCAAGGAAATGAAGTACTCACCATGACATCAGTGACCAGTTTGTAGAGAGATCAGAGGGGGATCGGTGCTTTAAACCGTTTAGACTCAATCCGCTAAAGTTGCCCGATTCAAAAAGCGAGGCTACGGGCGGCGGGAGTCGTGGCGGCGGGGTAATGTCTCAATAGTGAGGCGGCGGTCACAATTCCCACGATCAAACACTTGTAAGGTGCTTGGCGGATCAAGTTGTAGAAGGGAGGAATGTCCAATGAGGATTTCTACCTACTGGAATCATTCTACCCCGGTTTTATTAAGTAAAGTGAACTTAAACAACAGAATGTAGAGGTTTTTGGATTGGACTATCAGATGGTGGAACATAGAATCCCTCTATCTAAAGAGATTTATCAACTGAACATTCTGAATCTTCTCAATGATTCAGAGCACTTTCGGATTGAAGTGGTTGCCTTTCTGAAACCTTTACAATCGTTCACATTATAGTAAGCCGCTGTTAAATATGACAAAAATTTAATAATTGGCTGAAGTACTTACATAGCAAAGGTTTTCAAGAACTTAATAAAAAAGTCACGGAATTCCGTGACTTCTGGCGGTTGAATTCGCGATCGAACTAAAGTCGGTAGATTTAACTTTCAGGCGATGAATGATTTTGCATCCTCCATAAGGATTGACATTCAACGTTCCTCTACCCATCGAGATCCTGGGCTAGAGAGTTGAGCCAAGTCACAACGCGCTGAATCAAATCATTTTTTCTAGCTGAAAACAACCCTGTCCTAGAGTGGCGATTGATTGTAGTAAGCCTTGCTCATCAATCCAGAGCGGCTCGATCGACGCGATTCGTTTTTGATCATGTAATTTAAGTCGTCTGGATGAAGCGATGCTGATAGCGCATTCTCATCGGTAATCTCACCATTTTTATAGAGATCGAATAACGCTTGGTTCAGAGTTTGAGAGCCGTCTGTGCCTTCTTCCATCAGTTGATAAATTTCGTCGATGCAGCCTTTTTGTAGATAATCGCGAATGGTATCGGTATTGAGCATGATTTCAAGTGCTGCTGCTCGACCGCCTTGGATCGTTGGGACAAGGGCTTGTCCAATGACGGCTCTCAAAGCTTCTACGATTTGAATGCGAACCGAGTCTTGTTCTTCGGGGGTATAGAAGTTGAGGAGCCGCTTCACGGCGTTGACGGTTCCTTTGGTATGGAGTGTTCCGAGAACTAAATGTCCGGTGAGTGCTGCGCGGATTGCTGTATCGACGGTTTCGCGATCGCGCATCTCTCCAATCAGCAAGATATCTGGATCTTGCCGTAGGGCTGCGCGGAGTGCCTCTTTAAATTCCTGGGTATGAAGTCCAACTTCTCGCTGCGTGATCAAGCATTGATTGGAGGCATGAACATATTCAATCGGATCTTCGATCGTGACAATTTTGCGAGGTAACGTGTCGTTGACATGACGCAGCATTGCCGCGAGTGACGTGGATTTTCCAGAGTTGACAGGTCCAGTGACGAGGATCAATCCTTGGCGTTCTTCAACGAGTTGGGCTAAACGATCGGGAAGTCGGAGTTTCGCGATTGTGGGCACTTCTAGGGAAATGAGCCGTAACACCATCACGCCACCCATCAACGATTGAGCGCAATTAACTCGGCATCGCACAAGATTTGGATAGAAAATGGCAGTGTCTAATTCTTGCTTGGTATGAAAAGCTTCTCGTTGCTCAGGGGAGAGGATTTCTTCTAGAAATTCTTCAAACTGGCGGGATGTGATGGTTCCGTATTGCGCTTGCAAGTGCATCTGTCCCTGAATGCGATATCTCGGAGTTTCGCCAACTTGCAGATGAATGTCGGATGCGTTTTGTTCTAATGCATCTTTTACCATGCGGCGAATGGTTCCAAATTCTTTCAAATCTTCGCTCGGCTGATCCAACTCGATCGCACTCAAACTCATTGCTGGAACGCCCTGTGTCGTCAGACCACAATTTAACCGGGCTTGGATGAACCCCTGGATCTGCACACTCGTGTCTAGCTTTTGAGTTTCGAGATATTGCTTCAGCTGCGATGGCGATAAAATTTCTTGGATGTAATGGTTGTAGCGATCGGGTGTGATCAGCGCAAAGTGATCTTGAGGAATGAGTTTGCCCTGTAGTCGGTAAAAAGGAGCGCGACCAATTTGCATATAGAGACTGGAAGCCCCCTGATGATAAGCGTCCTGAACGAGATCGCGAACCGAGGCTGCGGTCTGAGGTGTTGTGGAAGATACCTGAGTAGCAGTCATTTCTAAAGCTGTGACGAGAAAGGGTACGTCCTGATCCACATTCTTACGATCAGGATTTTTACAGATGTGGAATCTACGTAATATTCTTGCCGAATGAAAACACTGCTGTCAGTGCTATACGGATAAGTTTTACGATCGCTTTACAGATCTAGAAGAAAAGACAAGTCCTTGCAAGGCTTTGATTAAATAGCCAATTTGACCGTAACTGTAAACAAGATTTTCAAACCGCTGAGTTGGGTTCGTCGCAAATTTGACGGACTTGTACAGTCCACGAATTAAGCGTTCTCCCCCACGACGAAATTGACCGATTCCAGCTTCGCCTGCAATTTGTTCGCGATAACATTCGCTAATGCCTTGCCACCAACCGCGATTGAGAAACCACTGTCGTTTGACGCGCTCCGGAGCGACATGATGCGCAACATGAGCATCCGGAATATAGGCAACTTCCCAGCCCATTTGCAGGGCGCGATTGGTCATGTGAAGTTCTTCATTAGAAAGAAGATTTTTACCAACTCGTCCTAGATTCGGATCGAAGCCGCCAATCTGATTGAGAAAGGTTTTCCGGATGGAGTAGTTCAAGCCGCGTGGGGTCAGTCCGGGGCGATCGATGTTAACGACCGAATCTCCTAAATCATATGCCCCTAAATTTCCGGCAAGTCCATCCGAGAGCCAGTCTGGAGCCGTCATGTCATCTGTCCAGATTAAAGTGACTTTGCCACCCGCGATCGCGAGGTTTGGATTATGAAGGTAGGCGTTATAAAGGGTGGTGAGCCAGTGCGGAGAGGCGATCGCATCGTCATCTAAGTAAGCCAAAATCTTACCATGGGCAATTCTTGCACCTGTGTTGCGGGCGACGGATAAGCCGATTTCAGGTTCATGAATGTAGCGAATTTTCGGGTTCTTTAATCGAGCTTCGACGACTTGACGAGTGCTATCGGTGGAGGCGTTATCGACGACGATGATTTCAAAGTCTGCGAAATCCTGGGCAAGCAGGCTATCGATCGCTAAACCGAGATAGCGATCGCGATTGTGGGTGCAAATGATGGCGGAAATGGGGAGTGTGGGCACAACCATACCTCAGGCTTGAATCAAGTCAAGCTTTAGAGTGCCCGAAACGCCTAATCTTGCATCTGTCCGTGCATGATTACGAGCGTTTCAGCTAGTCCCGTGAGACGATTTTCTAAGGTTTGTTTGCGATCGAGCAGTTGGCGAAGTTTGTGATATCGGGCGATCGCAAGACTGAGGCTGGGAATTTGCTCAGTCGGACAGGGATATGACCAGCGCTGACCGTCGGCATTAATGCCACAGAGGCGATATCCAGCTTTGGGTGCGTCTTTTGTCCCTGGAATTGGGGTGGCGCAGATTTCTTCGATGTAGCTCATTAAGCGATCGACTTCGGCATGACGAAGAGTGGAAAGATCACCGAGGGGTTCACCTGTGTGGGATTCGAGCCAGCCATCGACAATGGGTCCTTCTAAATAGAGATCCTGGATTTGGCGTAAAATCTGGTTCAGTTCAGTGTGCCAGCTTTCTGTGATCACCTGCATTTCAGCGAGCAGGCTGGATGCCAAAGCAGGATTTGCGGCGTTGCGATGGCTGGAGAAATTAGGTGTTTTGAGTTTAGGGAGATTGAGCGGCTTGGGGTCTGAACTTGGCGCGGGTTTAACACTCGGAGGTACAGCGATTTCAGGTTCAACGACTTTAGGCGGCTTTGTGTGAAGATCAAATGAGACTGGTTTTTGCAGAGGTTCAGGTTCTGGGGTCGGAGCAGTGTCGAGCGTAGGGACTCGTTTATTGAGTTGAAGTAAGGTGTCTTCAATTCGCCGCAGATCTTTCTTCATTGCTGCTCTGTCTTAGGTTGAAGTAAGGCTAATTGTAGCGGGGAATTCAGATTCAGCAAAGATTTTATCTGAAAAATTTATGGCACAAGTGATTTTGGTGACGGGGGCAGCGCGATCGGGCAAAAGTGAATGGGCAGAAAAACTGGCAAAGGATTCCGGTCAATCTGTTATTTATATTGCAACAGCTCAAGAAAATTCTGACGATCCAGAATGGCAGGCGCGGATTGAGTTACATCGATCACGTCGTCCTTTGGAATGGCAGACTCAATCTGTTCCAGTCGAGCTAAGTGATGCGATCGCGAATTCATCGGATTGTCTATTGATTGATTCGCTAGGAACTTGGTTGGCGAATCTTTTAGACCAGTCTGAAACGGAATGGGAGAAGACAATTGCCGATCTGTTTCAGAGTTTTGAACAAACAGAAAGCTTGCTCATTTTTGTGGCAGAAGAAACAGGCTGGGGTGTAGTTCCGGCTTATCCGATAGGAAGAGTGTTTCGCGATCGCTTGGGGAATTTAACGCGGCGGTTGGGCGCGATCGCGGATACCGTTTATTTAGTCGTAGGAGGACATGTTTTGAATTTGAGTCAACTTGGGATGCCTTTGAGCTAAACACCTGCTTGCAAAATTTGTTCTGCGATTAGAGTTAGCCCTGGAAATGTAGGAGAAACGATCTGATCTTGACCCTGAAAACGTCCAATTTCTTGATAGAGTTGTCCGCTCAAATGCAAAACAATGATGACACTTCGAGACGGATCGATCAGCCAATATTCTGGAATGCCTCGCGCTGCGTATTCTTTTCGCTTATCGATGTAGTCTCTGTCGTATTTTTTCTCTCCTGGCTCACCAGGCGAAACGATTTCGATCACTAGGGCAGGAGCAGGCATCTCTGGTGTGATTAGCGATCGCTTTGCTCCAGAAAGTGCCGACCAACATGCTTCCGTCAAGACGATCAAATCGGGATATCGACTGGTCACACTTTGACTCGGAACCACGATTTCAGTTCCGCGATGAATGAGATAGTGAGGAACTGAAAGTTGGAGGAAGACAGAGATTAAAAAAATTGCGATCGCAACATTACCCGGATTTTCTGCGCCCATCTCAACTAACACCCCATCAACCAATTCGTAGGGGATGTCCGCTCCATCGTCATATGCCAGATAATCCTCGATCGTACTAAATCTCGATTTCGCTTGTGTCATTTTTCAATTCCATCAAGATGCTCCAGTTTAACTCAGCACAATCCGTCCCCTGAAGTTAGATAATGGATGCTGACGAAGATCCGGAGAACACAATCATGGCGCAAAGTACCGCGCAACCTGCTCTAGATATTCCTAGCTTAAATGAGGAATTATCCAGCCTCAGTCCTCAGAAAATTGTGGCAAAGGCACTGAGCTTATATGACAACATTGCAATTTCATTTAGCGGTGCAGAAGATGTTGTACTCATTGACATTGCACATCGCTTGAAGAAAGACATTCAGGTTTTTAGTTTGGATACAGGGCGACTGCATTCCGAGACTTATCAGTTTATTGAGAAAGTCAGAAAACACTACGGAATTGCGATCGACATTCTCTCTCCTGATGCTGCACAACTCGAAGCTTTTGTAAAAGCAAAAGGGCTGTTCAGCTTCTACGAAGATGGACACAAAGAATGCTGCGGAATTCGCAAAGTTGCGCCCCTGCGCCGCAAGCTGTCTAGTTTGGATGCTTGGATCACAGGACAGCGCAAAGATCAAAGCCCTTCGACTCGTTCAGATGTGCCGATCGTGCAAGTTGATGGCGCGTTTTCTTCTGGCGATCGCGAATTAATCAAATTCAATCCGCTCTCGAATTGGTCGTCTGCTCAAGTTTGGACATACATTCGGGCGTATGAAGTTCCCTACAATCCTTTGCATGAACGGGGCTTTATCAGCATTGGCTGTGAGCCTTGCACAAAAGCTGTGCTACCCAATCAGCATGAGCGCGAAGGTCGCTGGTGGTGGGAAGATGCAACGAAGAAAGAATGTGGATTACATGCTGTGAATCCAACGGAGTCGTAGAAGTGGGGGCGGAAAGTTGGCTCACCACTAGCATTTCGTCTGAGTTCTAAATCATTGAGGAAAAGCCCTAGAAGATTTCTTTTCTAGGGCTTTTCTGTGACATTACCTTTCCTTCCAAATTCGATATCGATCGGTTAGAATCCTCAGTGATTATTAAAAATTCTTAAAACTTTAGCGCTGAGTTTTCGACGATCGACCAGTCGTTTGTCTCGCTTACTCTTTGACTGCTTTGCTCCTTCGCGGCATTGAACTATGGAATCCCTCGACTCTCAACATCAGCCCTCGATCGATCCTCCTGAAACTTTCGATGCTCAACCGACTCACCCGAATCGCAAACCTTGGATTGGGTTGCTCTGTGTTGGGCTGGTTGCCGTAGGTGGGTTTGGGGTTTGGCGAATGTTCAGTTCAGCAGGAGAAAAACCTGCCGTAGCTCAACCTCAAGGGCAACCTCCCAGAGCCGTTGAAACGACTAGACTCGCCCCTGGAATTCCCACCCGAACTGTACAACTTCTCGGACAGGTTGAAGCGAGCCAGCAATCGACGATTCGGGCACAGACAGGTGGAATTGTCGAGGAAATTCTAGTCCAGCCTGGAGATCCCGTCACAGCAGGCATGGCGATCGCAGTTCTCGATGATTCTGATCAACAATTAGGGATTGCTCAAGCTCAAGCAGCACTCGCTCAACAACGCAGCAATTTAGCTCGCTTACAAGTCGGAACACGACCTGAGATCATTGCTCAGCGACAAGCAACAGTGAATGCAGCAAAAGCACGAGAGCAGGAAGCTCAGGATAATTTCAAGCGAACCTCTGGACTCGTGAAGGAAGGAGCCATTTCGCAGCGATTGTTAGTCGAAGCGCGATCGAACGTCGATCAAGCGACCGAAGCACGACTCGCAGCAGAAGCAAGCTTAGCAGAAGCAAAAGCAGGTCCAATTCGAGAAGAGATTGACGCACAAAAAGCAAATGTTGCAGCCGCGATCGCGACGGTCAATCAGGCTCAACTGGCTCAGCAACGGACTCAGATTGTCGCAACCGAATCGGGAATTGTCCAAACCCGACATGTGAGCCGAGGCGATTTAGTTCAAAGTTCGGGGCAGATTGTTACCCTTGTTTCCGGGAATCAAGTCGATGTGTTTTTGGAATTGCCGGAGGATCTGAGCGGGAGAGTGACACCGGGGATGTCGATCGCGTTAACTGCTAGAGCTTTGCCGCAGTGGAAACAGCAAGCGACGATCACAGCCGTTGTGCCTTCTGCGGATACAACGTCTCGGCGGCAACGCGTGAGGGTTCAGATCAATCCACCACAAGGAATGTTGCCTGGGATGGCGATTTCGGGCGCTTTGACGCTGCCGACGAATCGAGAAAGCTTTGTGGTTTCGCGCGATGTCTTGACGCGGCGGCGAAATGAATGGTTGGTCTTTACGATCGCAGATGGCAAAGCAAAACCGATCCCGGTTGAACTGGTCACGGATATGGGTAAACAAGTCGCGATCTTTAGTCCGGAACTGCGATCGGGACAAGAGATCGTCCTGCGAGGTGGAGATGGATTGAATGAAGGCGCACCCGTCAAAGTTATCGGAGACCCCTCATGAAATTGATCGAAACTGCGGTTCGCTGGAGACATGGAACATTTGTTTTGTTCTGCCTCCTTGCTATTTTTGGCGTGTTTTCTTTGTTTCGACTGCCGCTTGAATTGCAGCCAGGAGGCGATCGACCTGAGATTACGATTCGCACAGCTTATCCAGGTGCGGCTCCGACAGAAGTTGAAGATTTGATCACTCGCCCGATCGAAGAACAAATGGAAGAAGTTCTGGGCGTGAAACAGATTAGTAGTGCTTCGCGAGCTGGCGCGAGTTCGATCACGCTGGAATTTCAGGAAGGAACCGATGTCGAACGTCGGTTGGTCGATGTGATCAATCGATTGCAGCAGGTTGGGAATTTGCCACCGGAAGCATTAGAGTCGAATGTGGAATTGGTCGGAGGCAATAGTTCTCCGATGATGTGGATTCCTTTAGACACACAGCCCGGATTCGAGCCAAATCCTGATCACTATCGGGACTTAGCAGAAGAAATTGTTTTACCTCGATTGCGACGGGTTCCGGGAGTTGGGCAGTTTATTGTTCCGGGTGGACAGCGGCGGGAAGTCGAAGTGCGAGTAGATCCCAAGGCATTAGCCGATCGCAATTTAACGATCGGTGATGTTGTGCGAGTGCTGCGGGAAAATAATCGCGATATTCGAGGTGGCCCTCTGGAGTTAGGGCGACGGGAATATCGTGTGAGAACAATTAGTCGAACACAAGATATTGAACAGCTTGCAGGCTTTGTGCTGCGGCGAGATGCAGCAGGAACCGTCTACATTCGCGATGTGGCGCAGGTGGCAATGGGGCGCAAGGTTCGCGACGGTGCTTTTCTGTTTAACGATAAGCCCGCAGTTGCAGTTGGCATCATTCGACAGGTTGGGGCAAATGTTCCTGAGATTTCTAAAGGGGTTCGCGAAGCCATTGCTGAACTTCAAGCCCAGTTCGATGAGCAAAAAGAAGGGATTCAGTTCGTCTTTAACTATGACGAAAACGAATACGTTGGTCAATCTGTGAAGTTCGTTCAGGAAAATCTGGTTGCTGGAGCATTACTTGCCACCATCGTTTTGCTCTTGTTCTTAGGATCGATGCGAACGGTTGCTGTGATTGCAATTACGATTCCGATTAGTTCAGTGATAATTTTCATTGTGCTGTCGTGGTTGGGTCGATCGCTGAATATTATTAGCCTTGCTGGGATTGCATTCTCGACAGGTATGGTCGTAGATAACTCGATCGTGGTGATCGAAAATGTATTTACCCACATGCAGCGTGGAAAAAATGCCTTTCGAGCAGCGATCGACGGAACTCAAGAAGTTTGGGGGGCAATGCTCGGCTCGACGCTCACGAATGTTGTCGTTTTCGTTCCATTGCTGATGGTCACAGGGGAAGCAGGACAACTTTATGCAGATATGGCAATTACGATGTCTTGTGCTGCCCTATTCTCGTTGTTTGCTGCAATTACTTTAGTGCCCATGCTATCGGGATTGTTTCTGAAAGAGTCAGAAGCAGTGCAGATGTTTGAAGGTGGAGAATATCGGGGTGGCAATTGGTTTGAGCGATCGATTGCGAAAACTTCTGCGGTGTTTCGCCATGCTCAAGCGAAGTTAGAACGCTTTTTAGCCAGAACAGTCCGCTGGTCAATGGGGCGACGGAGAATCGGGCGACGCTTGATTGTGCTAGCTGTTCCAGTGTCATTGCTATTCGTGAGCTTTTTGCTGCTGCCTCCGGCGGATTATCTGCCTGAAGGAAATCGCAATACGATTCAGTGGCGAGTCGAACCATTACCTGGAACTAGTATCACAGAATCCATCAAGCAATCTGAGCCAGTTCGAGCATTTGTGCGGGCACAGCCGGAAGTCGATCGTGTGATGTTTATCGATCGGCCCGGAGGGTTGAGAGCAATTGCAGCGATTCTCAAGCCTGAATATGCAACAACTCGCGGACTGGCAGAAATGGTCAACCGATTCCGCGGTGCGAGTAATAACTTTGCTGGCTATCGATTTATGATTCCGGTGCGTCCATCGATCTTCCGCGATCCGGGCAAAGAATTTGAGGTAGACATTATTGGCACAGATTTGAATCAGTTGGGTCAACTCGATCGAGAAATCGCGGGTAAGTTGCGCGGGTTGAAGGGCATTCGGAATGTGCGATCGAACTTTGTGCTGGGTGCAGGCGAATTACAAGTCGTGCCCAATCGCGAAAGGCTGGCAGAAGTTGGACTCTCCGAATCTGAAGTTGGCTCAATCGTTGAGACGGCTTTGGGGGGAAGACTAGCTTCTAAGTTTGTCGATGGAAAAAAAGAACTCGATGTCACTGTCGAACTGCAAAATGCGTTCGTGCAAACGCCTCAGCAGTTACGAGAATTGCCCTTGTTTGCGCGAGGGAGACAAATTCAGTTGAGTGATGTGGCGGAAGTCAGAGAAACTACCGGAGCCGATGTCATCAATCACACGGATTTAGAGCGATCGATTACGCTCACGGCATCTCTCAATGACACGGCATCTCTCGGAGCCATCGTCGATCAAGTCAATCGCGAAATATTAGCTCCAGCCCGTGCAGACTTACCCTCAGGCTATCGCCTCGAACTGGCTGGAACGGCGGATCAACTGGCAAGAACCGTTTCGCAATTATCTTCTGCTTTTGCATTTGCGATTCTGATTACTTATCTATTACTGGTTGCGTTGTATCGATCGTTTCTCTATCCAGTTGTGATTATGGCAACGATTCCGATGGGAATGAGTGGCGCATTACTGAGCTTAGTGTTGGTGAATCAAATTCCCGGCATGTCGGTTCCATTGGATATGATTACTGCGGTAGGATTTGTAATTCTGACTGGAATTGTTGTGAATAATGCGATCTTAATTGTCGATCGCGCTTTACAACTTCAGCAGGAAGGAAAAGATTACGATTCCTCATTATTCAGTGCGACGCAGGATCGATTGAGAGCAATCTTTATGTCGGCAGGAACCAGTGTTTTGGGAATGTTGCCGCTTGCCGTTTTACCTGGACAAGGGTCAGAACTGTATCAAGGGTTGGGGATTGTCCTGACGGGAGGATTAGCATTCTCAACGATATTAACTCCGACAGTTGTGCCAGCATTGATGGGATTGTTGAGAGATTGCTTTGGAGAGAAGTTAATCCCGATTCCCGTCGAGCATGATGCAATGGCAAATTCCAATGATTTGAGCGTGACTGAACCTTAGCAGATGAGTTTCCAGCAGTATAATCGAGTCACTAGATTCTTCGATCGAGATTTCTAATGCCTCAACCGCCAAGCATCGCTGATTCGGCAAGGATTTTGCTCGATTTACAACAGATCAATGAAATTGCTCAAACGCTTTCAGGCTGTCTGATCCCGGAAGAAATTGCGCGAACAGTCACCACCGGATTAATCGATCGATTCGATTTTGCAATGGCTCGATTGTGGCTGCTCGACCCCGATCAAGCGATGCTGCGACTCGTTGCATCAGCAGGGCTGCACACTCGCACAGATGGTAGATTTGCTAGAGTTCCGCTCGGTGCTTACAAGGTTGGTAAAATTGCTCAAAATCGCATTGCTTTTTTGAGTAATAATCTGCCTGCTGAGTCCTGGGTGGGCGATCGAGCCTGGGCGATCGAGAATCGAATTCAAGGCTTTGCAGGCTACCCGTTAGTTGCCCACGATCGCGTGATTGGCGTACTCGCGATGTTTAGCCGCCATGTACTAGCTCCCGAATTTTTGGAGGTTTTACAGACCCTCTGCACGATTGTCACCATTTCTTTAGATACTGCAATTCAGTATCAGCAAGCACAGCACAATCAGTTTAGTTCTACTAGCCAAGCTAATGAACTAATGCTGTCTGAGCAACTTGTAACTGTATTGAAAACAGCACGATTGACGCTAGTAGGGACAGAGCGAAGTTTAGCACCGTCGATTGTCTATGGGTTTCTTAAAGCCGCCGAAGTTCTCAGCACTGTGGACTGCTCTTATGGTCGCTTGATCTACAGTGAGAGTGCGGTTTCACTCGAAGCAACCGTTCCCACAGCAAAAATTGCTGAACCGGATGCTGTTCGATGGTTAACGGCATCCTTTGATCGCATTTTTCCCACTTCTAAACATCGCGACATTCAAACCCAATTAAGTTCTGACCAGAAACTGATTCAGATTGTTCTGAGTGTTCCTTACACTTCGAGTGTGTCACCCTCGATTTTGTCAGAACGAGAGGTCGAGATTCTCACGCTGCTCACGCAAGGAAACCGCGATCGCGATGTCGCTGAACACTTAATCATTAGTGAGAGCACAGTGAAGTTTCACATCAACAACGTACTGAGCAAGCTGCAAGCAAAAACCCGATATCAAGCGATTTATCAAGCCCTCTCATCAGGTTGGATCTAGCCGCAAGTCATGCTCCTTTCCCCACTCCCCCAAAATCCGTCAAAATCCGTCAAAATCCTAAAGGCATCCAGAACTGAGAGAAATTGCCCTGATAATAAACAACCGAGAATTTGTCTGAGGTTGCCCTATGAGCTATCGCATGAATCGCCGCGCCTATGCTGAAACTTTTGGTCCAACTGTGGGCGATCGCGTTCGCTTAGCTGACACTGAATTGATCATCGAAGTCGAACAAGACTTGACGACTTACGGGGATGAAGTGAAATTTGGCGGTGGAAAAGTCATTCGGGATGGCATGGGGCAGTCTCCGATCACAAATGCCGATGGTGCAGTCGATGCCGTGATTACGAATGCGCTGATTCTCGACTGGTGGGGGATTGTCAAAGCAGATATCGGCATCAAAGACGGCAAAATTCATGCGATCGGCAAAGCAGGCAACCCCTACATCCAAGACAATGTCACGATCATTATTGGGCCTGGAACCGAAGCGATCGCGGGAGAAGGCATGATTCTCACGGCAGGGGGAATTGATACTCACATTCACTTCATTTGTCCCCAACAGATTGAAGTCGCGATCGCATCTGGCATTACGACCATGATTGGAGGTGGAACTGGACCTGCTGCGGGAACGAATGCGACGACTTGTACTCCTGGCCCTTGGTACATTCATCGGATGCTGCAAGCGGCTGAAGCATTTCCGATGAATTTAGGCTTCTTGGGCAAAGGAAATTCGAGCCAACCGGATGCGCTCGAAGAACAAATTAAGGCGGGTGTAATGGGATTAAAGCTCCATGAAGATTGGGGCACGACTCCAGCCGCGATCGATACCTGCCTCAGCGTTGCGGATGAGTATGATGTGCAGGTTGCGATTCACACGGATACACTCAATGAAGCGGGCTTTGTCGAAGATACGATCGCAGCGTTCAAAAATCGAGTCATTCACACCTATCACACCGAAGGTGCAGGAGGTGGACATGCTCCAGACATTATCAAAGTCTGTGGTGAGGCAAACGTTCTGCCTTCTTCGACAAATCCGACCCGACCTTACACACTGAATACGCTGGATGAGCATCTGGATATGTTGATGGTCTGTCATCATCTTGATCCCAGTATTCCAGAGGATGTGGCGTTTGCAGAATCTCGGATTCGTCGAGAAACGATCGCGGCTGAAGATATCCTGCATGATATCGGTGCTTTCAGTATGTTGTCTTCGGATTCGCAAGCGATGGGGCGGATTGGAGAAGTAATCATTCGGACTTGGCAGACTGGTCACAAGATGAAAGTTCAGCGCGGCGCTTTGTCAGAAGATAGCGATCGCAATGACAATTTCCGCGCAAAACGCTACGTCGCCAAGTACACGATCAATCCTGCGATCACTCATGGCATTGCAGACCATGTGGGATCAGTCGAAGTTGGGAAATTGGCTGATTTGTGTCTATGGCGACCTGCAATGTTTGGCGTGAAGCCAGAACTGGTGATCAAAGGTGGCATGATTGCATGGGCACAGATGGGAGATGCGAATGCAAGTATTCCGACTCCACAGCCTGTGCATATGCGTCCGATGTTTGGCAGTTTTGGAGGTGCGATCGCGCCGATTTCTCTTACCTTTGTTTCACAAGCTTCGCTCAAGAAAGGCGGATTGGGTTCGCTGAATCTGCAAAGACAGTTAGTTCCGGTGTCGGGAATTCGGAGCTTGACGAAGCGGGATATGAAATTAAATGATGCAATGCCGCAGATGGAGGTTGATCCTGAAACTTATCAGGTGCGTGCAGATGGAGAATTGCTCACGTGTGAGCCTGCAACGGTGTTACCGATGGCGCAGCGGTACTTTTTATTCTGATCCGGAACTTTATAGAGTAGGGAGTGGGGAGAACCATGATTTTAGATTTCTCTCTATCTCCCTATCCAATTGATTGTGCAGCTTGCTAGAGACTCTCTAAATAGCTCAGCAAATCTGCCATTTCTTGTGGGCTAGGCTGAAATTTGGGCATGGGAGGAGTCTGTCCGCTGATCACCTGCTTGATCAGACGGGGAGGAGATTTTCGATCAGAAACATTTTTCAGACTAGGACCAACTTTGCCATCTGCCATGATTCCATGACATCCAGCACAGTTAATCTGAAAAATCGCATGACCTTGAACTGAATCCCCATGCAGTGATAACACCTCCTGGACATAGGGGTCAGGTCGGTGCAATCGGGTTGCACCCAAAAGCGCCACTACGATCGCAAAACAAACCACTAGCACGATCGTAATAATTCTTTGGGATAACCCTTCAGATTTGACAAGTTGCTCGTTCAAAAGAGGATATCAAGGAAAAGGACTGTAAAAAATATTCACTCATTTACTAAACAGATTTTAACAACTTTCAGGAACCCCTGCTGCACCGAAATCTGTAATCTTGCAAAAGTTCTGGAGAATAAAAGGTGTTTCAGCGTTGGAGCTACAAGAGGGGCTAAGATAGGAATAAAGAAACCTTCATGATTTAAGTTTCAAAATCTTACAAACTGAGGAGAGTTCAGACATGGTTGAGCCAATTTTGCTTGGCATCGTGCTGGGATTAGTGCCTGTCACGTTAGCAGGTTTGTTTGTTGCCGCTTACACCCAATATCGTCGCGGAAACCAACTCAATCTCTAATCATTCAGAGGAACCCCGGAAAATCTCCGGGGTTTTTTTATGGGGTTGTCATACGATCGACAAATCGAGCCGTTAAATTTGCATCAAAAGTAATTTCTCAATACTGAATTATGGACTTTTCGATCAAGTTGTTGGTTTCAGAAGCGATCCGGACAGTCGTGAATCATGCAGATTGGATAGGCTGGAACCTTTTCCTAGCATTTATCCCTTTGGTTTTGAGCGTGTTTCTGTTTCGACGAACACCTATCGTGAAAACTGCGATCGAATATCGTCACCGCTCCTTATTCTGGTGGCTTGGAGTTGCAGTCTTTGTCGCATTTCTTCCCAATGCGCCCTATATTCTCACTGATATTATTCATTTTGTGAACTGGGTGCGTGCAGGTGCTTCGATTTGGGTTGTTACCCTCATTTATGTTCCGTTGTTTGTTGTATTCCTGACAGCGGGATTTGAAGCGTATGTGATGTCATTAATGAATGCTGGATATTATTTGAAACAGCGCGGGTTAAGACACTATGTTTTCCCGATGGAATTAACTTTACATGCACTGAGCGCGATCGGGATTTTTCTCGGGCGCTTTTTACGCTTCAATAGCTGGAATATTTTGACGCATTGGAACGATGTGGCATCTAGCCTGGTTGGAGATGTGTTTGATCGACAACCGATGATCACGATTGTCATTACGTTCATCATTTTGACTCTGCTGTATGCGCTGGTAAAACCGCTGCATTTTGCGATGTCACACTACTGGAAATTTCGTCCGCAACCCGAACGATCGCAATTCGTAATTCCGAACTCGTGAATGGTAGTTAAATGCAGTTTCTGAGACTGCATTTTTTTATGATGACTATCCGGGCGATCGTGTTGGCGGGAATTGGTGTGTTTGGGATGGCGGTGGCTTCGGTTCGGGCAGAAACGGTCACTAAGACCGTTCAGCAAGGCAATGTGAAAGCAGAATTGTCGTATGAGCGCGATCGCAAGCCTGACGAATTTCCGCAAGTTCAAAATCTGCGCTTGAAAATTCAGCGCTCCAATCAAACTGTTTTTGACAAGGCTCCTGGCTCTGAAGAATACGATCGACCCCTGCTGGATTGGAATGCAGAAGATCAAGATAGTTTCCTGGTGCGTGACCTCAACGGCGACCAAGAGCCTGAAGTGATTCTCGATTTCTTTACAGGTGGCGCGCATTGCTGCACGTATTCGCTGATCTATCACTACGATGCGAAGCAGCAGCAATATGTTGAGTCACGGGCATTTTGGGGGAATTTGGGCTATCAACTGCAAGATTTGGAGGGAGATGGAAAAGTCGAATTTATGAGCGCGAATGATAGCTTTGCCTATGCGTTTACGAGCTATGCAGCCTCAGCGTTTCCGATTCAGATTTGGCGGTTTGAGAATGGCAAGATGATCGATGTGACTCGCACATATCCCAAGCTCATTCATAGTCATGCCTATCGGCTCTGGCAAGCGTATCAGGAAGTGAAGGGGAACGATGCCGATGTGCGGGGGATTTTGGCAGCTTACTTGGCAGATAAGTATTTGCTTGGTCAGCAAGAGGACGGCTGGAAGCGGTTACGGCAGGTTTATCAGGAAAGCGATCGTGAAGAGTATTTCGCGAACTTGCGGAAGTTTTTGAAAGAATCAGAGTATGGCGATTGATACCCAATTCAAGGATTTGGCTGACCCAAACTTGAAAAGAATCCCCTGAAGTCTCCTGATTCAAAGAGGACTTGAGGGGATTCAAAGATCAATTGTCTGTTTAGACCGTCGTTTGAGATGCAATCACCTGCTGACTATCCGCAGTTTGCAAGGAAGCATACAGACGATTCAGGGCGTTTACATAAGCTTGAGCCGATGCCACGATAATATCCGTGTTCGCAGCACGACCTGAGAAAACACGATCGCCATATTTCAATCGAATCGTAACTTCCCCGATCGCATCAATGCCTGCGGTGACAGACTGCACCGAGAACTCGATCAATTGATTCGGCACATTTACGACTCGATTGATCGCTTTGTAAACTGCATCGACTGGCCCTGTTCCGGTAGCTGCATCCGTTAGCTCATCTCCATCCGGAGTAATTAAGCGCACGGTTGCGGTCGGACAAGCTGAATCGCCGCAAGAAACCTGAACGAGTTCTAAACGGAACAACTCCGGCACATGCTGAACTTCGTCATTGACGATCGATTCCAAATCGCGATCGGTGACTTCTTTCTTTTTATCCGCCAATTCTTTGAATCGGACAAATGCTTTGTTCAGTTCTTGATCGGTTAATTCAAATCCCAGTTCGCCCAAGCGAGAGCGGAACGCATTCCGTCCCGAGTGTTTGCCCAAGACGAGTAGAGTATCGTTTAGCCCGATCGTTTTCGCATCCATGATCTCGTAGGTCTGCCGATTTTTCAGCATTCCATCTTGGTGAATGCCCGACTCATGCGCGAACGCATTTGCTCCGACGATCGCTTTGTTCGGCTGAACCAACATTCCTGTCAAACTCGAAACCAAACGCGAGGTTTTGTAAATCTCTTGCGTATGAATTCCAGTCAAAGGCGTTTCCGATTCAACCGGACGACCGAGATAAGGATTGAAATACGATCGCCGCACGTGCAGCGCCATCACCAGTTCTTCGAGCGAGGCATTTCCAGCCCGTTCGCCAATGCCGTTGATCGTACATTCAAGCTGACGTGCTCCATTTTTCACCGCTTCGAGGAAGCAGGCGACCGCTAAGCCCAAATCATTGTGACCATGCACAGAAATAATCGCTTGATCGACATTGGGAACGTTTTCTTTGATGCCGCGAATCATGTCCCCAAATTCGCTCGGAGTCATGTACCCAACCGTATCGGGAATGTTGATGGTTTTTGCGCCTGCTGCGATCGCGCGTTCTAACACCTGATACAGATACTCAGGGTCGGAACGGGCTGCATCCATCGGCGAAAATTCCACATCATCGACAAACGATTTCGCGTAGGCGACCATTTCTTCAGCGATCGCTAAAACTTCCGCGCGGGATTTCTTGAGCTGATATTCCAAGTGGATATCAGAGGTCGAGATAAAGGTGTGAATTCTAGGTTTTGCAGCGGGTTTGAGCGCTTCGGCTGCCGCTTTGATATCTGCGGGAATCGCACGAGCCAAGCTACAAATCGTCGGACCTTCTGGTGTACCTACGGCTTGGGCAATTTTCTGAACCGCCTCGAAGTCTCCAGGGCTAGCAAAAGCAAATCCAGCTTCAATAATGTCAACTCCGAGTCGAGCAAGCTGACGCGCGATCGTAAGTTTTTCATCCACGTTAAGGGTTGCGCCGGGGCACTGCTCGCCATCGCGCAAGGTGGTATCGAAAATCAGAATGCGATCGTCAGATTTAGATGCGTTCATAGCTCGACTGTTTTTTGGAGTGTATTTTTTGTAGAGAAACAATCAAATTCTGCTAAAACCGATGCCCGAATAGCATTTCAGCCTTCGGGCATAGATCCTGTCAGAATTTCTGTAGTGATTGTAGCGCTTTTTGTAGTACGCCGATGAATCGCGTGATGAAATGTTGACTAATATTCAGCCTTTTCGATGCGATCGCGAATGTCGTTGAGATCAATATATCGATCGGTGACATTCCGAAGCTCACGCGCAATCATTCCTTCTGTCGAAACCACCGTAATGTGGGTGTTTTTCGAGCGGAGTTGTTCGATCGCGCGCTCAAAATCGCCGTCCCCGCTGAATAAAATCACGCGATCGTATTGCTCGACCGTGTTAAACATATCCACAACGATCTCGATATCAAGATTCGCTTTCTGCGAATATCGACCCGAAGTATCGTCATAATACTCCTTGAGAATCTTTGTCCGAACCGTATAGCCCAAACTAATCAAAGCATCTCGGAAGCCCCGCTGGTCTTGGGGATCTTTCAATCCGGTGTACCAATAAGCATTAATTAGCTCAACGTTCTTTTCAGAAGTAAAATACTCTAAAACACGTTTTGGATCAAAGAACCAGCCGTTTTTTTGTTGGGCATAGAACATATTGTTTCCGTCTACAAAAATAGAGAGACGGTTCATTGAGTAATGCATAGAAGCTAGAGAACGTAGAACTTGTATAAGCAAGATATGTGAATAATTAATTCTAGCAACGGAAAACTGAGAGCGGACTAAAAAAACTTAGAATTCCACGGAATTCAGATTTAGTGCGCGACTCGATTTATGGATAAATACTGACATTTCTCCGTTACAAGTGCGATAGGTCGCAGCTTCTAATCGGCTTCAATCGTCAGTTGTCCTTGAATAAATCCACTTTGTTTTAGTAACAGATAAAACCAAAGTGAGGGACAGCTGACACGATTCATCTGGATGTGGCGGAGTTTTCCTAACATTTTAAATTAGATTTATACAGCAATAGGGAATAGACCTTTACTTTAGTGAACGTGAGCGATCGCGGCAGTTCCTCGGCAATTAGATAGATTTTAACAGTCAGATTATCAGTATTGCATTCGACGAGGCGTTAGCTTCTACTCGTATGATTAGGGATAGAACAAGTTCGATCGAAAACCGTCCTGACTTAAGCGATTTTGTGTGATTGATCAAACGTCCCGGTTTGTTGAGTGCGACTGTATCTAAGATGTCAAAGAAAGTTTCTCCTGCTGGATTATTTCAGGCGTTGACGCTCACCCTAAAATCAGGGTTACGGTCTGGTTTGTTTCAGCAGACGACGGTGAAGCAGCCAGGAGACTTGACGACTGAGACCATGCCGCTAGAGGACGATTCAATCGATCGCGCAATCGCCCCAACAGAATCGCCGACTAAGAAGGACACCAAATTTATTCGATTGGGGCAGGGCTGCCTGGTTTTGTGGGCATTGGTTGCAGGTCTGGTCACTGCGATCGAACCCGAATCTGCTCAATACTGGGAGCGCCAGATTCAGAGTGCTATGTTGCGTATCCGAGGAGCAGTTGCGACTCCGGATAAGATTGTGATTTTGGCGATCGATGATGAAACGCTGCTGCAACTTTCAGGATCAGGTCGCTTACCTCGACGCTCTGCCTATGCAAAAGCGATTGATCGAGTCATGCAATCTGGAGCAAAAGCTGTTGGGGTGGACTTAATTCTGGATTTGCCGAGCTTTGGTGAAACTGAGGTTTCGACAGATTGTACCGAGCCGAATCAGAAACTTGCAGAAGACGATCGCCAACTCCAGCAAGTTTTACAACGCTATGGTGGGCGAATTACTTTAGCGGTCGAAACCAGCCGTCTAGATAATCGCCAAGGTGAACAAATGCGGCTATCGCTGCCATTTTGTCCGTTCCGAGCCGCGAATATTTCCTATGGATTGATTGAGTATCCAAAAGAGGCTAACGAGAAGATTCATCGCTTAGGCAGTGCGGCAGTGCAGAAGGTGCGATCGTCTCCTGAAATGGCGGCATTGTTTGATGAGGAAAAGATTTTGCCGTTTGCAGATGCGGTTTTGCGATCGGCGAACCTACCGCCTTCAACTGCACGAGGAGAAAATCTCTTTTTGCATGGCGGTGATGGCACATTCAGTCGGACGACGATTCCATTTTGGAATGTTTTATCAGAAGAGAATTGGAATAGCGATTTTCTCAAACGAGGACAGGTTTTCAAAGACAAAATTGTGCTAATTGGAGTTACCGCTTCCAATATCAGCCCTAGTTTGAATACTGCCGTTGGCATGATGCCTGGAATTGAACTGAATGCCAATGCGATCGCAACTCTGCTGGAGAATAAATCGATTCGCAATGCATTTCCGAATTCCAGTCTTGCTGGACTCGCGATCGCGGGATTAGTCCTGAGTGCTGGATTTTTGCAAATGCAAACCAAACGTCCAACAGGAAGACTCGGTTGGGCAGGAGCAATTGCGCTCTTTTGGGCAGGAATCGGATATGCGACATTCACGCAGGGCTTGATGATTTTACCGATCGCTGTGCCGATCGCGGCTATGCTCCTCACCGGAGTTTCCTTCTTGGGGACGGGTCTAGCGCATGAGTACCGCAACAAATTAGCTTTCCGCAAGACGCTCAAACAATTTGCCAGAGCACCCTTAGTGCAAGAACTGATTCGAGATCAAGAAGAGTTTCAGACTCTACTCCAAGAGCACGAGCAAGAAATTTTAGGGAAACAGCTTGGCGGGCGCTACAAGATTACTAAAGTTCTCGGTTCAGGTGGCTTTGGTGAAACCTACATTGCAGAAGATAGTCAACGTCCTGGCAATCCAGCTTGTGTAGTCAAACATTTGCGTCCAGCGAGTAACAATCCTCGACATTTACAGCTTGCTCGTCGCTTGTTTAGATCTGAAGCCCAAAGCTTAGAGCGATTAGGCGAACACGATCAGATTCCTCGATTGCTGGCTTACTTTGAGGAGGACGGAGAGTTCTATCTCATTCAAGAATTCATTGCAGGTTCGATGCTGAGTGAAGATCTCACAATCGGGCGACATCTGCCGGAATCTCGCATTGTTCCTTTGCTGCAAGATCTCTTACAAATCCTCGATTTCGTTCACAGTCGAAATGTGATTCACCGGGATATTAAACCCAGTAATATCATTGTGCGATCGCGCGATAAAAAGCTCGTCCTCATCGACTTTGGAGCCGTTAAAGAACTTCATCAACAACTGGCTGAAGGCGATATTGCAACAGCGACGATCGGGATTGGGACTCAAGGGTATATGCCACCCGAACAATGTGCAGGGAATCCTCGATTAAACAGTGATTTGTATGCCGTTGGAATGATTGGCATTCAGGCGTTGACTGGATTACCTCCTAGCCAATTGCAAGAAGATCCAGAGACAGGAGAAATTGCTTGGCGCGATCGCGCAATTGTCAGTGGTTCCCTCGCTGCTATTCTGTCGAAGTTAGTCCATCGTGATTATCGATCAAGATATCAATCTGCAAAAAGCGCGATCGAGGATCTGGCTCAACTGACGAATCTTTCAACATTAACGCTCCCTCCAGAATTCTTTGTTGCGGCTGCAATGGAGATCGAAGAAGATGTGACAACAACTCGCCCCTGGCCCGAAACCTTTGGTGAAGAGGAGCTACCCCCCACTGAAGCACCACCAGAAGTCTGAAATTTACTTTTTAGCGCGGATTTATGCTGCTCTGATAGCCTCCAAATGGGTGCTATCAGTTATCGAGAGGCACGATTGTCCAACAAGAACAAAGCCTGACCCCCGTTACTTTCTTTACAGACAGAGAATCAGAGGAAAGAGTAAATTTGCTTTTAGTAACTTCATCCTGCATAAATTCCCGGTGCTCAATGAAAGCAATTCCAAGGCTCTCGAATCTACCCGTCGTGGATAAGGTGCTAGTCAGACACTGATAGCATTCAGGATTTCCTCATCTCAAAGAACCATATTAGTGAAGCGAATCCTATGATTGATCCGATTCTGTGGAATGACTGGCATCCTGTTGCTCGGTCAGCTGATCTCAAACCTGGAACCATTCTGCGATCGCGGCTACTCGGCACCGATTTAGTCCTTTGGCGCGGGCAGAATACAGACGCAATAGCTTGGGAAGATCGCTGCCCACATCGAAGCGTGCAACTTTCCAATGGCACTGTAGTAGATAACACGCTGGTCTGTCCTTATCATGGCTTAGCTTACAACTCAGCAGGACAATGTGTTAAAGTCCCGGCTCATCCTAACTATGTCCCACCAAAACAAGCCTGTGTGAAATCGTTTGCGGTACAAGAACAGTATGGGGTCGTTTTCGTTGCGCTCGGCAACCCGCCTACATCAGTTGCTCCGTTTCCTGAATGGAATGATCCGACATTTCAGACTTACCTCAGCGGTGGGCATTACTGTCGCTGTAGTGGATTGCGAGCCATTGAGAATTTTCTTGATGTAGCTCATTTTCCGTTTGTCCATGCCGGAATTTTAGGAGAACCTAGTCAACCTGTGATCGAAGACTATGAGGTACATTCGATCGATACAGGCATTTACATGAAGAATATCCAAGTCTGGCAGCCCGATCCCGATGGAACTGGACAGGGAGGTATTGCTACTTACGAATATTGGACGCTCCGTCCCTTAACTGCTGCCCTGATGAAGAAACGGGAAGATGGTCAAACGATGGTGCTTTTAACTTACATGACCCCTGTTTCTGAAGAAGAATGTCTTGGATGGGTATGGGGAGCATTGAACTATGCTCATCACCTATCCGAAGCAGAGATGGAGGCGTTTCAGGATGAGGTCATGCTGCAAGATGTCGGAAATTTAGAATCCCATCGTCCAAAACGGTTGCCGCTGGATGGTCAGACAGAGTTTCACTTGCCGAGCGATCGCGCTTCTCTCGCCTATCGCAAATGGCTCAAACAACTGGGAGTAACTTACGGTACATTGCGATCGTCAACAACGATCGTAGTCTAGCTCAAGCAAAGCAAATCTCTGTTTGTCGTTGCAAGGGTCAACAGAATGGCTAGTGCTATCTCTTTATCTAAAATAGACCTAAGTACTGACGGAGAATTGCATCATGACTCCACACCTCGAAGCCGCGATCGCGGCTATCCAACCCCTCTCTCCTACAGAGCGCCAACAACTCCTGCAAATTCTTCAAAATGACACGATAGAAGACTCTCAAGTTGATCTGAAAGTACTTGACAAACAATTTCGGCAAGGGCTGACACTTCAGCAACTTCGTGCGAGTCAAAACCCCCAAACATTTAATGCGAGTAACTTGAAAGCTTTTGGTACAGGTATCTTTCCTGAGGCAGACTCGATTGAAGACTTTCTCGCATTCTTACAGCAACAGCGTCAAGCGACCTAATGTTCTATGAACCTGCTTCTGATTGACACTGATATTGCTTCCTTCATCTTCAAGGCGAGTGACTACGCTACTCCATATCTTCCACTTCTGAATGGTCATGATTTAGCCATCTCATTTGTGACAGTTGCTGAACTCTATCAGTGGGCAATTCTGCGTCAGTGGGGAGAACGTCGTCTTGAGCAGCTAAAGCAGTCTCTTCTGAATTACATCATTATTCCAAGCGATGAACTGCTTTGTCAGGAATGGGCAAAAGTTCGGGCTGAGCGACACGTTATCGGACGGCCCATTTCACCCCAAGATGCCTGGATCGCAGCGACAGCTCTCCGGCATGATTTACCTCTAGTCACATACAATATCAAAGACTTTCGCGACACTTCTAATTTACGGTTGGTGACTTCTTAATTTTCCTCCCGTTCCCACTCTGAAAATTTTCTAGACAGTTTTGCCAATTGTGTCCTATAGTGTTTAATTGTCGCTAAAATTCAGTTGGGCAATTTCCGGGAAATCTCTCTGGATAAAACTCCGAGAGCATTTTTATGTGTGCTTGAGCGCACAGTAAAGCCTCCCAGAACTTGCAACCCTTCAAGCAAGAAGCTGAGCCAAATCAGTCTTTCTTCGCGAGTAGATTCCGACTCCTGGAAACTGAGTAGCAACCCTACTTAAGTCCGATCGGAAATCGCATTTTCAGAGCAGATGCACTATCAGCTTTTCGATAAATGCTTGAAGAAACCAACTTAAAAACGCGGAATCCGCTGCCTCCAATCTCCTTGGGGCAAGATTCTTCTGGTTGTCCGACCGTGGATCCGTTGGAGTGACTTGAGACGCAGAGCGGCGATCGTTGGGTTCGCTGATTCTGCATAACGTGTAAAACAGGAGAAAAACAGTGGCTGTCGGAATTGTCGGCACGAAACTGGGCATGACACAAGTGTTTGATGAACAGCGGAGAGCAATCCCCGTTACCATCATTCAGGCAGGTCCTTGCCCCGTGACGCAGGTAAAAACTAAAGAAACAGACGGATATTCTGCAATCCAAATCGGATATGGCGAATGTACCGAGAAAGCATTGAACAAGCCCGCGCTTGGTCATCTGAAAAAATCAGAATCTCCGCCTCTGCGCCACTTGATGGAATATCGAGTCGATAACGCAGGAGACTACACCCTCGGTCAGCAATTGAAAGCTGATTTGTTTGAGGCAGGTCAAATTGTAGACGTGGTTGGAACTAGCATCGGACGTGGGTTCGCCGGTTATCAGAAACGTCACAATTTTGCCAGAGGTCCAATGTCGCACGGTTCTAAAAACCACCGTGAACCAGGTTCGACTGGAGCAGGTACAACTCCTGGACGGGTTTATCCTGGGAAGCGCATGGCAGGTCGCTTAGGTGGAACTCGTACCACAGTTCGGAAGTTGACCATCGTGCGCGTCGATGCAGAACGCAACTTGATCTTGATCAAAGGTGCAGTTCCTGGAAAACCCGGTGCGCTGGTAGAAATCGTGCCCGCTACGATCGTCGGGAGCAAATAGACAATGGCAGACTTTAAAGTAAAAGATTGGGACGGCAAAGAGTCGGGAACTGCCGCAATCGAATTAAAAACCGCAAGACCCGAAAGTGCAGCTGGCATTCTGCACCGTGCTGTGGTTCGTCAGTTGGCGAATGTACGTCAAGGTAATGCTTCAACCAAAACGCGATCGGAAGTGCGCGGTGGTGGACGCAAGCCTTGGAGACAGAAAGGAACTGGTCGTGCCCGTGCAGGTTCGAGCCGTTCTCCGCTGTGGAGAGGGGGCGGTGTGATCTTTGGACCGAAACCCAGAGATTACTCGATCAAAATGAACCGGAAAGAGCGCCGTCTAGCGCTGAGAACGGCATTCCAAGGACGCGCAGAAGATTTGATCGTCGTGCAGGACTTTGCAGCAAAGCTGCCGCGCCCGAAAACGAAAGAATTAGTTGCAGCGCTGTCTCGTTGGGGTGTTGAAGCTGGATCGAAAGTCTTGATGATCGTGGCTGAACGCGATGATAATGTTTATCTCTCGGCTCGCAACGTTGAAAGACTGAGACTGATCTCAGCAAACAACCTCAATGTGTATGACTTGCTGCACGCAGATCATATTGTTGCGACATCTGCCGCATTAGAAAAAATCCAGGAGGTGTACGGTGAAGACTGATCCCCGCAACCTAGCCGATCTGATTCGCCGTCCGCTGATTACGGAAAAGGCGACTCGGTTACTAGAACTGAATCAATACACGTTTGAAGTGATGCCCAAAGCATCCAAGCCTGAAATCAGAGCCGCGATCGAATACTTATTCGATGTCAAGGTGACTGGAATCAGCACCATGAATCTTCCTCGCAAGAAGAAACGGGTCGGCAAGTACATCGGGTACAAACCCACCTACAAAAAAGCGATCGTCACCCTTGCAGAAGGCGACTCGATCACGCTGTTCCCCGAACAAGTATAACCACCAAGAGAGCAAGTTATGGGCATCCGAAATTATCGACCCTATACCCCCGGCACTCGCCAACGCAGCGTGACTGACTTCGCGGAAGTCACGAAATCGGAACCCGAAAAGTCTTTGGTGACATACAAGCACCGCAAGAAAGGACGGAACAACCGAGGCGTGATCACCTGTCGTCACCGGGGCGGCGGTCACAAAAAACTCTATCGAATCATCGACTTCAAACGCGACAAGCGTGGAGTCGTTGCGAACGTTGCTGCGATCGAATACGATCCGAACCGCAACGCTCGCATCGCATTGCTGTACTACACGGACGGCGAAAAGCGTTACATCTTACATCCAGTCGGATTGCAAGTTGGAACGAAGGTGCAAGCGGGTGCAGATGCACCGATCGAAGTTGGAAACGCATTGCCTTTAGAGAATATTCCTCTCGGTACGATCGTTCACAACGTTGAGCTTCAACCGGGTAAGGGCGGACAGATCGTTCGTGCTGCGGGTGCTGCGGCTCAAGTGTTTGCAAAAGAAGGCGACTATGTCACCTTAAAACTGCCTTCGACTGAAGTTCGCAAAGTTCGCAAAGAGTGTTATGCCACGATCGGACAAGTGGGCAACACCGAGCACCGCAACCAGAGCTTAGGAAAAGCAGGTCGGAAACGTCATTTAGGTCGTCGTCCTGAAGTTCGTGGTAGTGTAATGAACCCAGTGGATCACCCACATGGTGGTGGTGAAGGACGTGCGCCCATTGGACGCTCTGGTCCTGTTACACCTTGGGGTAAACCCGCTTTGGGTGCGAAGACTCGCAACAAGAAGAAACTCAGCAGCGCCTTGATCGTGCGTCGTCGTCGTAAGACTTCTAAGCGCGGACGTGGCGGACGCGAATCGTAGTTAAGGAGACGATAAACGATGGCACGTTCATTGAAAAAAGGTCCCTTTATTGCAGACCACTTGATGAAGAAAGTGGAAGCAGCACGGGCAAAAGGAGACAACCAAGTGATCAAAACTTGGTCGAGAGCGTCCACCATTTTGCCGCAGATGATTGGCATGACCTTTGGCGTACACAACGGCAAAACTCATGTTCCAGTCTATGTGAGCGAACAAATGGTTGGACATAAGCTAGGTGAATTTGCGCCGACTCGGACTTACCGGGGACATGGCGGCGGCGATAAGAAATCGCGGAGATAGAAACAATGGCGACACAAACACCAGGAGAAGTTAAGGCAGTAGCCAAGTACATTCGGATGTCACCGTTTAAGGTGCGTCGAGTTCTGGATCAAATTCGCGGTCGTTCCTATCGGGAAGCGCTGATTATCCTAGAATTCATGCCGTATCGCGCGTGTGAGCCTGTCTTGAAGGTTCTACGATCGGCAGCAGCCAACGCTGAGCATAACGAAGGATTAAACCGGGGAAGCTTGGTTGTCAGTCAGGCTTATGCTGACCAAGGACCTGTGCTAAAGCGGTTTAGACCGAGAGCACAGGGGCGGGCATATCAAATCCGCAAACCGACGTGTCACATCACGATCGGTGTTGCTCCAGGCGCAGATTCATAAGGGAGAACAACCAAAATGGGACAAAAGATTAACCCCAATGGATTTCGGCTGGGTGTGATTAAAGAACACCGATCGCGCTGGTTTGCAGAAGCCGATCGCTATCCCGAACTGCTGCAAGAAGACCACAAGATTCGGAATTTCTTTATGAAGAATCCGAAGAATCTGGACAACTTGAAGAAGCCCGGGATCTCCGAAATCCGAGTCGAGCGGAAAGCTGACCAGATTGATTTAGAAATTCGTACCTCTCGCCCCGGCGTTGTTGTTGGGCGCGGTGGTGCTGGAATTGAAGTGTTGAGAACAAACCTTCAGCAAGTATTGGGCAACAGCGATCGTCAAATCCGCATCAACGTGGTGGAAGTAGCGAGAGTCGATGCCGATGCAATGTTGATTGGAGAGTACATTGCTGAACAACTCGAGCGTCGGGTTTCGTTCCGCCGTGTCGTTCGTCAAGCAATCCAACGCGCTCAGCGGGCTGGCATTGAAGGAATCAAGATCCAAGTGAGTGGTCGTCTGAACGGAGCTGAAATTGCCCGTCCAGAGTGGACTCGCGAAGGTCGAGTTCCCCTGCACACCTTGAGAGCAGATATTGACTACGCTTACACCACTGCACAAACGATCTACGGAACGTTGGGGATCAAAATCTGGGTATTTAAGGGAGAAATCCTACCCGGACAAGAGCGCGAAGCAGAAGTCGTTGCGCCGAACCAACAGCCCCGTCGTCGCCAGCAGCGTCGTCAGCGTTTTGAAGACCGATCGAATGAAGGGTAGAAACAGCGGGGAGTAGGGAATAGGGAGAAAAAGACTGTCAAAGCGGAATCTTGCTCTCCCCACTCCCCACTCCCCACTCCCCACCCACAGACCTTACAGGTATCGACCAATGTTAAGCCCAAGAAGAACAAAATTCCGTAAGCAGCAGCGCGGTCGGATGCGAGGATTGGCGACACGCGGAAGTCAACTCAACTTCGGTGACTTCGGCTTACAAGCCCTAGAGCCAACCTGGATCACATCGCGCCAAATTGAAGCTAGCCGTCGAGCGATGACGCGCTACATCCGCCGGGGTGGACAAATCTGGATTCGGATTTTCCCTGACAAACCCGTCACTGCACGTGCCGCAGAAACCCGGATGGGTTCTGGTAAAGGTGCGCCTGAATACTGGGTTGCAGTCGTTAAACCGGGTCGGATCATGTTCGAGATCGCAGGAGTGCCCGAAGAAACTGCAAGAGAAGCAATGCGACTCGCCCAGTACAAACTCCCGATCAAAACTAAATTCATCACCCGTCAGCAAGTCGTCGAGGAGGAATCATAAATCATGGCACTTCCAAAAATTGCGGACGCACGCGAACTCAAAGACGAGGAACTCTCAGATCAAATTCTGGCTGTCAAGAAAGAGCTATTTCAACTCCGAATGCAGCAAGGGACTCGTCAACTCGATAAACCCCATCAGTTCAAACATCTTAAGCACCGCCTCGCGCAGCTTTTGACCGTAGAACGTGAACGACAGTTGAAAGGTGAGTAATCCCAAATGGCAGTCAAAGAAAGAGTTGGCGTAATTGTCAGCGACAAAATGGACAAAACGGTAGTGGTTGCGGTCGAAAGCCGTACCGCGCATCCCAAATACGGAAAAATCGTAGTCCGAACCAAGCGCTACAAAGCACATGACGAAGAAAACAAGTGCAAAGAAGGCGATCGCGTTCGGATTCAAGAAACTCGCCCCTTAAGCCGCACCAAACGCTGGGCTGTGCTTGAGATCCTGAGTACCAAAGCCTAACCCTACTAGGAGACGGACATGATTCAGCAGGAAACCTATCTCAATGTGGCAGACAACAGCGGCGCACGGAAACTGATGTGCATTCGCGTGTTGGGCGGCAATCGTCGCTATGCCGGCATTGGTGATGTCATTGTTGCTGTCGTGAAGGATGCAACCCCGAACATGGCAGTGAAAAAGTCGGACGTGGTGAAAGCCGTGATCGTTCGCACCCGGAAAACTTTACGTCGTGATAGCGGCATGAGCATCCGGTTCGACGACAACGCAGCGGTCATCATCAACGCAGACGGAAATCCCAGAGGCACGCGTGTGTTTGGACCCGTCGCTCGTGAACTTCGTGAGAAGAACTTCACCAAAATCGTATCTCTAGCTCCGGAGGTGCTGTAGATGGCACTTAAGAAGAAAAAGTCCCCCGTTGCACTGAAAATGCACGTTAAAACGGGTGACACTGTACAAGTGATTTCTGGAAACGACAAGGGTAAAGTGGGCGAGGTTGTTCGCACTTTCCCTAGACTCAGCAAAGTCATCGTCAAAGGCGTAAACATCAAAACCAAGCATGTTAAGCCAAAAGGCGAAGGCGAATCGGGCAGTATTGAGACCTATGAATTTCCGATCCATAGCTCGAATGTCATGTTGTATTCCGAAAAGCAAAAAGTTGCATCCAGAGTTTGCTACACCTTCACCGAAGATGGTCGCAAGGTTCGCAAACTGATCAAAACTGGCGAAATCATTGATTAGCCCTTGAACTTAACTTAGCCCTGACCAAGCCCAGGGAGGAACTAAAACAATGTCCAACAGACTGAAAACCTCGTACGAAGAAAAAGTCGTTCCCAAACTCAGAGAGCAGTTTGGTTACACCAACGTCCACCAAGTTCCTAAAGTCGTCAAGATCACCGTGAACCGGGGTCTGGGCGAAGCGTCACAGAATGCGAAAGCGCTTGAAGCATCTGTCAACGAACTCGCAATCATCACTGGTCAAAAACCTGTTGTAACTCGCGCTAAAAAAGCGATCGCAGGTTTCAAAATTCGTCAAGGAATGCCAGTTGGGGTGATGGTGACGCTCAGAGCTGACCGCATGTATAACTTTTTGGACCGTTTGATGAACCTCGCGCTGCCTCGGATTCGGGACTTTCGCGGTATTAGCCCGAAAAGCTTTGACGGACGAGGAAACTATACCCTCGGTCTGAGAGAGCAATTGATCTTCCCTGAAATCGAATACGACAGTGTCGATCAAATTCGGGGGATGGACATTTCAATCATCACGACTGCAAACACCGACGAAGAGGGACGCGCCCTGCTGAAAGAAATGGGTATGCCCTTCCGCGATCAGTAAATGCAGTCAAATCACAGAGGCAACTATGGCAGCGAATGACACTATTTCAGATATGCTGACGCGCATTCGGAATGCAAGCTTAGCGCGTCACCAAACCACCGAAGTTCCATCGACTCGTATGACTCGCAGTATCGCTGAGGTACTGGTCTCTGAAGGCTTTATTTCTTCAGTGGAAGAAGTCGGCGAAGCTCCGAAAAAGAATCTAGTTCTTGGCTTGAAATACAAAGGCAAGAACCGCAAACCGATCATCACCGCTCTCAAGCGGGTAAGCCGCCCAGGTTTGCGTGTGTACTCGAACCGTAAAGACCTGCCTCGCGTGTTAGGCGGGATCGGAATTGCGATCGTGTCCACCTCAAGCGGCATTATGACCGATCGCGATGCCCGGAAAACGGGAGTTGGCGGAGAAGTCCTTTGCTACGTCTGGTAATTGTTGGTCGATTGGGTTGCCCAACGTTAGAGATGTGAATTTAACGCATCTGTACGATAGAGGAAATTAGCTATGTCTCGGATTGGAAAACGTCCTATTACGCTTCCCGCTAAGGTGACGATCACGATCAACGGTCAAGAAGTCGTGGTTAAGGGACCCAAAGGTGAACTCACAAGAGTTCTGCCTGCGGGAGTCACCATCAGAACTGAAGGCGATACGGTGAATGTCGATCGCGTGAATGATTCTCGGATGGCAAGAGAGCGGCATGGATTGTGCCGTACGCTCGTTGCGAACATGGTTGAAGGAGTTTCGACAGGCTTTAGCCGCCGCCTCGAAATTCAAGGGGTCGGTTATCGGGCTGCTGTTCAAGGCAAAAACTTGAACATGAACATGGGTTATAGCCATCCTGTGCTAATTGAGCCGCCGGACGGGATTCAATTCCAGGTCGAAAACAACGTCAACGTTACGGTCACGGGCATCGATAAAGAGATCGTTGGAAACACAGCCGCGAAGATTCGGGCAGTCCGTCCGCCTGAACCTTACAAAGGTAAAGGGATTCGCTATGCAGGCGAGAAGGTTCGTCGCAAGGTTGGTAAGACTGGCGGTAAAGGGAAAAAATAAACCATGAGCAAAGTAAGTCGTCGAGAATCTACACGCCAGCGCCACCAGCGAATTCGTCGCCGTGTTTCTGGCACTTCAGAACGTCCTCGGTTAGCCGTTTATCGATCGAACCAGCATATTTATGCTCAGTTAATCGATGATGTCGCTCAAGCGACCATTGCTTCTGCATCGACTGTTGATCCAGAAGTGAAAGGCAAGATCGAATCGGGTGCAAACTGTGCAGCCGCGTCAGAAGTGGGTAAATTGATTGCCCAACGTGCGAAAGCAAAAGGCATCGAGCAAGTGGTGTTCGATCGCGGTGGTAATTTGTATCATGGTCGCGTCCAGACCTTAGCGGATGCTGCCCGTGAAGCTGGTCTTAACTTCTAGGAGCAAAACATATGGCTAAGGCGAAAGGCAAAGAAAAGAAATCCCGTGAAAAGGAATCTGATTTCCAAGAGCGCGTTGTCCAAATCCGTCGTGTGACTAAAGTAGTAAAGGGTGGTAAAAAACTCAGCTTTAGAGCGATCGTGGTTGTCGGCAACGAAAAAGGTCAAGTCGGCGTTGGTGTCGGCAAGGCAAGTGATGTCATCGGCGCGGTGAAGAAGGGTGTAGCAGATGGTAAAAAGCATCTGATCGAGGTTCCTTTGACTAAGGCGAACTCGATTCCTCATCCTTCTACTGCTTCTGGCGGTGGTGCGAAAGTAATGATGCGTCCGGCTGCTCCAGGGACTGGGGTAATTGCTGGGGGCGCGGTTCGGACTGTGCTTGAGCTTGCGGGTGTGAAAAACATTCTCGCTAAGCAACTCGGTTCGGGTAATCCTCTGAATAATGCGCGTGCGGCTGTGTCTGCTTTGAGTGGGCTGCGTACGCTGTCGGATGTTGCACAAGAGCGTGACATTCCGGTTGAAAAACTTTACGGCGTTTAGGAGGCATTGATGAGATTAGAAGATGCTGTGCCTCAAAAAGGCTCAACCAAGCGCAAACGTCGCATCTGCCGTGGAATTTCTGCGGGTCAAGGTGCGAGTGGTGGTTTTGGAATGCGGGGTCAAAAATCTCGATCGGGTCGTCCGACTCGTCCGGGGTTTGAAGGGGGTCAAACTCCTTTGTATCGCCGCTTGCCGAAGTTGAAATACTTTACGGTGATCAATCGTAAGCACTTTACGGTGATCAATGTTGGAGATTTGGCTGAGTTGGCGGCCGGAACTGAGGTTTCGTTGTCTTCTCTGCTGGATGTAGGAATTGTGACTCAGGATGATGGCCCGTTGAAGATTTTGGGTGATGGCGACTTGTCGGTGAAACTGACTGTGAAAGCAGCAGCGTTTACTGAAGGCGCTAAATCGAAGATCGAAGCTGCTGGCGGAACTTGCGAAGTTGTTTAAGTTCTAAATTTAGTTAATTAAGAGATCCCCACACTAGCTAGTGTGGGGATTTTTTGTTTGGTGCCACATATTAGAGAATTTTCGTCGTGTTGATGAATTGTTTCTCTCTATTCCAGATTTTCCAACTCAGTATTATTTAATACTTATTTTTTAAATTACTGAATAAGATTGAACTGAGTTGGTCTTTGAAGCCTTCCATTTGTTCGATCTTAGATCAGGCTCCATACCGGGCTTATAAGTATTAGTGTAATAAAGCACTAGTATTTTTAGAGATCCATCAGTACAATGTGAGGCGAAAGCAAGGTTTCTAATATCTAGATTCGCGGAGTAGAATTTCTGATCTATGCAATATGCAGAATTAGTGCAAGAGGCAAATCTTTTCTTTGAAGCTGTTTCCCCTCTGCTTCAACTTGGTGAAAATGTTACGGCTTGCATACTGCGCGATCTTGGAAAAATTGCATATTTATCTGCCGCTGGTGATGGAGAGCTTAGCTCTAATGAAGCATTCTTCTGTGCCTTAGTTTATGCAATGATCAATGGCAATGAGACTGCATTAAATCACTTGAACTATTGGAATTCCTCAGCGGAAGTTAGAAATACCTACAGGCAATCTGTTATTCAAATTCTTAATGCTGCTGCTGCTGAAGGAGAGCATACCAATTATCAGTTGGTTACTCCAACAGTTCTAAGAAAAGTTGATAAGGAACATGGGCTTCAACTTTGTGAACCTTTCATCAACGCTATGTACCGTCTAGCTCAAATAATGATTAAAGCAGATGGAGAGGTAACATTGGATGAAGTTGATGTCTTGCCAGCCGTTGAAAGGTTGTTACTTCAAGATGCCTTTGATGATGATGCCTTTACAACCGACGACATAGAGGATGAAGATTTAGATTGCCAAGAAGATAGTTTGGAGCAGGTGCTTGCTGAGCTGAGTGAGTTAATTGGTATGCAAGAGGTGAAACAGGAAGTTAAAACACTAACCAACTTCCTCACAGTACAGAAAGCTCGCTCAGCGAGAGGAATGGCTAAAACACAAACATCTCTGCATACTGTTTTTTGTGGCCCACCTGGAACCGGAAAGACAACTATTGCACGATTACTTGGCAGAATCTACAAGAACTTGGGATTTCTTGCTAAAGGGCATGTTGTTGAAACAGATAGATCGGGCTTAGTTGCTGGATATGTTGGGCAAACAGCCCAGAAGGTTGAAGAACAGATTCAGAAAGCCCTAGACGGGGTACTTTTTATTGATGAAGCTTATGCCCTAAAGCCTTTTGATTCTTCTAACGATTTTGGTCAAGAAGCGATCGATATCTTACTAAAAAGAATGGAAGATTATAGGGATAGATTAGTTGTGATCGTAGCGGGTTATCCTGATGAAATGGCTCATTTTCTTGAGTCTAATCCTGGTTTGAAATCTCGGTTCAATCGATTTTTCAAATTCGATCACTATCAGCCAGATGAGTTACTACAGCTATTCGAGAAATGCTGCAAAGATAATCATTATAAAATCACTCATGAAGCAAGGCTAATTTTGAAGCATACGTTGCACACAATGTATGTCAACAGAACTAAAACGTTTGGAAATGGAAGAGATGTAAGAAATCTTTTTGAAAAGACGTTGGAAAAACAAGCTAACAGAATTGCAATTGTAGACAATCTTACTGAGGAGATTCTGTCAACAATTCAACCAATTGATTTGCCTCTCTAAGTGTTTAATCGCACTCTACCCCTTCTCCTTCAGTCTTCCATACCTGAGAACTTTGAAAGAATGGAACATGGTTCAAGTTCAGGGCAATCTGATGAGATCGCTTCGGGCTAACACGATCGCTTTTCTCCATCTAATTGAGCGATCGTACTTCTATGCAGTTTATTCGAGCGCGAGATATGATCAATACACGATCGTCTGGAGGTTGCAGAAATGCTAGATGTCGATAAGCAATACGTTTACAACGAGCAAGGAGAAGCGATCGCAGTTCAAATTCCGCTTGAGCAATTTCGACAGATTGAGCAACTTCTTAGCAACGTTCCGCAACCCATTTCACAAGATGAGTCCGATCAACCGGAAGCAGAACTGGAATACGTGAACGGGATTTTGGTCATCAAATCTCAGGGCACGAAGATTCCTGCTTCGATCGTGGACGATATGCGCGAAGAACGGATTCGGGAACTTGGTGGATGGTAAAAGTTTTGTTCGACACAAATATTATTGTCGCTGCTCTGTCTGAAGCTCACGAAATGCACGATCGCGCTAGACCCTGGTTAGCACAAGTACAAATCGATCGAACTATTGAAGGTTTCATCTCAACCCATAGCTTTGCAGAATCTTATTCTATTCTGACACGACTGCCACCACCTTATCGAATTAGTCCGGCAAACGCCGAACGCCTTTTATCAGAAGATTTGACTCAGTTTACTAGAATCAGTTTAACGGCTGAGGATTATCAAGCAGTACTCAGAAAAGTAGTTCAGATGAATATCTCAGGTGGTGGAATTTACGATACTCTCATTGCCTATGCTGCTCTCAAAGCAAATGTAGATATGCTTTTAACATTTAATGTTAAGCACTTTGTCAGATTGGGAGAAGAAGTTGCACAACTCGTTCAGCTTCCTGATTGACGTTTAGGAACAGTGTAACCAAGCAGGGAAAATGGCTCAAGTTCAGGGTAATCTGATGCGCGATAGCTTCGGGCTAATACGATCGCTTCTTCCACAGAATGCTTCGACCTCAGCTTAATTTCTCGATCGCCATTTCTTCGGATTCGCTCGGCCGTGAATAATCGCTAATACAATCACGCGATCGACAACAACGCGATAATAGATTACATAAGGAAATCGCCGCACAACAGCCCGTCGGATATCTCTGCGAACCACTTCATACAACTCTGGCATCTGACAAATCTGATTCAGCCTCTCATCCACACAATCTAGAAAATCATCTCCAAGATCCTCTTGTTGTGCCTCATACCACTGATAAGCTTCGTCCAACTCTTGCCGCGCTTCTGGTCGAACAATTAAAACAAAACTCATGACTTTTTCTTAATCGAGGCTTTGACCTCTTCCCAAGTCATGACATCATCTGGATTTGCATCATAAGCCGCACTTCTACGATCGAGTTCCTGCTCCTGTTCCAGTGTTAATTCAGGAAAACCCTGCTCCGCTGCAATTCCATCCCAAATCGCTTGAACCAGGCGAATACGATCGTCAATACTCAACTCATTAATCTGATTCAAGGTATTGTTGATGTCCATGCCATTGCCTCGATATCTACTCCCAAGATAAGCGATATCTAATCGATAGATCGATCTATCGATTAGATATTTGTCTAATTCAATATTTTTTGGTAGACATGATCGCTTTTCGCTGTGCCGAAGGCAATGTGATTCACATTCCTGTAGAAGAATTTCAAGAAATTGAGCGGATTTTTTCACAGGAAGGCGATCGCGTACCAGAAGAATCTGAATCCGACAAGAATCTGAATCCGACAAGAACCTGAATCTGAGCAACCGGACGAAGAAATCGAATACCTGCACTAAAATGGAGCAGATATCATCTTGGCAAATCGAGGGAAAAGCGTATGATTCCAGTTGATGATGCTCGACAGCAATTGCAAGATTTGATTGATACCGTCAGTAAGTCCCATCAACCGATCGTGATTGCAGGGCAAAACAACAATGCTGTGTTGCTCTCTGAAGCAGATTGGGCATCAGTGCAGGAGACGCTCTATCTGCTCTCTGTTCCAGGAATGCGAGAGTCGATCCGGGAAGGATTGGCAACCCCGATCGAAGAGTGCGATCGAGAGTTAGAGTGGTGAACTGGAAGCTGGTGTACACGAAACAGGCACAGAAAGACGCTAAAAAACTTGCTTCTAGCAACTTACGAGAAAAGGCACAGGAATTACTTGAGATCTTGCAGGAAAACCCGTGGCAAAATCCACCCCCTTACGAGAAACTAATCGGAGATTTGGAAGGTGCATATTCTCGACGAATCAATATTCAGCATCGATTAGTATATGAAGTCATCGAGTCTGAGAATACGGTGAAAATTTTGCGGATGTGGACGCATTATGAATAACTCAGATGACGCGCATACGGACTTATTTTCTATTAAGCTATCCTCGTTTCTGCACGAGATCCGACTTGAGAAAAAGGGGGAATGGAATTTGTTCAAATTTAGCGACGCTTTACAGCTCCGGATGAAAGAATTGCTAGAGAAGCAGAAATCTGACCAACTAGCAGTGGAGGAAATTGGTGAATTGGACGCGTTGCCTTCGGCTCACGTGAAGCGTGTCCGCAGAACTCGATCGAATTTTCACTCATATCAATGCGATGATGGCGGCTCAGAATGTCAATCAGTAATGATGTTCGGCAGGCTGTTCGAGAGAGAGCAATTTTTTTGTGTGAGTATTGCTATTCACCGGAACGCTTGAGTGCAACTCGTTTTACAGTTGATCATGTGATTCCGAGATCGTTAAACGGTTCGGATGATCTCCGCAATTTAGCTTTGGCTTGTCGGCGTTGCAATGAGCGGCGATATAACTTTGTGGCTGGGATTGATGCCGAAACTCAGGAAGTTGTGCCGATTTTTAATCACAATCCATAAGCAAAACTCAGCAACGCATTCACCGGATCAGTCGGCGGACGGCGATTTCGACCTGAAAACTGCCAATTCCCTTTCAACATCTGCGACCAATAACTAAAATACTCCTGTGCCGCCAACCCTTCCATCCCCCGCACTTGATCGATCGTCTTTTGAGCAGCCACACTCGCTTTTCGCTGCTTTAACGGATGCTCTTTCACCCCATGCCGATACAAAACCGTCGCTTGATTGTGGATTTTAGTCGCGACCATCGCTTTCATCAATTCCAACTTCTGCGCCTGATCCTCATACCGTCGATACTGCGCTAATCGAAGTTGCCCATTGCGCGAGTAAGCAGGCAACGCCGATCCCAAGTGTTTGCCAAATCCAGACAGATAATGCACAGGCATCCCGAGTTCTAGGGCATACATCAACACATCGCCCGTTAACTTGCTGCTGGATGGATGACGAGTTGATGGCTCGGTCACAGGTTCTACGGTATCAGGGGTTTGGAAGACGGTAAGCTTTAGAAATACAATTTCGATCTTATAAATTTAAGTTGGCGGATAATGGCTAAGTTACGCTTGGGATTGGAATGGTTTTTGAATCCAGATCATGTGCCTCTGCTGGTGGGGCTGAAGCAGGGATGGTTTGCAGATGTAAATATCGATTTGGAACTGGTTGAACCATCTGAACACATTGATGCGATCGCCCAGATCCAGGACGGAACGCTCGATATTGCCATTACGGAGCCAGTACATCTGGTTGAAGACCGCGCTAACGGTCATCCGGTCATTGGTTGGGCACGATTTTTACATACCAATGGTGGGGTCATGTACTTCGCAGGACAAGGAATTGAGCGCCCTAAAGATATGCTGGGTAAGCGACTGCAATACCCCGGCGCACCCTCGGCTTTAGGAAAGGCGATCGCTCAAACGATGATCGAGGCGGATGGCGGTCAGTTTACCGACGATGCCATTACCTCTGTCGATAATGGCTTTTTCCACACGAACGCACTCGTTGAAAACAAAGCAGACTGTGCAACGCTAGTTTTCTACAATTTTGAAGTCATTGAAGCTCGGCTGCGGGGCTACGATGCTCAGTTTTTTGCCCTCAAGGATTGGGGCATTCCAGATTTCTGTCAACTCATTTTCATCACGACTCCAGAGTTACTGCAACAGCGACGGCAAGAACTTCAGGCTTTCCTGAAGGTATTCCGACGCGGGATTGACTTCATTCATCAGCAACCCGAAGCTGCACAGGCAATCTATAACCAGCACACTGGAGCCTATGCTGACGATGCGATCGGGCAAGCCATCTATCAGGCAACCGTTCCCTGTTTCACTTACGACTTTACAATGACCACTGACTACTACGACCAACTACAGACCTGGATGCACAACACCGGACAGATTAGCGATCGCTTACCCGCCACCGCCTATTGGTCTAACTCACTTGCCCTTTAAGCGGCATCGAGGCGTGCTTCCAACCTTGATAGTGGCCAATGACGGAGGAATGCTCTGGGTCTCCCATCAAAGATGGTTTGAATCCAGAGCGGCGAGTTTTTCAAAGACAAAAGTGGCGATCTCTGTTTTCCCATATTTAAGGATCGAGCAATTTATCTACTGACTAAGCCACCAATGCCAGACCCTTTCCTCCTGCACTTACCTACTGCTCACACCATTCCGGTTATCGCCAGTCTGCCTCACAGTGGATTGCTCATACCGAAGGAGATTACTAACACTTTAGAAGCTTCTTACCAGCACTATTTACCCAATCAAGATTGGCATCTCGATAAACTCTATGATTTTCTGCCCCGTTTAGGCATTACTGTCCTGCAAGCTGTCTATAGCCGTTACGTAGTTGACCTCAATCGATCGCTCCGCGAACCGCTCTTTGGTAGCTTTTGGCAATCGGTCGTTGCTGAAAAGACTGCGTTCAACACCGCAATTTATCGAACTCCGCCTTCAAGAGAAGAGGTTGAACAGCGAGTGGAGCAATACTATCGCCCCTATCACCAACAGCTTCAAACTTTGCTGAACGAACAGATTGAGCAATTTGGCAAGGTATATTTGCTGGATTTACACAGTTTCCTTGGATTAATTGAGGATGAAGTCTGTTTGGGGAACGGAAATGGGGCAACCTGTTCTGAACACTTCATTTCTGTCGTTGAAACTGCTTTTTGCTCACAGAGGTATCAGGTTGTTCGCAATAAGGCGTTTAGTGGTGGACATATCACACGGCATTACGGTCAGATGCCGCAAGTTGAAGCGTTACAAATTGAAGTTCGCTACCCGGTTTACCTGAATGCGAAACAACTGGATTGCGCTTGTGTCCCGGATTGGCAGGTGCCAGAGTTTGATAACGCGAAGCATAAGTTTAAGTCAATTTTCGAGCAGATTACTAAAAATCTAGTATCTGCTTAGCTTCCCTATTTCTCATCATTTTGAACCATAAATTGGGAGTACTTTCACTTGAAAAAATACTCCCAACTTTAAGCAAGTCAAAGCTCTCCTGCTGCAATCATTTGAATTAATCGAGGTGTTCCTGGATCAAATCCGGCAATATCCCACGACATTGAATCTTTTGGATCAACCAGCGAGATATTGTAGGGAGCCAGGGTGACGTAAACAGCTTTTGCCCCAGGATTCACCTTACGGCGATACTCGGCTAATGCTTGACTCGGATGCTTGCGTCCTGCCCAGCTTTCACAGTCCGTCCAGAAGCAGAACACGTCTGCCTTGAACTTGTGCTTGATTGCCCACTCATACGCGACTGCCGCATCCGTCCCACCAAAATTCTGGTTGCTCGCTTTGGAGATCGCATCGCTAAACGAATCCCGTGCTGTAATTTTCAGGTCACGGAAGTCGTTGGCAAATCCGCGAATGACGTAGTGCGGTTCAGCTTTTGCCGTTGCCAGTGCCATCGTGGTTGCAATCTCACAGCAGGTCAGTCCGATCGAACTCACGCTGTAGTAAGACATGGAACCAGAAACATCGATCGCATGTAGAAACACCTTGCCCGTTGGCTGCATCACCTCAAAGGAGAGTTCCAGAGCTTGCTCCAGAATATCCACAATGCGGGGAACAGGTTGCCAGGTTTTCTGACTGCGTCCTAACTGTCCACCGGATTGATAAGTCTTGAGGGCTTTCAAGACATCGATCGGGTGAATACGTCCTTTTCGCAAATGTTCCGCACTGTTAAGGACTTTTGCCACTCGCTTCAGGTTGTCGCGGTTGTCAGCCGTCAACACATCCAGTTCGGTTAAAGATCCCAGATTTCGTAGCATTGCGCCGATCGGCATATCGTTGAACAGCAATTGCCATGCCCGCTTGTCCATTTTGCCCACGGGGGCTGCCATTTCATGCGTTAACCGACCTTTGGCGATCGCCTCCTGAGTTCTCCCCGGATTGCGCTTCAGCCACTCGTACCACCAGATTTGCGCCAGAGCATCCGAGGGAATTTCTTGCGGTAGGTTCTCCCAACCTTGAATGACCCACTGAAATAGCTGGTTGTGGTCTTCCGTGGGAGGTTTAACGTGAAACAGCCGCAGCGCATCCCGATGAGAAAAGCCCTGGCGCTGCTGATATTTCAGCAGTTGATATGCTAACCCTTTTGCATCAGGGTTTGATAACCAGGACTTACCCGCTTCTCGGACAATCTTTCCAAACCCGCGCATTGCTTTGGTGTAGCTCAACCATTCGTAGAAGTGGCTTCCCGTTCTTACCACCTGGGGAAAGATCGATTGAAAAGCGTGCTTTGCTTCAACTGTCTCACCCATTGATAGCAACACCAGTGCCAACAGAGGCGCACTGTTATTGATTGCCCGTCCATCGCTGGCATACAGGATCTCTGAGGCAACGCGATCGGGATTGAGAGCGATCGCCTGTTTCAAGACTTCGACAAATTCACCCGTCAACTCCTGCTTGCCTGCGTAATAAGCCCCTTGAGCCGTTCCAATCAACAGGCAGCGACGCAGCACATTCCAGAGGTCGGCTTTGAACATCCAACCATCGGAACGTCCCTGAATCATGTCTGCTTCCCGACCAGGAATCGGCTGGCTTTGCGGTGTTTGCGTCTTGTTCTGGACAAAAAACTTGTAAGTCATCACAATCTCCTTCAGCCCGTCAGGGCAACATTTGGAAATTGGCAGGATGGGAGTTGCACCCATATCACCCGCTTGGAAGGCGATAACCCTCATTCGTCGTCCCTTTCGGGCAAGATGTGAATAAGGATGTTTTAGGCGTTCTACTGTTAAACTACCTGCCAGTGTTTGGTGTAGCGGCGCGGGGGTTGCACCCGCATCTCCGGCGATTAAGGGGGAAGTCGTCCAAAGCGATAACCCTCAATCTGCGTCCCTTTCGGGCAATCGTTGGCGCTCTATGATTGAGCTAGCCGCCACAGGGTTGAAAGTCGAGGGTAGGAGGTGAGAAGCGTTCTCTCGTTTCCTTTCCCTTTGATGAATCCAGAATAGGCAGTTCATCTTCCCCCAGGCGAATTGGCATAAAAACGGCTGAAAGGCTTCCTCCACAGAAGACTTGAAGTTAGGGGAATGGTGGAACCGGAGGAATTCCCCTGGCTTCTGGGGGAAAATGTGAGTTAGAACCGTGAGATATTCTCAATTTGTCTCCAAATTCCGATTCTCCTAACAATGGCACGCCCCAGTTACGGACCTGAAGCCAAAAAGCGATCGCTTCACCTGTTCACAACCCTGCTCGACTACGCAAACGACGAGTTGGACTGTGATGAGGTGGCTTTGGATGGGCTGCGATCGCAGATTCAGACCCACTGGCAGACCGAGCAACGGTTAGTGGTGCGAACAAAGGTTCGGTTCTTAGAGGCTTTGACTAACCTGGCGAAATCTCCGCTGAATGGCGAACAGATCAAGGAGGCATTGCGGCGATTTGAGGATTTTCTAGAGATCCTAGACGACAATCGCCCCAACAAGGGTGGATCTGAAGTTTGGCACTTCACCCTTAACCTCTGGCACAAGCGGAGCGATCGCCCAGCCAATCTGCGTCAATTCGAGCAGGAATGGGAAAAACGCCGCCCCCAGAAATCGAAGCAGGTGACAGGCGAGGAACCGATAGAACCAGAAGCTTCGGGAGCGGATAGGCAAGATTTCTGGTGGCAACTTTGCCGTAACAGTCTGGAATTACAGCAATACGAACGGTTGACGATTAATCCATTGACGGTCAGCGATGGTATGACCTTCAACCTGGATGAACTCTATCTTCCCCTAGGCTTGATCGAACGCAAGCAGCGGCATCGCAAAGCTGATCGCTCATCAGTCGGTTCACCTGTTGAGGACGGAGACGAGCCAGAAGACACCCTCTCTTTAGAGGAGTTTTTTGACCGTCTGCGATCGCTCGAAAAACAACGAATCGCGATCGTAGGTGAACCGGGTGCAGGTAAAACGACGCTACTTCAAAAAATCGCCGTCTGGCTTCTAGAGCAGGGGGTACTGCCTATCTGGATTTCACTGGCAGATTTGCAGGGAGCGACATTGGAGAACTACCTCTTACAGGACTGGCTGAAGCAGGCAACCGGGAAGATCAGTGTTCCTCTAGAGCTTCAAGAAGCATTTGCCCAACAGTTTGAGCAGGGGCGAGTGTGGCTATTGCTGGATGCGATCGATGAGATGGCGATGGATGCGACAACCGCACTGTCGAGCCTTGCCCGTCAACTGCGAGGATGGATTGCCAATGCTCATATCATGCTGACCTGCCGCTCGAATGTTTGGGACAGTGGTAAAAATGCCCTTGATGGGTTTACAGTTTACTGCAACCGCAGTTTCAGTTATCGAGTTGGAACCGATGAAGATCAGGTGGGTCAGTTCATCGATCGCTGGTTTCAGGATCATCTGGAGTTGGGCGATCGCCTGCAACAAGAATTGAACAACCCTCAGCGAAAGCGAGTCAGGGATGCGGTCAAAAATCCTCTCCGATTAGCCTTGCTTTGCCGCTCCTGGTCACTAGCTCAAGGAGCATTACCGCAAACAAAATCCCTGCTCTATCGGCAATTTGTCGAAACACTCTATGAATGGAAGCAGGATCGCTTTCCCACTACGATCGCCCAGCGGCAGCAACTCAATGAAGCATTAGGGCAGGTTGCGCTGCGGGCACTGTTGCAAAGGGAAACGCGCTTTCGACTGTCCCATTCCTTCGCTCAAATTGCATTTGCAGGGTCATTAGACTTAATGACTCTGGCATTACAACTGGGTTGGCTTAACCAGGTTGGAATTTCAGTGACCACAGGCGAGAAGATTTACGCCTTTTACCACACCACATTCCAGGAATATTTCGCCGCACAAGCCATTTCAGATTGGCAGTTTTTCTTTGATCCGGCTCACGATTTTCCAGTCTTTCATGCGTCCTGGCGAGAGGTGATTCTACTCTGGTTGGGGAGAACGGATATTGCTGTTGCTGAGAAAGAGGCGTTCATCACAGCTCTCATGAATTTTGACGATCGCTGTGGCGGTTTTTATTCCCATCGAGCTTACTGCTTGGCGGCGGCAGGGTTGGCAGAGTTTCCCCAATCTGGTCATGCCTCAAAAATCCTGGCTCAACTTCTCCAATGGCGATTTGGGGTATTTCCTGCTTCCCTCTGTGAAGGAGCCAGAATCGCGTTGCTGCGAACCGATCGCCAGCTTGCAACTTCGGCTCTAGAGGAGTTTGTCCAGATTGCCGAAAATCCCTTTACTCGTTGGCAGGCAGCTTACACCCTGGGTAAAACGCTTGATCCAGGTAATTCAATGGCGATCGCTGCCCTGCGTCAACTCATTGACACTCTACAGAGTGAAGCTCTGAAATTACAAGTAATTGAAAGCCTGGGCAGAATCGAGCCAAGTCATCCGATTGTGCTTACTGCTCTGGAGGAGATTCTGGAATCAACCCAGGAGGACAATATTCGCCGGAGAGCCGCTTATAGTCTGGGCAAAATCAATCCTGGTCATGGGAGAGCGATCGCTACTCTAAAGCAGATCATTCACTCAACTGAAAATGCCACATTGCGACTGCGAACCGCAGAGAACTTAATCATCCTTGACCCACAAAACACTGTTGCAAATGCTGTACTTCAGCCAATGAGAAGGTCTGAGAAAACAAGTCAAAAACATCAAAATAAAACAACTAATCAGCAAGATCTAAAACACCTCATTAGTACATTAGAACAACGATTATTAACAGCAAAAGACTGGGCGAATCAGCGGCGAATTGCCTATCGACTGGCAACGCTCCAACCTGGACATCCTGGAGCGATCGACTGCTTGTTGCAAATTCTTTTGAACGAGAAGATTCCAACTCACCATAAACGAGTTGTCGAAGATTTGAAAGAAGTCATGTTGGAAAACCAGTTAAGCCATGTCGTCTATCAATTAAGCTTGTTGTTTACAGACATAGATCTTTCAATTTTCAATCAATCTAGAGTGCAACTGCATGAGTGCCACAAATTATTGTCATACTGCGCTCAGCAGATGTCTTATGCCGAATTCTCAAATGCCTGGCGGAAGGGAGCTTGAGGATATGACGACGACTCAATCTTTTCCGGCAGATAGCGAAATTGAAGCCATCTTAGAACAACGCATTGAACAGGAAAACAAAGGGTTAGTATTGTCGCAGGGATCATTGATGGAAGCCGACAAAGCCACTGACACTGTAAAGGACAACATCCTAGGGACGGGCAGAAGACTGATCAAACATCGCAACAGCATTCCTGCCAATGGCTATTGTCGAGAACGCATTTCTTGCTGACGCATGGGCATCGCATCGATCGTGCGAAACAGCCCTGCTAAATCAAGTGGAGTTTGGCTCCGTTGCTTCTCCGTACCATCCTTACCCACCAGAATCACTGCAAACTCCTCAGGGGTAATCCCAAACTGTTGTCTTAGTTTTTCCACCGATGCTGAATTGAGCGATCGCCCATCAACCTGGCTCTCTCCAGTTCCCAAAATTTGCACCAGCTTCAGATCGCGATTGCCTGTCCCTGCTTCATCCGCCTGCCATACCTGCATTTGTTGGCGATACTGAGATGAATCGGTTGAGGGGGCAAAGACCAGCAAGATGCGGTTTTGCCATTGATAGTCGCTCAGCTTAAATTCAATTCTTTGGGAACGATCGGGGTTTGCTGCAACATTGGCTGCCTTTAGTGACTGAGAATGAAAAGGGTTTGGTGAATCACTCATAGCAATGAAAGGCTGGGCGGAAGCACAGCCCTGTAGCAGGGACATAAGAACGACAAGTCCAGTTAAAGACTGCATTGGGATACGAGAATAACTTTCTTTCTTACTGTAACCAAATCGCTGCAAGAGAGACTGGCTTTCAAGGGAGAATTTGAAAGTATACAGGTCAGGCAGAAAGAGGAAAACCCGCTGCCAATAACCAACCGAAGAATAAAGCAGAGCCGATCGCGTAGACCCATACTTGGTTGAACAAACCAGCAAGCAGAGACAAGATCCCCATCAGTGGCGGAAATAGTGGCAACAGCAAAAACATAAATCCTAATTGAGGTAAGAAATTGAGCGTCAACACAAAGCCGCCAATCAAAACGATGCTCTGCCCCAGCCACCAGAGAAGGCGTTTACCTACCCCAATATTTTCTTGCACAATTCCCGCTGCCAGAAACCAGGGGAAACAGGCGATCGCCACGGGCAACCACACTCTTAGCCGAATGGGGATCAGCCACCATTGAAGCCAAACCACCTGCGCCATTGCACCAAAGGCAATCCAGAGAATGACAAACAGCATAATTCCTAGCCCAACGGCACGCAGGGTAGGGCGAGGTAGACGCGCCAGTATTCCCAGCCAGGTTAACCCGGCAATCAAAAACCAGACCCCAACCGCTCCACCAACTTGAACGCCACCCAAGTTCTGGAGGTCAAACCGCTGACTCAGCAGTACTAACCCTGCCGTTGCCGCCAGTGGTGCAGCGATCAAGCCTGTCCATTGTCGGATAGGAGCTATTTTTGTGGGGATGAATGGAGGGTGAGTTAGAAGAGGTGAGATTGCGGCTAATCCGATTAACCAACCTAACAGGTGTAGTCCGTACCATGCCATGCGGCGATCGCGATACTGGCTATTATTGGTTCTGCCAAATGCTGCATCCAGCCAACGGAGGGCTGACTGATGACTCCCATCACTAAACAAGATGGTGATATGTTCCACACCCGGAATCACAACTAATTCCCGCCCCTGCCCTGTTGCCAGATTCGTGTTTTCTCCCCCAGCTTGTGCCAGCAATCGTTCGGCATTACCCACAAATCGCCCCTCTCCACTCCCTGCCTGTAGTTGCAGATTTCGCGGAGATTGGGGACTAACATTCGCTCCCGTTGGAGAAACTGCAACCGTTGCAGCAAAGCGTTCTCGATCGCGAATCCCAGCATTCATCACAATCCCGCTGCCCATCGAGTGCCCTAGCAGTGCCAGACGACCTGGGTCAACCTGGGGTTGTTCCAGGAGAGCTTGCAACGCCCTCTCCAGATTCTGCTGCAGCTCATACCGCTCTAAGCGCGTTCCATTTGCGCCATGCCCGTCAAAATCCCAGAGCATGACCGCATAACCCGCATGAGCCAAGACGTGCCCATAGCCGAGCATCAACTGTTTAGAACCTGCAAACCCGTGTGCCACAAGGACTCCTGGAATTGTCTTTGCCCCTTGAGGAGCGAGATATAGCAGAGGAACTCCTTCTTTTTGGAACGATCGCACGTCCAGCCCGGATCGGGCGAATGCGATTCCCAACCAGGACGAAACAACCAGCAGAATCGCGAGTACCAGGAGTCCTAAGCGTTTATAGTTTAATTTCACAGGCTTCAGCCAACATTCAAACACCACCTACTGGTGTAACGCAAAACAATCTTCAGGATTTGAAAATCTAGCCAATATCTCGAAGGTAGCGATTCATGATTCAGGTATTTCACCATGCTTCTCCAATGAGAGTGAAGGCTGCCCAGTTTTTGGGATTGGGATGCGTCTTGAGCGTAGCTAACATCGCTTGACGCAGAGCTTGTGCTTTGTCAGGATTGCGGTTGAGCTGTTGATAGAATGCCTGCATAAGTTCAGCAGTCGGAGCATCAGGCACAGCCCAGAGAGAGACAATTACGCTCGGAACTCCTGCGGCAATAAACGATCGAGATAATCCCACCACACCATCTCCTGTCACGCGCCCCCGACCAGTATCACATGCGCTTAAGACGACTAAATCAGCATTTAGCTTTAGGTGTGAGACTTCTTCAGCAGTTAAGATGCCACTATCATTTTCAGAGGGGGCAAAGGCTAGCCAACTTTTGAAACCATTGAGATCGGAGAATGATCCATGAGTTGCGAAATGAATGACTTTGGCATCAGAGATTTTCTGAAGAATTGTTTTTTTAGTTCCTTGCTGACCAGTCAGTGCTTGGGTGTTAAATAAAGACGCAATTGCAATAGCTTCTTGCTCTGCATTTGGTAAATTCGAGAGTCGTTTTGCTTGTGCAGAATTTGGATCGATCGGCATCAATGGATTGCCAACGATTAAAGTACTATTGCCTTGAGCGCGAGAGTTCAGCACACGAGTTTTATCTAGCAATTGAATTGAAGAAGCAGTCCGAATGGGATGCTGCTCAATCAAGAATTGACCGTTTGCAGCTTTGAGAGCAGGGAAAGGAACGAGAAAGAGAGTTCCATCCGGAATAAAAACAATGTGTTGGTTTGGATCAGTCGGAAGTAGAGATGAGATCGGTTCAATCAGCAATCGGTGAAGGGTTCTAAAATTTGCGTCTTGATCAGACTGAGCACAAGGATTTTTCTGAGTTGTTTCTTCTACAATTAACCAATCCGATTGGGCACTCCGAACCCCGATCGATTGCCGACTATTCCCAATTAATTGTGTGATAGAAGCGCATTGTTGCGGTAAAACATCTGTAAGCTTCACCTGTCGAAAGTCGATTGTGCCCGTCGGCTGAATGACCCAAATGTAAAGTTCTTGCTTGCGTTCATTGAGCGAATATTCAACCAGGGTGGCATTTTGAGATCGCGCAATGTGTCGAAGTTGATCCACACTCGGTGCTGCCTGAGAAGGTGAACTCGTCGGCTGTAACTGTTGGCTTAACCGTTCGACTAACGCTTTCGTTCGTCCCCATTCTGAGATTGTTAGTGCTGCTTCAAATTTCTTCTGGGCAATCATCACCTCTTGTAAGATGCGATAGCTCACAGCTTGAGTTTCAAAGAATGAGATTTTGTTTGCTTCAGACAGTCGATCCAATCGAATCGATTCAAACACTGCGATCGCGCTTTTCAGGGATTTTTCTGCTGAAGCAAACTGACGAATGTTGAGGTAAAGAGCGCCTAGATTGTATAAGGCTCGTGCTTCCCCAGATCGATCTTTGACCGATCGATAAATCGGCAATGCTTCATTGTATGAGCGAATCGCATCTTCGTAGCGTTGCACAGCTTGATAAGCATTGCCTTGATTTAATAAAACTTGCGCTTCCCCGTTGCGGTTTTTGAGTGCTCGGTAAAGGGGTAAAGCTTCTGTGTAAGCTCGAATTGCATCCTCATAGCGTGAGACTGCAACATAGGAAATTCCACGATTCATCAATGCTAGCGCTTCTCCATCAGGACTTCTGATCGCTCGATAGATTTTGAGAGCTTCTGTATGTGCCTGAATTGAAGCAGCGTGCCGAGACATTGCACCATAAATAATTCCTAAGTTACTCAGTGCTTCTGCTTCACCTTGAGGATTTTGAATTGATCGAAAAATCGACAAAGCTTCCGTATAAGCTGCGATCGCTTCATCATTGCGATCGAGCAAATCATAGACCACTCCCCGATTCATCAAGACCCCTGCTTCTCCTTTTCGGTCTTTGATGGCGATCAAGATCGGTAAGGCTTGATCGAAGACGGTTAAAGCTTCCTCAAATCGGGAGAGAAAACGGTACGTATCTCCCAAGCTAGATAATGCTGAAGCTTCAGCACGACGATTTTTAAGTTCTCGAAAGATCGGTAAGGCTTGATTGAAAGCTGCGATCGCGTCATCGTAACGAGAGAGAAAACGATAGACAATTCCTCGATTCATCAACGCTGAAGCTGCATTATCCCAGTCCTTGAGCGCTTGGAAAACTGCGAAGGCAGCACCGAAACCTGAGATCGCCTCGTCATTGCGAGAAAGGTAAGCATAAGTGATACTGCGATTCAGCAGGATTTTTGCTTCAAGATCGCGATCGTTCGTTTCACGAGCAATCGGTAGTGCTTCATCAAACGATCGCAGCGAATCTTCATGACGAGAGATCATAGAGTAGGCACTTCCTCGATTCATGAGAACGACTGCGGCATCCTTGCGCCGATTGAGTTGTTGAAAAATCGAGAGTGCTTGATCAAAGGCACGAATTCCTTCTGCATAACGAGATAGCAGTGTATAAGAGCGTCCTTGATCATTCAAAAGCTCTGCTTCATTTTGTCGATCGCCAATTTCTCGATAAATTTTGAGTGCTGCTTCCCAAGAGGCGATCGCAGCTTCATGCTGCTCAGATTTGTACTGCTGATGTCCTTGTTTTGCTAAGCGATCGGCTGCTAATTTGCGCTGACTCGGTTGTACTTGAGCAATCGTTTGAGTCAGCGCGAATGATGGATTTGTGCCGATACAGAGAAGCGCGATCGCGAGAAGTTTGAGAGAGCGTTGCATCATGAGTCCTTGATCGTCCGCAGTCCATCTTAAAAGAGAATCTATTTGCGGTTTTTTATTTTTCATTCTTCTCGCTAAATTTGCGGAATTCCGTAAATTTGCCAAAATGCTTCTGTCTGTTTCAGAACATCAACTGCGTACTCAATATATTCCGCTTACAGTTGCATATCCTGGCAAAGATGGGACTCTAAAAAACTGCATAGATTTCAGCAAGCGAGTAGACAACTGGATCAAATTCAAGAAACACGATCGTACAAAAGGAGCCGCCTGCAAACACATTGAATCAATTACATCGCAATTTTTATTTGGAGAGCCTTTACTATGCCGCATCACAGGAATAAACCGATTGCAATGCTTCTCATCATGAGCGTTTGTACAGCAATCTCGGTATTTGGAGGGATAAAAGGTAGGAGTGCCGAAACTCGTGAACAATCTTTGAATAGTCAACAAATCATCGGACGCTGGGAGGGGATTGACAGCACAGGAATATTGGGAAGAGCTGGCGAAGCGACTCCGGTGACGCTTCGCTTCACACCTAAGGGGAAGGCAATCATTCTCACTGTTCCTTCAGAGGGCTTGCAAGGATTCACATTTGATTACAGCTTGAATCCACAACCGAAACCAATATTCCTAGACCTAGACTTTAAGCCAATGGGGGCGAATACGATTGTGCCGACGATCGCACAATTTACAACGCCGCAAAATTTGAAAATTCAACTCTCTGGTACTCGTCTAAACGGCGATCGTCCAAAAGAGTTTTTAGATGAGTTGAATTTGAGCAGAGTTTCAGACCATATGGTTGCTGCGTTTCAAGGTGAAGGAGCCGTTGCCACTCAATTGATCCAAGCAGAACAATCCAAAGAGGGTGAAGGAAAGTTTGTCATGACTACTTTAGTTCGGTCTGCCTCAATCTATCGACTTGAAACAGGTCAGTTTCCAATAACGTTGACCCAACTTGGGTTAAGTTATACTTCCACACAGAACTATCGCTTTGAGATGACTGTGAAAAATGACCGATTAACTCTCATTGCTCGTCCGAAAAAAGCAGGCTTGAGAAGTTACATTGGAATTACAATTACTCAACCTTTTCGGGAAGACAAGACAACACAAACCCTTGCGATAGCAAATCTTTGCCAATCGTTTCGCCCTTCTACGATCGCACCTGTGACGCCTGTCATTCATCACATTGACAGAGCCTTTCCGGCGATTGAATGCGGTTCTGGCTCGGAAGCTGTGCGGTTTTGAGTTCTCTGCGATTTGATTAAAGATTAGAAGATCATTGATGTCAGACTTAAATTTACACACTAAAAGTGATAACGATGTTAGCTTTCTCAAAATCAGCCATCCATTTTCCACTTGCCCTACTTTTGCTGTTTAGATTTAGTCAGCCTGCTCAAGGCACTCTCGCAGTTCAGGTTAATCCTGATCTCTCCTCACAGGCTCTATCTGAATCATTAGCAGCGCTTGGAACTCAAGTCGCTGCAAGTCCAAATCCTCAACCTGCTGAAGCACTATTTGAGAGAGCACTTCAGATCGCAGAAACGATACAACCGCTCACAGAGCGGAGTCAAGCTTTGCTCACCATTGCTCGTAAGCTTCGCGAAGCCAACCAAACTTCAAGATCCCAGCAGTTGATTGAACGTGTGATTCAACTTGCACTTGCTCACGCTTCAGAGCGAGCCACAGATGAATATGGCAAAGAGCGACAACAGGAAGATTTAGCCATCATCAGCGCTCAACTTGCAGAAGCCGGGCAGGTTGAGCGTGCCCTCCAGTTTGTCAGAACTAAGATTTCTTTAAAACTGCGGAAAGGGCAAGCGCTCAACAAAATTGCAGTCGCGATCGCGCATCAAGGCAAAACTCAACAAGCTAGAGAACTATTGAGTGAAGCTGTGCGATCAGTAAAAGGCGACACAGAAGACTATGCCTATGAATCGAATGGCAGTTGTGGAAATGAGAAGTTTGCAGTTTTCTCAGACATTGCCAAAAGCTTGAGCTTAGTCTCAGAATTAGATCAAGCATTACAAGTTGCTGAAACGATATGGGGCTGTAACTCAGCATCAGGAGATTCAGCCCAGTATTATCAAGCTTGGGCTTACTTGGGGATTCTGAGCAACCTGAGAACGGTTGGGCAACTTCAACAAACTTGGAATAGTGCTAAACGAATGCCCCAAGCACCGAATGTTTCAGGCGATCCAGTCGAGCGATTAATGACTTGGCATGAGCTTGCCGAGAAACTGATTGATTTAGGAGAAATCCCACTCGCTTTATCGATCACAACTGAACTCTCGACACTCTCCAGGATCAAAGATGACACTCGAATGTCCATCTATCCACAATTGTTAGTCGAAATGGGGCAGGAGAACTTGCAAAAAATTGCCCTTAAACTGGCTAAAAATCGACAATTTGAAGCAGCTTTGCAAGTGACACAGTTACTCGCAGGTGCTCCTGCTCGGCAAGATATTGCTCGTAAAGAAATTGCGGCTCAACTAGCTCACACGAGACAACTCGACAAAGCTCTGCAAGTCGCAAGCTCTGTTTCGGATGCCACCATGAAAACGAGAACGAAACTCGCGATCGTTGAGCGTTTGCAAAAAATTGGACTCACGGCTCAAGCAGATGCCTTGTTTGAGAAATTGATCCCCGCGTTGACTCCTGAATCTGCACCTGAGTTAGTCGCAATTGGACAACGCGATCGTGCCCTCAATTTGATTGCTAAACTAGACGGACAATCAGATGCACAGACACAAATTTTAGTTGAGACTGCGATGCAATTTGTGGAGCTGAAACAAGTTGAGCCAGCCCTACAACTCTCTCTTAAACTGAAAGAGGATAGAAATCGACATCCTCTTCTGTTAGCGATCGCCGCTCAACAGGTCAAACTTGGACAACTTGATCGATCGCTAGAAGTAGCATTATTCCTAAAAAAGAGCAGTCTTTGGGATTTGCCTCCTCAGCGCGATCGTCTTTTGACTAGCATTGCTTATGGGTTTGCTCGGTCAGGACAGTCGGTGAAAGCACGTCAAGCCGCAGAAGAGATTTCTGAGGATCTCGCGAGAGTTGCTGTCATCTCAGAGCTTGCAATTCAAAAGCAGCAGGCACAAAAAAATTAAACATCAGTTCGGCGAATTCTCTCGCTTCGTTGCTCATCTGCCCCGGAATCAATTCAGGGCAGGACGCAAACGAGAGCAACTATCTTCCAACTACACTCCACCTCTCTACTGAGAAAAAATTCCGAAAATCCGAAATTGCTGCTGTAGTTGTATCTAATTTCCACCTCTAAATTTTCGGTTGATCGTTGATTGCGCTTGCCTGCCCGTGATTGAAAATCACGGTCTAACCGTGCGAAGTCCCTAAAGGGACTAGCAGAATATGGCGATTCAGTCTCTTCAGTGAACTTCGCACAGCTAGCACGGGGTTTTAAACCCTGTGCGGGAAAGCGAGATCGACAAATCAACTCGAAATTTACAGGTGGTCTAATTTTCAGGGTGATTTACATACCACTTAGCACTGAATCAACCCTCATCAAGCTTCTGAATTCAATGATGAAACCCGTCGCAAAACTCTCTTCTGTTTCAAAACTTCTCGGTCTGATCAGTTTTGGCACACTTCTGATGACTTCCCTGCCTGCAATGGCGCGTCCTGGAATCGTTACGACACATGCTAATGTTCGATCGGGTGCATCTCTCAATGCTCCAGTGCGAGAACTTCTTGCACCCAATGGCACAGTTGAAGTCCTCAACATTGTCCAAGGTAAGGATGGCTGGAAATGGTACTATGTCCGCTCAGAAATCGAAGGGACTGAAGAAGGTTGGGTGCGGAGTGATTTGATTCGCTTCACACCAAGTAACTGGAGACATGCAGTGCTACGGGGCGATCGAGAAAACCGGATCAATGTCCGATCGGCTCCTAGCATTTCATCAAGCATTGCACACTATGGTATTGGCGGAGATGTGATCGAAATCGATGACAGAAGCATGACTAGAGAAGGCAATTACTTCTGGTACCGCGTAACTTTCCCCAATCAAGTCTCTGGATGGGTTCGAGGTGACTTGTTCATCAGAATCGAGTAACCCTCAGCATCCTTCGTAACTTTGACATTGTTCTTGAACCTTTATGAAACGGCTCAATCTATCCCGCATTCAGCAACTTTTCCACTCATTTCGCCTGCATCCTGCTGTCATTGCTTGTTTAACAACAGGAATGATCTTAACGGGTAGTTTTGCGATCGCTCAACCCGTCGCGACAGGTTGGCTGTTTAACGGACAAACCACACCCAATCAGATTACGCTCAATGGTGTGAAGTACACAGGAGAATGTGCTGCAGGGCCATTCTTCCCAGACCTTACAGGCACCTTTATCTCTGCAAAGACTCCGCCTGCCCCTCATACTCGCGTCTTGATCAAAAATGTGACTTCAGGCGTTTCGACTAACCCCCATCCCTACACTAATCGTGAATACGACGAACGTCGCCCGACTTCTGAAGTTGCCAAAATGACCTTCTCAAATCGACATCAGATGCGGAAATTTGGAGTACTCGAAGGCAGTAATACCTTTGAGTACACAATTCAGCAACGGGACAAGGTTCTAGAAACGGGAACTTTTACTTCCGACATTACAACGAATGTACGCACAGAAGAACGGACGGCAACCTGGGTTCGAGACAAAGTGTGCGCCAATCGATCCGTCTCACTCGATGTCTGTGCTGATATTCGCGATCGTCGTGCTCGACAATGCCAAGATGGGCGAATTTTGCAATCTGAATTGACTCCTGATGACCCTGAAATTGTCAGCCGCGTTTACAACGACACTGGAGAAACGCTCAACTTCCGATTTGAGCATCGAGAATATCGACTCGCTCCAGGAGAATATGCAGTCATTAGAACCTATGAATCCGATTCCTCTCAATCGCTTTACTTTAATACGACCTGCAAGGACTGCTCTCGTTTCAGTTCATCTAGCAGCTTTACTCCTGGCAAACGCTATCGTTTTACTTCAACGAAGAATGGCGAAACTCGAACTATTCGTTTAGAGGATTACTCGCGTTCAAATGACTACCACCAGAGAAGATGGCGATAATGCTCAACGTTCAGCGATCGAGAGATCGGCAGTCTATCGTTCGCGCATTTAGGATGACGATGGAGTTCTTGCAAATTGCATAACCTCGATCGTGGTTAATCCTAAACCTATATGAGACGTTGAGTGATCAGTCATGACGCATCCCATTCAAAGCACAATTGCGATCGCCGTAGGCATCGTCATTGGTTTAGCTCATCAAATTCCGATTCACGCGAAGGAGTGCATTCTACCCAGGTATGAGGTCGTTACCGAGAATCTGGTCAATGATCACAATCAGCAAGTTGTGGAACTGCTGACGCGAAAAGAATATGAGGCGGCTGTATTGACAGCACAATTTGCGATCGCAACGGGTGAATCTGTTCTCGGGATCACTCATCCCTCGATCGTCACAAGCTATCATCATTTGTCTCAAGCTTATCGCGGCTCGAAACAATACGATAAAGCAGAAGCAACGCTCTTAAAACTGATTCAAGCAACTGAGGCAAAGTTCAGCCAGGAGAGTCGAAACTTAATTCCGGCACTGCATGATCTAGGAGATCTCTACTTTGAGCAAGGACAATACGATAAAGCAGAAACTGTCTATCTGCGTGCGTTGAGTCTACTCGAAAAGACATCTGCAAAAACCTATCTGAGTGAGATTGCCCCTTTGGAAAAACTCATTGCAATCTACACGGCTCAAGGTCATTCGAGTAAAGCACAACAATTTACTCAACGGCTCAACACCCTCCGCCAGCAATTTTATCCTTCAAAGTGATCAGTCGAATTCCCCACTCTCCTATCATAGAAAAACCTTGTAGCTAACTAAATTGGAGCTTTTCTCATGCAAAATCAACACTTGCAATCAATCTCGAAATTCTTTACGTTAAGTACTCTTGCAATGACGATCGCTTGTACTGGAAGCATTCCTTTGATTCTGAGTAGTCCAAGCAGTGTCCATGCTGAAACCCGCCAGCAATCAGTGGATAGTGTCACAGATTGGTTGTTTGGGAATTTGAATCCTGGGCTAAATCGCCGCCGATTGCAGCATTATGAGCATGGCTATATTCGAGAATGGAATGCGATCCGCCGTGTGATTGACCAAGGTGGCTTGCGCTACTCCAAAGTCGGTCCAAATGGAGGCGCATGTGGTGAGCCAGATTGGACGTTTCCTAATAAAGATGAGGCACTAAAAGAGCGTCTTGCAGATGCCGTCTTTCACAGTCGCTACCCTGGAAGAAGAGGCGCACCGATTCGCCCAAATGAACGTGCTGCAATGCGAGAATGGGTCAAGATCAAAAATTCCATGTCTGTTGCCTATTGCTAAAAGCACATGACTTTCTAAGGTTTATTCCAATGCGTCACTTCAGTTTTGTTTTGCTTCTGAGTTGTTTTGCGATCGTAGGGTGTAACGCTCAAATTGATGCCAAAGTCACTCCGACCCAAGCAGCAACTCAACCTAATCTTCAACTCGATGCCAAAGTCGTTCCAACTCAAGCAGCGACTCAACCCGATGTTCAAATCAATGCCCAAGTAAAAGAGTCTACCAAATCTGAAGCACCTCAGATTGTAGAAGAGATTGTAGAAGGGCGATATTGGATCGGCGGAACTGATCAGGCACTAGAAGTCCAAGGCGATGCCTCCGGCACAGGTAGACCTGCTCGCTTCCGTTATGAAACTGAGGGAGGTGTGCAAGAATGGCGATCGCTTTCCTCACTTCAAGCTATCAAACCTGGTGTTGTCTATGATGGCAACGATTATTGGTGCTTATCAACAATGCAGCCGAAAACAGGGATAGCGATCTGTTCTAAAGAAGGTTGGGTCACTCAACAAGAACCTTCACAACAAGAACCTTCACAATCCGAACCTTCACAATCCGAACCTTCACAATCCGAACCTGACCAAAAACAGTAGTCATCACTCCCGTTAAATCTTGGAATGTACAACGTCGCCTCGATCAAAGTTCCCACCTCTAAATTTTCGGTTGATCGTTGATTGCGCTTTCCCGCCCGTGATTTTCAATCACGGTCTAACCGTGCGAAGTCCCTAAAGGGACTAACAGAATACAGCGATTCAGTCCCTTTAGGGACTTCGCACAGTTAGCACAGGGTTTTAAACCCTGTGCGGGAGCACGTGATCAACAAATCAACCCGAAGGCAAATTTATAATGACTAAGAGCGTTACGATCGGTTTCCTGAGCTTATATCTCGTGACTTCAATCGGCATTCCAGCAAGCGCAGAACAACCTGCCTGCAAGGATGTTGACAGCATCAACTCGATCGCGCTACCGACTCATCCTATCGATCGTGAAAGAACTTGGGCAACTCGGCAGGCTGAGATTGCGATCGAATTTCTCCGTGCAAATCGTCCTGCTCGCAGCAGTGAACTGAATCGGCAGATTCAATCCCGATTAAAGCTTTCACCCGCTGATAAAGCTGTGCTTGAAACGATTCAGAACTTAGAAGCTGGCAAAAATGCGAATTCCCTACTTCCGTTCATCACAAATCCTTCGCTCTATGCGAATTCATTCTCTCTCCAGCTTCAGCGACTTCCGTTGCACGCTCGAAAAGAATGGATTCTTGCAGCAGTAGAGCAATGGTCAGACCGTGATCCAGCTTTTCAAATTCAAACAATCAACTGGATACTAGACCTTGCGGATAGCTATCAACAAGCTAACAATCAAACTGAAACATTAAATCTTCTCAAAAAAGCGCGATCGCACTTAGACAAAGCACCTGCAAGAGCTTGGATCAATGTTGCTACCGCTTACCGCAAAGCAGGTCAACCTGAAATTGCTCGATCGCTGCTAGCCTCCGTGCCCGATCGCATCACAGCCTCATCTCAAGCGCAAATCGATCGAGGGACTAGAGATTGGTTAGATCTGGGTCATCAGCTTGCACGATCAGGACAAGCTCAGCAAGGTCTTGTTTACATTACTCAAGCTGAGCAGCGTTTTCAGCAGTACAAAAGTCGGCTAAACTCGCAAGAGTTCACTCGCTCTCTGGCTCTAGCTTATGCCGCAGCAGGGCAATCATCCAAAGGATTGCAACTCGTTGGAACCCTCAGGAAATATGACGCATCGCTTGGATATTTTGAATTAGCAAAACAAGCCGCTGAACTGGGTGATGAAAAGTTTGCCCAACAAGCTCTCAGCTTAATTCGAGAAGCCTGGAACGTTCGGGATAGCGTCAGCCAAGTCGCAGAGATTTTTGCAAAGGCTAGAAAATTTGAAGCTGCTCGACACATTGCCAATTCAGCAACTTATGGACTTGATAAATTACAAGCACTTGCCGCGATCGCGCATATTGCCTCTCAAGCTAATCAATCGGCTGTGAGCCAGCAAATCATTCAGGAAATCAGCCAAATTCGTTCTTCTGATTTGCCTGATAACAATATTATTCAAGTCATTGATGCGCTGATTGAAGTCGGCGATCGCACACTTGCTCAAGCACTGCTCAAATCACTGAATTCAAATCAAAATCGATTCAACCTTGCTAGTAAATACATCAAAATTGAGGATTTTGCGACTGCAAGACGCTTGCTCAATGCAGAATACGAAGTTCAGAAGAATCAATATAATCTGGCTCGCCTAAACATCAATCCGTTTCCAACACCAGTTCCACGATTTGTCCCCCGCTCTCCGCTCGAAGAATTCTTTTCTGCTGCTCAATATATTCCTGTAACAAAAGATCCACCTCTCCGTACAAAACAGACGCGGAAAGCTCCACTCAAGATTTCTCCGATTTCGCCTTCTCAAGCTAACAGGCAATCCGATCGAATTGCTGTACTAGCAGCATTTGCCAATTCCTACGCTTCTGCACGTGATTTCACGACAGCCTATACTTTGATGGCTGAGATTCCAGATGCCAATTGCACTCACAAGATGAGGGCTTGGAATCACTTGATCACAGAAGCAATGAAAGCGGGACGCTTGGCGCTAGCATTCGATGCCTTGCAAAACAGCGATCGCTTATCAAAACGAGCAAATCTGAAAAATTCTGAGTTTGTTCGATCCCACCTAGTTGCGATCGCAAAACTGTATTCTCAAGCAAATCAACCTCAAGAAGCCCTTTTGCTTCTAGAATCAGCACTTTTACTTTTGCAGGACACCCCATGAAAAACATTCAAATCATCGATCGAGCAATCAACTGCGCTTATGATATCTACAGTGCAACCGATGAGGAATTTCTCAAGATTTTCCCAAATCCAGGGCAAGATATTCAATTTAACGAAGACATTGAAGACGATGAAGAAGTGCGGCAAATTTTAGCTCGACTGTGGAAGAGGCGTGTAAAAAAGTCGGAAGTTCACGGCATTCATGGCACGCTCTTTTATCAACTCTCTGAAAAGAAGCCATTCTACCCAAACAAAAAAGATCACGATCTGACAATCAATCATAGTAGACCTCAAGACTAAAGCTGAAGCGTTCAATGAGTAGAAAGCTAAAGCACTCTAGCTGTTGAATACTCTTACGTTTGAGTATGAAATCTATTTAAAGAGCATTCAAACATTGATTACGCTTCAGAATGTCCACACCGAGAAAACGGTCAACAACACTGATCAATATCAGATTCTATGACCTTTTGATTCCAGGGACGCGAACAATCTTTTGCTTTGAAAGCGTCTCCCCCTTTGTGCTTCATATCATCTGTGCCCCAATGAATCTTTTTATCGAGCTTTTGCAGCAATGGAATGTGTTTAGAACAGTGAATGTAGGCTTCTTCTACTTCAACTAAGATCCAACGTTCAGGGCTACGACCGCCACAAATTTTGCTTGCTTCAATAACCTCCGAAGATACATTCGGAAGATGAGCTAGCTCGTCGTTCTCAACAACACAAGCTTTTCCATTGACATGTAAGCCAACTGTATGTTGGAAAAAATCAATGAAAATCATGCCGATATGAGGATTTTCTAGAATGTTGCCGACACTCGCCATGACTCCATTTCCTCGGTATTCTGGATATACGAGGGTTTTCTCATCTAGCACTTTAACAAAGCCAGAATGACCTGCTCTAAGCGAGCAATCACATTCTCCTTGTGCATCAGATGTTGCGATGAATAGCAGTTCTTGCTGTCCAATAAACTCACACATTAATGGATTGAGATAGGTTAGCATTTGCTTGTTGTAAAATGCTAAGGCTCGTCGAGTTGTGCCATATTTTGCTTGGGCTAGGTGTTCACCTTTAGAACCGGGTAACTTGTTCTCTGTTGTTTTCGTCATGGTTATTGTGAGTTGAGAAGCGTGTGCCTGAGCAATCCTTGCTGAAGACATTAGCTTGTAGCGTTTGTGGTTTTGAGCATATGCAACTGAACAGGCTCTTGCATAACCTCTCAGACTTAAAACCGTAGACTATTACGCACGATTGAATAACCTGTAAAAGTGCTATGAAAAACGATCGCAAAAATCTCTAAAGATAAACTCAAGGTAAAAAGCTGAGAACTTGCTCCTCAAAGGATTGCGTAACATCAAATTGAATCAATTCAGCTTCAAAAGTAGAACAAAAATCTAAAGTTTGAGCATTTCAAGCGGTTCAATCAGCGCTTGATTTAACCTTGAGTATCCCTGTTGATTCAGGTGCAATTCATCCATTCGATAGTCTGAGCGTAGCTTGCCTTGTGAGTCAGCGAGAATTGAAAACGCATCAAAAATCATCACTCGATCGCTAGCTAGTGCTGCTAGCTCACGATTCATCTCTTGCACAGCTTGACCAATTTCATCTGACCAAAAAGGCTGACGCTGAAGGGGCACATCTCCGACTGGAAAAATCGTAGTCAGAATCACGATCGCGCCCAAAGCTTTCGATTCTTGAACAATTCGCTCAATATTCGATCGACAATTTTCGATGATCTCAGCTTTTCGTTCTGGAAATAATGCGATCGTCTTGAGATCATTAATTCCAACCTGAACAATGATGACTCTAGGCTGTAAGGGTCGGACATGCTGTTGAAATCGTTGAATGGCTTGCACTGAGGTTTGTGAGCTAATTCCACGATCGATGAATTCATACTGACTCATCTCTGGAAATGTCCAATTCTCAGCCCTAGAGTCTCCAAAAAAGACGACGCGAGGTCGATTCTGACTGGGACTAGGAGAAGTAGAATAAGTGCTCAATCCAACCGGATCAAGTCGCGTTTCATTCAGTTCGAGATAGTACTTTTTTGCCTGACTAAATAGGATAACGTTCAGCGCGATCGAAGCTCCCAAAACTGCGATCGCGCCTATTAACACAGTGAATCGCATCCTAGCGACTCTCTGGAACTTTTAAGGATGGAACTTGAGAAGGCTGAACCCTGCGAACGGGATTAGCCCGTTGCTTGAAATGACTGGGAAGCGTAATTTTTGCGCGCTGCGGCAACGTTCGCTCAATTGCCTCTGCTTTTCGGATTTGGTTGAGCGATCGATAGCGTTCAGCAATTTTATATAGCTTCTCCTCGCGCCAGTAAGGAGTCGGAACTAACGGAGGTAAGATAAATTGACCACTCGTTCGAGGTTTTGGATTATATGCATCTCGAACTGCGATCGCGGCATTATCTAGCATTTGAATTGCAGTTCGGTTATCTCCGATCGACTGATACTGAGTCGCAAGTTTGATCAAAGTCTCTGCTCGGTAGGTATCCGAATCAAATTGTTTCAAGCCTTTCTGAACGTTTTCGAGTAACTTCAAACCATGTGCTTTACGTCCGCTTCGGATATTTAGACCTGCTAGCGAAACTTGGTAGTTGATCAGATCACTTTGATAGTTTAAGTTCGGATCACGCAGTACTGCAATCAAAGCTTCTATCTGATCGAGTGCTTTCGCTTTCTGAGGATTAGACACATTCAAGTTTGAAGCATTCAGTTGTTCAAAGGCGTTTACTAAAACTTCTATACGGATTGAGCAATCTTCTATATCGTTTGCAATTGTCCAAGCTTTGACAACCTCACGGCGGTTTTCAGATAACCATTTTGTTGCCATATTCTTTAGGGTGAGCGATCGTAGATATTCCCCTTCGATCATGCCTGCAACTGCTTTCGCTTGCGCTGGCTCAAATAGTACTGCATTCGCAACATCTGTCCAAATTGTCCATTTCTCAGTTACGGGAAACAACGTCATGACTTGCGGAATGGTTTGAATCTGATGGGTTGCTGCAAGCGTATCCACAACTGGAATCACAGCATCACTGAGATATTCGGAAGTCTGAGGCAATTTTTTGAGGAGTGCGATCGCATCATTCAATTGATTGCGACCCGTTAGTTCAGCCGCGATCGCGCCGATTCCCCGCGCTCGTTGTCGAGACTGTGGCGGAAACTGCTCAATCACAAACCGAGATGCACGAGCCGTTTCATTGGCTCGAACCAGTCCAACAAAGAGCGATCGCGCTGTCTCATCTTGTACCCAACTCGATCCTTTCTGAAACTCTTGCAGCGCCTGCTCCCATTGTCTCGCTGCAATTAATGTCTTAAGCTTTCTAGCCTGAGCCACTTGCTCAGATCTAACGTAAACAGCTGTTGGTGGTAGCCTCAAAGGCATGGGCGCGAGCAGTCGATGAGAATCGGTTGTGCAACTTGTCTGAATCATCGGAAGCTGAATTTCTGCTGAGTATGCAGGACGAATACTAGAAGGAACAAACCAAATCGCTGTCAATACGAACAACCAAGATTGAGAAACTATTAAACGCATCGTAAAGTCAACTCTTGAATTACTGAATCATGTCTGTGCTATCGTTCGCTCTTACCTCTGGGCTGAGAGGTTTCCCGCGTAATCTGAGCCACGCATTCGGCTAGATCCTTACGCATTGGAGCGGCACTGTGCCATTCACCGCTCAAAAGTTTACGGCTCTCCAGATGAACGGCAAAGTCCTGGGTGTCTTCGATCGATCCGAGCAGTGCTTCGCTTGATGGAACCTTGAAGAAAATCATGCCCATCTTGGGAGCCAGCGGGAAATGTGATGCCAAGACCTCGACAGTTTGTGTCTCCCCGGATTGCACAAGACTGACCCGCATCCGCTTCGCTTTTTTCTCAGGCGGCATAGACCTGGCAAAGAACATCATCGCTGTGCCGGATTGCTCTCCTTTCCAGTCCATCAAAACAACCCCACCGTTCAGCGTCCAAAATGTTGCCGCACAAGCAAGTGTACTCTGCCCCGCAGGAGAGCGACCCACCGTCCACACTCCTTCAGCAAGCTCGTCAAAAGTTTTACCAGCAGCCTCACCATTGCGCTTAACGATCAATTCTCTCTGGTCTCTGAGTGATGACTGGCGCAGGTGTTCAAAGAAATCCGCCCACTTTTGAGGATCATAGGTAGAAAGCCCGGGCAGCCTGACACCATTGTTAATCATAGGCGGTGGATTATTAGCTGGTTGTGCTTGTCCGCTGCCTACACCGCCATCCATCGGAGCACAGCCGACCCAACCACCGCTGCCACCCCCGATCGGGTAAAAACCCGGTGGGCAGTTTCCCTCGGCACGAACTTGTGAAGGGACAAGTGCAGCGACAGAGATAGCCGCCAGCATGAAAAAGAAATTCAATGGCTTCAATGACATTTCAATCATACTTTATTGCTGTAATTGTTAGGTTTGCCAAGTTCATCAGGATGCAGATGAGTTCGGCAGTGCGACGATCTCGATATCGCCACTTTCGGACGTGCATGTACAGCTTCTGCTTAGGACATTGCTGCACTTTGTGAAGGACTCCGAGATGCACATTGCTGTTATACCTGGTCTGTCGGATAAAAGTCACGAGATTTGCGATGCAGAGGCAGAAAGTTTATTTTTGCCTCTAGGACGGTCTAGGTTTCACAGCTTTGCAGGTTATGCAGTTCTGATGCATTGAGAGTTTGTGAGCCATTCCAGACTAGCTCGAATCGATAAGTTTTTCGACGCGCTAGATTCTGAGCAGTAGGGCATTAATCCGGTTGGAAAACGATCGGAGGTAAGCTCAGAGAGTCGATAGTCATGCGATCGCCAGGATCAACACTCTTGAGCGTTAATGTAAATTGTTCATTCCAATCTCCGATGATCTGAGCAATCAGATACGCCGATCGCGCTTTTGCTTCTTCCTCGACCAACACCGTTTCGCCTGCTTGAATCACCAGTTGTGTCCCAGTTGGCAAAGTGGGAGACTGAATTGATTCTAAGATTGCCAGTAAAGACCATTCTGCCTCTTCTACTGCCCAAGTCGTGATGTAAAGTCGGAATGTATGCTGGTTGAGTTTAATCGATCGATAACCCGATTGTGCTGTTGACGGAATTTGAAGTCCAGACCGCTCGATCTCAGTAAACACAGAACTCAAGTCTGCGCTAAACGCATTTGCTGAAGCTCTCATTCCGGCAGGCGCTAGCTCCAACGAAAACAGTGTCCAAGACCATTCATCAATTTGAGTCTGAACCCATTGAGCCGCATTGACAAGCGGTTGAATCAGCCATTGAGCAGAAATGGCTAAACTTGACGATGGTAACGGAATCGCACTCAATTCCAAACTTGCTAAGTACCAAAACAAGTGCTCAAAATTTGTTTCAAGTTGAGAAACCGGAATGAGACAAGTTGCATCAGAAGTAGAACTTAGATTCAGTCGATCTCCTCTTAAAAACCCATAAAATTCAATTTGATTCGCTTCCTCATTCACACTAGCAGCAATATAGAAGTGAGCTGGATTTTGCATTAAACTCATCGGAAACTCAATTTCGTTGTCTACGACAAATAAAGCAAGGTGAAATTGATCGGCATAAATCGAATTGATCGCAGCGGGTATGCCAAATTCTGAAGGCTCAAGTAATCTTGCCTGAGTTCGATCGAACTGAATCGGAGTCGATCGCTCACTAAAATATTGCGCCAGACCTTCTAGAGCGAGTAAAGCAAGATGAGATTGCCAGCGAGTGAGAGAATTCGGGAGCGTCTGGCTAAATGCGATCGCTCGATTAATTCGGTCTGATGTGAGGTCAAGTGGGGTAGAAGCAGCGTTTAACGGAATCATGATCATGCTCCGGAATGATTAAGCAAGGCACAAAGTTGTTCAGCAAACAGATTATTGCTTTGATAGGCTTTTGGCGTTTTGGATTGTTGAGCATCCTTTTCTAGCAGAGCATCGACTTGATCGCGCAATGCGAGATCGATCGCTTCTGCAAACTGAGTCAGTCGCTCTGGATCGATGAAGGTTTGCGCCGTCTCTCGGATATCCTGTTTCAGCCCTTTGAGCATATGCAACCCGACATCAGCACGCAGCGTTTTTAATTTTAAAAGTCGTGCAACGTTGTCTTGACGCTTGAGATCCAGCTGATCAGCAATCTGGGTCATGGTTACGCGCTGGCAATAAAGCAGTTTCAATGCTGTCAAGAATTGATCAACTTTTTGACCTTTTAAACGACTGGTGTAATCGTGAATCACAATTTCTAAAGACGCATTCAAACATTTTAAGAATTGAGCGCGATAGTAATTTAAAAATTCTTCTGCGGGATCAGCCTCCGAATGACTCGGATGTTCTGCCTTCGCTTGAATTGCTTTATCCTCGATCGATTCAGTCTGGTACCGATTGAGACGATGTTGCCGAAGACAATGCGCGATCGCAAGTAACTGATTCAAAATTTGATTGGGAGAAACGATCTTCGGCTGCAAATACTCTACCATTCGCTGCAATTGCTCAGAAGTTGGCTCTTTACATCTGCCTTGACTTCCTGCAGCAATGCGATCGTTCAAATACACCGCATGATAGCTTTCAAGATACAGAATGGCAGTTTGAATCGTTTCTGCTGACCAGTAAAATCGTTCTTTTAAGATGCGCTGCAATTGTTTTGAGGTTGTACTGTTGAGAATTGCCCAATCGCTTTTTAAGAATAAACCCTGCTGCTTAAAAAATTGATTCAGTTCTGGATGTTGTCGAACCAATCGAGTTGCCCAAGTATTCAATGTTGCGATCGCTGGATTGTAGCTTGCTAGAATTCTTTTAGACAATGGGCTGTATTCAGTCGAGAGTGAACCATCATCATCTAGCACATAGCTCAGCAGATCGAATTGATGAAATTGATAGTACTCACCAAACTGGCGTGCGATAGAGCTGCATTCTTCCAGTGTGCAATGTGAGATAAAGCAGCGAAGACAAAGTTCTGCTTCTGTGAAGCCCTGTTGATAGGCGTAAACCAACTGCTGCTGTAAGTGTTGCGATTCGGAAATGTGCGAATAGTTCTGGGTAATATAGCGGTGTGCGATCGCGCTTTTCTCTGTTCGGTAACCGCCTGCCGGGTTGATGCAGATTAGTGTCCAGTATTTGACGAGATCATCCATACTCACCTCAATTCCTAGCAATCAGAGAAATCAAATTATACTTCCCGGAGGAAGTTATGCATATTGCAAGGATTCTCGACAACTTTTCGGAATTCCGTAATTCAAGTGAGAAGAAAGGAAAATAAAATCTTGATACTAACCTGTCTAACCGATTAAGGAATATCTGACGATGTGCCGTTTTCTGACATGCTTGAGTCGAATCAATCCACTCACCAACGCACTCTTCTTAACGTTGAGTCGAGAAAGACTATGAAACGTCGTCATTTTCTTCAAGCAGCAGGTGCGCTATATCTTGCTCAGGCAAGCCGATATGGTCAAGTTTTGGCACAATCAAGTTCTCGCAAACTCGCGTTCTTAGTTGGAATTAATAGCTATTTGGAAACGAGTAATTCCTTCGGAGTTAGGCAGGATAATCATCGCGGACTTTCCCCCCTAACAGGTTGCGAAACCGATGTCCAACTTCAACGCGAACTGCTGATCCATCGATTCGGCTTCAAGCCTTCAGATATCAAAATTTTAATCAACCAAGATGCAACCCGCAGCAATATTCTCCAAACCTTTGAAGCGCACCTCATCCAGCAAGCAAGACCTGGCGATATTGTTGTCTTTCATTTCTCAGGGCACGGTTCTCGACTCTTTGATTCGGATGCGATCACTTCAGATCAAGCAAATAGCGCTTTCGTCCCTGCTAGAGCCGATTATCGCAATGCCGATCAGAGCGTCGATGACATCATGGGTAAGACATTGTTCTTACTCATGTCAGCCCTAAAAACAGAGAATGTTACCGCAGTACTGGATTGCTGCTACTCAGGTGGCGGAACTCGTGGCAGTGAGAGAGTTCGAGCCGATGCAAGTCATGCTCTCTATCAACCGAGTGCTGATGAAATTGCTTATCAGAAAAACTGGATGAAAAAATTAGGCATTTCATCACAGGAATTGCGCGATCGTAGAAAAGCAGGAACAGCAAAAGGCATTGTCTTAGCGGCTGCAACTGCAAATCAAATTGCTAAAGAAAGCGATGTAGCGGATGTTTCTTCAGGCTTATTTACTTACTGTCTGACTCAATATCTTTGGGAAACGACAAGCAGTTTAACCGATGCAGAGGCAATGATTACACGATCTCTACTCACTGCTACAGGCTTTCAAGAGCCTGTTTTCGATTCCAAGCCAGAAGTGAAAACACAGCCCATCTACTTCACTTCTCCTGTAAACCAAGCGGCTCAAGCAGTTGTTCGATCGATTCAACGCAATCAAGCAACCCTCTGGCTTGGAGGGTTAGATAAAAAAACGCTCGAAGCATTTGGCAGTGAGTCTCAGTTTTCAACTTTAGAAGGAACAGCAACGGCTACGATTACTCAGCGAAAAGGCTTAATCGCAACTGCAACGCTGACCGGAAATCTTGTTCCGGGTGCATTACTCAAAGAAACGTCAAGAGTGATCTCGAAGACGACAAAACTCCGAATTGGTCTAGATTCATCGCTAGGCAATCAGGCTCCTCAAGGTCAAGGTTCCCGAATCGAATTTATTCCTGCTCGCCCTGATGGTTCCTATCCTCAATCGGTACATTACATTCTCAGTCGAGTCACTGCTCAAACGACCTCTGCACCTCGCAATAGTATTGCGCTGTTTTCACCAAGCTTAGAACTTCTCCCTGATTCTTTCGGGCACCCTGGAGAATCGCTTTCAAAGGCGATTGTCCGTCTTACCCCAAAATTCCAGGGACTCTTCGCCGCACATCTAATTCGCCAAACCCTTAACCCTAACAGTTCTAAATTGAAGCTCGAAGTTTCACTTTATCCTCAAAGTCAACCAGGGCAGATTATTGCAAAAGCGAGTACTTACAGAAATTTGCCAACACCAAGTCAGCCAATTCCTGCGAGAACACCTTGCCAACTTCAAATTACGAACCGCGATCGTGTACCGCTCTATTTACTCATTGCCCTGATCAGTCCAAATGGTCGCTTCTCGATCATTTTCCCCAATGACTACATTCGTGAAAGCTTAAGTGGTGAAGTTTCTGCCCAAGCGAATCGACTGATCCCTGACCCAAGCGAATCTTTCCGAATCGCACCTCCGGCTGCTGGACGGGGTGAAGCTTTAATCGTTGCAAGTCGTAATCCATTGACGAGAACCTATCAGCAAATGAGAACGCTAGCAGAAGAATCGAATCGTACTCCAGTTACGATTGCAGATCAGCGAGGAATTGATGCCATTGACAATCTTCTTTCGGATCTCGATCGACAGCCAGAAAGCTCTTTCTACAAAGTAAGTAGTGATGATGTTGCAGTTCTTTCTCTCTCATTTGAGATCATTTGAGACATCAAAACGAAGCGACTGCAAGGGCGCTTCAGTGATGGGTACAAAACGTTTCTTTGAGCATAGTGCGTATTTTCGCAACTTCAGCGCCCAATTCTCACCCATCTTCGGGATCATGAATCCGAAATTCATGCAATTCTACCGCTTTTTTCCCGTGCAGTGTCCGTGTTTGACGATTTGGTTCGATTGACAATATGGACATTAGATCATTCTTTTCAAAACCGCCAGCGAACTTACTTTCTGATACGGGTTGAACCCGCCGAATCTTCTAGCTGTGTGAGTAGATCATTGATTGCGGTCTGACGATCGCGGGCAGACACCTTTGATTGTTCAATCTCTTGAACGACATCAGACCATAATCCGAAGGATGCAAGCACCTCAATTCTTCGCTGCAATCGTTCTACAGGCTTGAGATTTTTGTTGAAGCGATTGAGCGCTGCGGCGACTTTCTGGCGTTGTGCGGTTGGTATGACTTCAATGTCCCACCCGATGATCACCTCATCTTTCTTCAGGTCAGCATTCCACTTTGAGAATCGCAAGACATAAGTTTTACCAGGCTCCAGTTTAGCTGTGATCGGTGTTGTCCGACTTGGCTGGATTCGTTGGCTCCAAATGGGAGAGCCTGAACCTGCCGGAAGAATTTCAGCACGATCGGGAACTAGTTTTCCATTAGGCTGCGATCGCCACACTAAAATCGGTTGCAATGTCCATAGTTGTTGTGACAAACTGCCAGGAGTCAGCACTTGCCAACCCAAAAGACCTTCACGACCGCCGCCTCTTTTGCGAGGAAGCGGAGAACGGGAGACAATTCGCTGAAAGAATTCTTGCCAATTTGAGCGCTGTTGTGCATGAACAGGAGCATCCGCTAGCACAACAACCGGAGATGCGACCAGAAAGCTCATCAGAACTAGAGTTTGTTTAATCATTTGACTGAGGTTTGAGATTGAGTTGCGCTAGAAATGCAAGATAGGTCAGCGTGGGTAGTAGAAACGGGATCAGAACTTGGGAAGAAATGTAGAACTGTAAGCTAACTAAGCCATAGAGAATTGGGACAATGAAAAACCATTTACAGTTGAGTTTTTTCTGAGTGATTAAAATGATTGTGCTTTTACCAGCGATCGCAGCAATGATGATAATCCAAAGATCAGGAATTGGAAGAATCATACGGTGAGCTACTAAACTATGAATCAAATAAGCATGAATTGTTCCTCCTGACATCTTTCTAGTTGCGTTCGGCTGCCAAAATTTGAAGGCAAGTGGAGCACTAAAATAATCTTCCCCAGGCAGAACTCCTGCATCGAGTTGTCCACCAGGAACGACCAAGACAATTTCATTGTTTGGATTATCTCGATTCTGTAAGTATTGCCAGCTTGGAACTGCATCATAGACTTGATTGGGCGGAATTGAGAAATCGACTAAAGGGTGAAGCCAGGTTTGCCCAAATAAAGCAGAGAATTGAGTGATGGGATGAAAATAGAGGTGTTCATTTTGTCGATTGAGTGCTTTTGGATTACACGATCGCACGACTTGATAAGCGAAAGGGAGCATCTCAGTTTGGTCTGAAGTGTCACCAATCAGTCGTGCATAAAAGGCTGGATCGCCTAGCAAGTCCATATCTCCACTGCTACCAAATTTCGTGAACTCTGGTAAAGCTGTTACCCAAGCTTGATAGGATTGAACATCTTGAGTGGCTGAGAAAACGATTTGCTTACCGGATTTAGTCGCTGATTGAAGAGATTTTGCGAAGATGCGATCGCTACTCGGTTGATGCCGAAACAATAGATAGTTAATGCCAATGACAGAACTCTCTGATTGAGAAATGCGATCGATGACTTTCGCAAGATATCGGCGATCGAGATTCTGCTCAATTAATTTGATGCCATCTTTTTGTAGGGATTCTTCATTGATTTGAATGAGCAAAGTCGAAGGGGCGGTTGCCTGAATTCCTTGGCGAGTAATCTGGCGATACAAGGCTTGTGCGAGTTGACGTTGATCAATCAGGGCACTTTGGATCGGGAGCCAACTACTTAGAATTGCGAATAAGCTGAGTACGATCGCTTCTCGGCACTTCGGTTTCCATCGTCTAAGCTGTGTCTTCCAACTCGGTGTGAAGAGCCGAAAAGGTTTCGCTTGAGGATGAGAAAATAAAGATGGAATGAGATAGGCTGAAGGATAAGTTAAATTCTTCTCTAGTTTGAGGAACTGACACGCCGAGATCGTTGCCTCTTGAGCATCCTGACGACTCGATAGATATCTTAAAAAGTGAATCAGAAAGTCTTTTGCAACATCATCACGAATTGGCTCACGCATCACGACAACTTGATTCAGTCCTAGATTGATCAGCAATTCTGCAATGCTCAAACCGTTACAGGAGTTGAAAATCGCAAATTGTAATCCGCGTTCTTGAGCCGTTTTTAGCTGCGGTGCAATTTCACTCATGAGAATTGAAGTGTTTGGAGCAATACCGAGTTCTCCGCCCGTGAGCGCGGTTTCGTTGCTATGTCCTGCAAAAAAGAGAATGTCCCAACCTTCGGGATCAGCGATCGCAGTCTTAATCTGTTGCAATAACTCAGGTGTTCGGATCGCTGGTTGCCACCCAACTAAGCTAATTTCAGTGCGATGATCTAACTGCTGTAAGGCAGCACGTTCAGCTTCAAAGTTCAAGCCAGTTTCATCGCCAAGAATGACTAAGATCCGATTTCTAGTTCGACGAACGGGTTTCGCTTGTTCAGCACAGAGAGCAACTGAAGTTCGGATCACATGAATCGGTTGACCAGAGCCGAATTCTGAGCCAATCTGCCAAGATTCCCAAGGAAGTTTAACAATCTCTGGAGAATCGCAACGCAGATAGAGGGTTGAAGTTTTAGAACGAGTAATTTGTCGTCGAATTTCTAGTAGTTCTGCGCTATTTACCCAGTAGTGAAATTCTGCTAAAAACGTGGCTTCTGCTTGAACCAGGCGAGTGCGCCAATCAATCTCAGGTTCTTCTAAGTTCAGCACGAGACCGGGACGGGCACGTAAGGTTGAGCGATAAAACTGGAGGTAAGTGTTTTTCCAGGTTTGATAGAGCGTCGTCAGGGTTTCTGGATAGATGAGTTTCGCGCTGAGCGTGTGCGCCTCATTCCAGACTAGCTCGAATAAACAAGTTTGCTCAACACGCCAGATTTTCAATAACATCGCAACAGACCTGAGTAAGGTTGAAACACAGTTGAAACACAACGGGCGGCAGGCTTAGAGAATCTAATAGAATGCCACTTTCAGGATCAAAGCTTTTGAGTGTTAACGTAAATGTCTCGCTCCAAGCTCCAATGACTTGAGCAATGAGATAAGTCGATTGTGCTTTGGCTTCTTCCTCAATTAAGTTAGTCCCATCTGATTGAATCATAAGACGTGTGCTTGCGGTCAAGGTCGGTTTTTGGATCGATTCTAGAATGGCGGGCAAAGACCATTCTAGTTCTGAAGTTTCCTCCATTGCATGATTGAGAAAAGCACAAAGCGATTCAGCGAATCAATGATCTCTTTGGTAGGCTTTTGGGGTTTTGGACTGTTGAGCGTCTTTTTCTAATCGAGCATCGACCTGATTGCGTCGGTTTGATTCATTACTCAGTTGTTCCATGCCCTTCTCGCTCAAACTCGAATCGCAACTTTCCCGGTTACTTGTCGCTGTTCGAGACGGCGAATCGCGGTAGGAAGTTCGCTCAATGGGTAACACTGATCAATCAGAGGCATGAGCTTTCCAGCTTCCATCCATGCCTTCAGAGTGAGTAGATCGGTTTGATTTGGCTTGACCGCAAAACCTTTTACTTTTCGACGGCTGATGCTGGAAATGATAGATCCAAACAATAGCACCTGGAACAGTCGAACTGTTGAACCACCGACCATCACATAAGTCCCTTGAGGAACTAATGCTGGTAAATAGTCGAAAACAGAGCGGAAACCCGCAGCATCTAGCATCAAGTCGTATTGCTGTCTCGCTTGAGTAATGTCGATTTGCGTATAGTCAATGACGTGATCAGCCCCAAGCGATCGCACTTTTTCTAGTTTCTGCGAATTGCAAACCGCCGTCACTTCAGCCCCCAGAATTTTCGCAATCTGAACCGCAAACGATCCAACCCCACCAGACGCACCATTAATTAACACTCGCTGCCCTAGCTGAAGCTGTCCCACATCCCGCAATCCTTGCAAAGCGGTTAACGCAGCTCCGGGCACAGTCGCAGCCTCTTCAAAGCTTGCCGTGATCGGCTTATGCACTAATGCCGTTTCAGGACAACAGACATACTCAGCAAATGCCCCAAATCCACACTCCGACAAATCCCCAAACACTTCATCTCCCGGATTGAACTGAGTAACTGCTTTGCCCACGGCTTCTACGCGTCCTGCAACATCAAAACCGAGAATCTTGAACTTGGGCTTGAGTAGCGATCCATAGATAAAACGAACTAGAAAAGGACTACCCCGCATCAGATGCCAATCGCCCGAATTGACGGATGTCGCATGAACTCTAACGAGTACACTCTGATCCGTCATCGTCGGTGAATCGACCTCCTGTAAGCTCAGGGTATCGGATGAACCATATTGGGTCTGAACGATCGCTTTCATAAATTGACCTCAGTGATAGATTACGCAACATCTGATCAACGACAAGTGCCTGCAGTCGATCGTACAAAATTTCCCCGGCTCAAATAGTGAACGATTTGCATTTGCTGGGGCTGTCCACGAGTAGGACGCAAGCTGGCGTAGAGTCCATGTGTAGAACTGCTAACAGAATAAAGCCGAAACCCATTGTTAGATTGACCGCGAAACACACCTGTAAAGGGGAACTTAGAATAGTCCGCATCTGGAGCAATGTCCTCCAGATTATTGACTCGGACGCGATTCAAGAGAGTTTGGAGGTTTCCTGCGCGATCACGACGCTGCACCGTCATATTGATCGAGGTTCCGATCGGATTTTGAGGGCGATCAGACGTGGGATTTGGCACGATGCCATTGAGTCGATAGATTAAACTACTGCCTTGATCGAGCAGAATCGTGGCTTCGCAAGTCATGGGTTTGGGTAAGACTTGAGCCGTTGCAGGCAAAACTGCACCTGCTACCAATCCAGCTAAAAGTACAGGCGCGAATACTTTAAATACCATAGGATAACTCAACCTTGATTAGGGTAATGATCGTAGGGCAGAGAACTTTGTTAGGTTTACGTTTATAGCTGATGAGGATATGCATACAGACCATCGGACACTCGAATAATTCACGTCAGTGAAGCGAATACGATACAGCTTATTGACATTTAGTTTCATTTGTGAAATTCTGTGTTTAAGTTGATGAAAATTCTTCTCATTTATTAAGGAGGGAAGAGGAGCCGATCTGCAAGAATCGTGCTTCTCCACACTGCGCTATTCAATTTCCTCAGATGCTTGTCTTACAGTCGTTTACTGAACTTAATTTACTCCATGAAATTCAATCTAATCGGGTTGAACGGGCTGCTTCTGAGTGCGCTTCTTGCTGCCCCTGTACTTGCTCTAGATGAGAATCAGCATCAGGAAGCTCTTGAGAAGGGAAAAATTCCGACGCAGCTATCAGAGTTCGATCGCCCAATTACTGAAGCGCAGCAACTTTCTCAAAGCTCGATCGAGCTTGAAGCTAATTCTTCAGAAGTCCCTGAAGAAGAGATTACAGTGACAGGAACCCGAACCCCTCGTTCTGTAAGGCTCTCTCCGTCAACGGTGAATGTGATTACGAATCAGGAAATTGATCAAAACTTAGTTCAAGACTTGCGAGATTTATTTCGCTATGAGCCAAATGTTGGAGTCGGAAGCAATCGGCGCTATGGGATTCAGGATATTACGATTCGGGGGCTAGGTGGCAATCGAGTTCTGATTCAGACTGATGGGATTCGCGCTCCGAGTCAGTTTACTTTTGGGACAACTTCAGTCGGGCGGGACTATGTTGAGCTTGAAACTTTGCAAAGAGCAGAAGTGATTCGGGGAGCGGCTTCGGCGCTGTATGGCAGTGATGCATTGGGTGGAGTCGTGACGTTTAGAACGATCGAGCCTTCAGATCTGCTGAATCAGTTTGGTAAGCGGGATTCGCTGTCTGTTTTATCAACGAGCTTTGATAGTGCCGATCGCGGTTTTGTCTTTAATGGTTTGACTGCGAATCGGATCGGAAACTTAGAGCTTTTGCTCGGGTATACTCGTCGCGATAGTCAAGAAGCAAGAGTTCCAGGAAATAACGACTTTGTAGACGATCGAGGAGTGGGGCGAAATAACTATCTGGGTAAGCTAGTTTATCGTTTGAGTGAGACGAGTAGCCTTGACTTTACTGTAGAGCGATTTCTGAATTTTGATGACTTTAATGTCAGTCCGTTGACGGTTCGAGATTTGATCAGCCCAACCGGATTTCGGGGGCAGGATGAGACGATCGCTTATACGACATCGCGATCGCGCTTCAGCTTAGCTTACAACTTTGATGATCCGAACAGTCGTAGCTTTTTAAGTGGAGCAAAGCTCCAGCTTTACTATCAGAATGTGAAAATTGAAGAGGAGCGTGTTCAGGACTTTGTACGCACAGGCGCGGGAGTCGATCGACGACGATTGCGGAACTTAGAGAATTTATTTGTCGATCGAGTGTTGGGTGGCGGTGTGCAGCTTCAGAGCCAGTTCAATCTTGGCACTGTTGCAAATCGGTTAACCTATGGGATTGATGTTTCAACGACTCGAAATGAGCGGACTCGTGACGGGATTGAGCAGCGATTTAATGCAGTTGGAACTGCGATCGCAACGACGAATGTGATTGGTGCGGATAACTTTCCGGTTAAGGATTTTCCCGATTCCGATACTTTTCGATTTGGAGCGTATCTTCAGAACGAAATTGAATTTGGTAAGGCTTTTACCCTGATTCCGGGTGTAAGATTTGATGCTTATCGATTAGAGACTCGCCCAGATGCGCTCTATGCCCGGAATCCGGGTGCTGTCTCTGCGGATCTCTCCTCGTCTTCGGTTTCGCCAAGCTTAGGATTTGTTTGGCAGACCACCCCTCAACTTGCGATCGTGGGTCGATATGCGCGAGGATTTCGTGCTCCGCTCTACAGTGAGATTAATGCTGGATTCACGAATCTCACTAGCCCAACATTTCGCTATAAAACGCTCTCAAATCCTGATCTAGAACCAGAGACAAGCAATGGGTTTGAACTCGGCTTGCGGGGTGGATTTTCGCAGTTTAACTTTAGTTTGACAGGCTTCTACAACCGCTATGACAATTTCATTGAGCGATTAGCAAATGTGGGGCAAAGTTTGACGATCGTACCGGGATTACCTGTTGCTCTGTTTCAGTCTCGTAATATAGCAAAAGCTAGAATCTACGGGGTTGAACTCAGTGGACAGTATCGCTTCAGCCCGAAACCTCACGGATTAAGCTTACTCGCGAGTTTAGGATGGACTGTGGGAGATAATCTAACCACGGATCAACCCTTAGACAGTGTAGAGCCTTTTAAAGCGGTTGTTGGATTGCGCTATCGTGCGCCAGAGGATCGATGGGGAGCAGAGTTGATTGGGAGCTTTGTCGCAAAGCCAAGACTCAGTGACAGTCGTCCTGCTAGCTCATTTACACCTTCTGCTTATACGGTAGTCGATTTGACGGGGTTCTACAATATCACGCCGTTAATTAGCTTTAATGTTGGAGTGTTCAATCTATTCAATGCAGAATATTTTGAATATCAGGATGTGAGAACCTTAATCAATGCTGCTGCACCGAGAGATCTCGATCGATTCGCTCAACCCGGTACAAGTGTTCGTGCAGGCTTTACTTATCGGTTTTAACCTATGAAATTTACTCCCTTGCTCCTAGTCCTGCTGCTAGCGGCTTGTCAAGCACCCGCGCCGCCTGTCAGCCAGGCTCCAACGTCTCAAACTCAGCCTGAGATCAAAACGGCTTCTAAGGTGGTTGCTCTAACTTCCTTATCCGCAGATATTGTAAATCGGTTGGATAAAACAAAGCTAGTTGCGATTTCTGGGAGTCGATTGGTCAATCAAAACCCTGACTTTGCTCAATTGCCGCGAGTCAGTGAAGGACGGACGCCACCGAACTTAGAAAAGATTGTCGCCCTCAAACCGGATCTAGTAATTGGCGCAAAAGGATTTCACGATCAAGCATTGGCAAAGCTACAAGAATCTGGGATTCAAACCTTAGCAACTGAAGTGAATAGTTGGCGATCGCTTTCTGAACTCACTCGCACGATCGCAACAGCGCTGAATGCGAATCCCGACCCCTTAATTCAAAGCTATCAAGCCTTGCTAGAGCCTAAGCCTGCTCAAACTTCATCTGTGTTAGTTTTAGCGAGTCGGCAACCGATCCTTTCGCCCAATAAGTCAAGCTGGGCAGGCGATCTACTCAATCAGTTTGCTGTTAAAAACGTAACCGCGGAGTTGCAGGGGTCATCTGAATTTAATGGTTATGTGACGCTCTCACCGGAGAAGCTGCTTCAGATCAATCCAGAGAAAATCATCCTCATCGATACGGGAGAAGGTGAGATCAATCAACTCAAATCGCAATCGTTTTGGAGTCAGTTAAAAGCAGTCCAGCAGCAGCAGGTTTATACAATGGATTACTTTGGATTAGTCAATCCTGGAAGTATTCGCGAGATCGAAGAAGCTTGCAAAAAACTAAAAGAGACTGTTTTCCGGTGATAGAGAATGCAATGGGCAGATTTGCAGTCCTACAGGAGTGTCTAAAATCAGAGCTTGAATCCCAAACACTTCTGCTAAGCGATCGACAGTGAACACTTGATTCGGCTGACCCATTGCATTCAAATAACCTTCTTTCAGCAAACCAATACGATCGCTATATCTCGCTGCAAGATTCAACTCATGCAGAACCGTGATGATTGTAATTTGATGATCACGGTTCAACCTGCGTAAAAGTTCTAATAGTTCTAACTGATAGTGGACATCGAGATAAGTGGTTGGTTCATCTAGCAGTAAAATCTTAGGTTCTTGTGCCAATGCTAAGGCTAAAAAAGCGCGTTGTCGTTCTCCACCTGAAAGTTCTTCGACGGGACGATCGATAAAACCTTGAAGCTGAGTTTGCTCGATCGCAGTTCTTACTTTTTGCTGGTCTAAAGCGTTTAGCTCCCACTGCCACCAAGCCTGATGGGGAGCACGTCCTAGTGCGACTAATTGTTCTACGGTCAGTCCTTCGGGAATGGTTTGTTGTTGAGGCAAGAGAGAAAGCCGTTGAGCAACGATACGCGGTGGTTGCTGATGAATTGCTTTACCATCAAGCAAAACGGCTCCATGCGTCGGTGTAAGAATTCGACTGAGCAGCCGTAATAGAGTAGATTTACCTGAACCATTTGCACCGACTAAGCTTAACCATTCTCCCGCAATCAGAGACAGGTGAATATCCTGTACGATCGTGCGATCACCATATCCCCCGGTCAGTTGCTGAGTTTCTAAAAGTGGAATCTGCATCAAAATACTCCTTGGCGACGGCGGTAAAGTAACCAAATGAACAACGGGGAGCCGAGCAAGGCAGTCACAGCACCGACTGGAAATTCAATCGAGCCAATTCGACAAAGTAAATCTGCCAATGTCAGAACTAATGCACCCGCGATTGCGCTCGTTGGCAACACCCAACGATAATCATTGCCAATGATCAATCGCACCCCATGCGGCACAACTAATCCGACAAATCCAATCAATCCCGAAATACTCACTGCGCTTGCCGCTAGTAGACTTGCAGTGGCTCCAATTAAAATTCTCGATCGAACTAATGACACGCCCAAACTCACTGCCATCTCGTTCCCTAAATTGAGTAAGTTGATCGTCTTACCCAGTAAACATCCACTGATCAGCGCGATCACAACGTAGGGCGCAACCAGATGAAGTTCTGCCCAGCCGCGCCCATTCAAGCTTCCGATTAACCAATTCAGAACGCCTTGTACCTGTCCTTCATCTGCGAATAGCAGCAGCAACGTTTGAGCAGAACCGGATAGAGTCGCGATCGCGATTCCGCCCAGAATCAATCGCTCACTCACAATTCGTCCTCCTTGATAGCCCAGGGCAAACACGATCGTCACTGAAATGAGCGCACCTATCCAAGCACCCATGGGAACGAGTGCCTGCGCTTTCAAGACTGTAATCAGAATAACAGCAATCAGACCAGCACCAGATGAAATGCCTAACACAAAGGAGTCTGCCAAACTATTTCGGAGCATTCCTTGTAGCATCGCTCCCGACATACCCAGTGAAGCACCAACTAACACGCCTGACATAATCCTAGGAATTCTCAAATCCCAGATGATTGTTTGCTGTGTTGCCTCACCTTGTCGGAATAAAGCTTGCCATAGTTCAATAACATTCAGTTTGATAGCGCCTTGGGACAGGGCAAGAATCATGGTGAGAACTAATGCGATGATCAGTCCAAGGGTGAGCAAGAGCGCTCTAAACGTAGCAGAATGGTGCTGAAAAGCTCGCGAATTAGCAGAATTCGGCTCCCCTTTTCGCAAGTCCTTTTTAACCATAAACAGTCCATCTCCAACTTTTAATCTTCAATTTTGACTCTGACTGCAACAGCTAACTGAAATTGTCACACTCAATACTTGTCATTCTACAGTCTCTCATTTAATCTGAGATTAATTCTCAATAGCTTGCTATTGAATTTGTGCGGACGATCGTTCATTCGCAATTCGTTATTTAAGGAGAAAAGGCACAGACGCAAATTTCTATTGATTCTGGAACAAGAATCCAACCCAACTGATTTGACCGTAGATGAGCATATTCAGCTCAATCTAATTTCACTTCGGTTGTAGGGTACTCTCCTCCCTCACGCTACAACCGGAGCTTTTTTGTATTTATTCGCTGCTATACTACCCATCTTAATATTATTTAATGATTAACTATTGAGGATTTATCGCAGTAAAAATGCTAAACTCTGTTTTGAAATTATTGAGACTTATAGTCAATAAATTGACATTTTTTGACTCTCCTCAATGAGGTAGATGGAATGACTAGCATCACAGTTCAAAGAAATTTGGCGGCGATTCAGTTGTGGATTTGGATATTTCTAACGCAGGCTATGAGCATAGTCAATCGAAAGCGGTGAGAGGGAATCCGTTCTGCGGACTCGCAATCGATGAAGATAACCCATCCGATCTCACAGACGATCGCGTTCAAGCTTGGGTCACTCAACTGAAAACAGACTTTGGCATTTAGTCGAGTGATCCGTTGTTCATGCTGAAGATCTCAGCACACTCTAACTTAGGAGAAAAATAAATCATGCAAAGTTACGGAAATTCGGAAGTTCAATATGATTGGTGGGCAGGAAATGCCCGGTTTGCCAATCTATCGGGCTTATTCATTGCAGCTCACGTTGCTCAAGCTGCCCTCATTACGTTTTGGGCTGGAGCGTTTACGCTATTTGAAATCTCGCGCTATTCGCCAGAGCTTCCCATGGGTGCACAAGGATTGATCTTACTGCCGCACCTTGCAACTTTGGGGTTAGGAGTCGGTAAAGGGGGACAAATCGTCGATACCTATCCTTACTTTGTTGTGGGTGCAGTTCATTTGATTTCTTCTGCGGTATTGGGAGCAGGAGCATTGTTCCACACCTTCAGAGCGCCGCAAGATCTCAAAAAAGCAACAGGACAAGCACGGAAGTTCCACTTTGAGTGGGAAAAGCCTGAAACCCTCGGGTTTATCTTAGGTCATCATCTCTTGTTGTTAGGGATCGGCGCATTGTTGCTCGTTACCAAAGCAATGTTCTTCGGTGGAATCTATGATGCGACGATTCAAGATGTTCGTGTCGTGACTGAGCCAACGCTGAATCCAGCAATCATCTATGGATATCAAACGCATTTTGCTAGTGTAAATAACTTGGAAGATTTGGTCGGAGGACATGTCTATGTTGGATTGCTGCTCATCGGCGGTGGAATCTGGCATATTCTTGTTCCACCATTAAAGTGGGCAAGAAATCTGTTGATCTTTTCGGGTGAGGCGATTCTCTCGTATTCTTTGGGTGGAATTGCGCTTGCTGGATTTGTTGCGGCTTACTTCTGTGCAGTGAATACACTTGCTTATCCGGTTGAGTTCTACGGACCTGCACTCGAAGTTAAGCTCGGAATCACGCCTTACTTTGCGGATACCGTTCAGTTACCCATGGGCGCTCATACTCCCCGCTCTTGGTTAGCAAATGCTCATTTCTTCTTGGCGTTCTTCTTCTTACAAGGGCATCTCTGGCACGCCCTTCGAGCCATGGGCTTCGACTTCAAGCGAATTGAGAAAGCATTGAATTCAGTGCAAGTCTAGACCTTGATTTCTGATGATGGAGGAGGATTGTTCCTCTTCCGTCGATCGTACTTCAGCCATGATTTAGGAAGACCCGATGAACCATAGACCGAAAATTGAGTGGGTGAATGCTAGTCAGGAACACAGCCATCATGAACTATCTCGTTCAACTTTGCCAGGTTTTCTTCTGCTGCTTTTGCATTTTTGCACTGTTAACGGGTTTCCTTTTTAGTCTTAGTTGGGCAGGACAAGACGGAATGAGGCGATTGAGGAGGCTGCATCGAATTCCTTGTAGTCGCTGTGCTTACTTCACCGGAGATTACAACCTGAAATGCACAGTTCGACCCTGTGAAGCTCTGACTGAGGCTGCTATCCAGTGTCGAGATTTTGAACCCTGCTTTGTGAGTCCAGCTATTTCCAGACCTAAGAAACATGCTCTTTACTCTTTCAACCGCTACCGCTAAGACCCATTCTGAAGAACGGTATTTCTCCTTGATCCCTCCCTGTGATGTCACTCAAGCGCGATCGTTTCGGTATCGAGAACACTTGCCCTTTACTCGGGATGGTTTGTGGAGAATTGAATCAGGCTATGTCCGAACGATTACTTGGGATGATGAAGGGACGATCTCTGCTTTAGGGATATGGGGAACTGGAGAGGTTGTCGGGCATCAGCTCTCAACGATTACTCCTTACCAGATTGAATGTTTGACTCCAGTGCTAGTCAGAGAAATTCCCTTGTCGGATGATTGCACTCACTTGCTTCTATCTCACCTCCACCAGGTAGAGACCTTGCTGAATGTGACGAGCATCAAGCAGACGATGGTTCGATTGGTCAAGCTTTTAGAATGGTTAGCACAACGATTTGGCAGATTGGATGAGCAGGGATATCTTATTGATATTCCGCTTACCCACCAATGTATTTCCGAGTTAATTGGCGCGACGAGGGTAACTGTGACCCGGTCTTTAAGCGAGTTAAGACGAGCCGGAAAAATTCAGCAACTCTGCCAGCACCGAATTCTTTTACAGAATTTCAGAGCGGTCTGAAATTCATGAAAACAACCCTCAAGTAGATCTGTACGTAAGGTGGTCTGCACAATTAGCGATCGCACAATTGGCGAATCTGCTAATTGTGCGATCGCTAATTGTGTGAAATCCTAGAACGCTAGAAAACTATAACTGCGAGGCTTGCTCTATTTTGCATCTTAGAACTGGTGAGACAAGACAGCATCAGTATGTTTGAATCGACGGACTATCGCCTGATGCTCGTGATTGAATCTATGATCGCCGTACCTAAAAATTAAGTTTTAACGTCAGTCAATCGAAAACTATTGTCTATATAGAGGATGAGCATACTGACTGTCAAACGACGCAGCGTAGTAGATTCACAATCTGTGATCAAGTTCACTTCTTCTTCGTTGCGATCGCCATTTTTACCCCATCAATTTTGCGAATTTCGTCCATGACTGCCACAAGTTGACCATGCTGCACTTTTTCATCGGCATTGATCACGACCACCGCTTGCTGATTCGCTTGCACCAAAGTTTTTACCCCGACTTGGAGGTCTGAAATCTGGACAGGGCGCTTGTTTAACGCAATTTCTCCATCCGGCTGAATGCTAACAGCAATTCTTGTTTGCTGCTGAATCTTAGCGGTTGCTGCTTGGGGAAGATTCACCGGTAAGCCTTCTGATCGGGTTAAAAACAAAGTCGAAACAATGAAAAAAGTGAGTAGTGCAAACACCACATCAATCATCGGCACAATATTGATCTGAGGCGGTTGATCGTTTTCTTCAGGAAATAGCATAAGACTTCATTCAGTTAGGAGACTCGGCGGGTTTCGTAGCGGCGATCGTAGATGAGTTCAAATCGATTGGCATATTCCTCAATCAGCGCTGTCTGGCGAGTAAAGAACCCGCGAAAGATGCTAACTGCAAACAAGTTAAAGATCGCGACAATCAGTCCTGATGCAGTCGAAACTAGAGCTTCACTGATCCCACCCGTTACGCCTGCGGTTTGGCTCCCGCCAACATTGCCGATGTTCAGCGACGAGAAGGAAACGATTAATCCCGTGACTGTGCCGAGCAATCCAAACAATGGAGATAAGCCCACAATCGTATCGAAGATGTTGGTAAATCGCTTCATTCCTGGCACTTCTGCCTGTGCTTCTGCTTTCATCGCCAAACTAAACTGTTCTGGAGTAGGACGATCAAGCGAGAGTGCCGATAGCAAAATCCGAGCCGCAGGCAGATCAAGGTTCTTTTTCAAAACCGCGATCGCTTCTGCCACATCATTTTCCTGATAGAGCATCAACACGCGCTGCATCATCTTCGGTTGACGTTTGATAATGCGACTCCAATAGCGCGATCGCTCAATGATCAAGCCAATCGCCGTAATGGAAAACAATAGCAAGGGGATCATAACAACCCCGCCTGCTTTCAGAATCTCGATCGCGTTACTCATTCCTAAACTCCAACCTACTCTGATAACTGTTCAAAGGCTTGTGAATGCGAAAAACTGTGCTGAAGCGGCAAAATATTCATAGAGCAGCGTAGAACCAAATGAAACTAATTGTCAAGTATTTTTACCTGCTTGCGGATCTGAAAACCGCCAAATTTTATTTGAAAACAGGCATTCTTAGAGTATGATTTCATTCTTGATCAACCATTGACAGATGTTAGGCGAGCTACTAGCCTGAGATCAGAAAAATCATCTGATGCAATTTATTGTCAATATTTTATGAGCATTGTTCCAGAAATCGCCGAGCAGCGTCAGAAAGAAGCACTAGGACTGAAGCGGTTTTTGCCCTTTAGTTTTACGGGCGCGATCGCATTGCATCTTATCTTGATCCCGTTGTTGGTGATGTTTTGGAAACCAAATTTAGAAGCGACGATTGCAGAACAGGAAATTGAAATCATTGCTGAGGATCAACCTGATGAAGCTCCCCCTGAAACAGATGCTTCTACATCAGTAGAAGCAGGAGGGAGTGGAGGTGGTTCAGAACAGTTCTCACTCTTTAACCCAAATCCTAGTACCCCTCCACCGAATGAAATTGCACAAGCGATCCCCGAACCTGTTCTTGTGCCTGCTCCGACCGTAGAGCCAGAAATTATAGAACCGACTCCCGTTCCTGATCCAACTCCGACCCCTGTACCGAGTCCAACGCCAAGTCCAACGCCAAGTCCAACGCCAAGCCCAACACCAAGCCCAACACCGACTCCTGTACCCAGTCCAACTCCGACCCCTGCACCCAGTCCGAGTCCAACGCCGAGTTCAACCCCGACTCCGAGCACCTCTGCAAGTCCTGCATCGAGTCCAACGACCTCACCCACCACACAAGCAAGCAAGCAAACGCCTGGAACTAGCACCGGAATCGGCAATGGAACTGGCAATGGAACTGGCAATGGCACGGGTAACGGGATCGGAAATCGGGGTGCGGGTAACGGGATCGGCAATGGCACGGGTAACGGAACTGGCAACAGTACAGGCTCCGGACAGCAAGGTCGCCCGAGTCCTTCACCTCAACCTGTTGCGATTCGCCAAGCTCCGCCGCGTGAAGACTCTGACCCGTCCGCTCGTTCTCGCCGCAATCGTCCAAAGTGCAAAAACAACTGCGGCTTAGATGAATATCTTGGGGCAGAAGGTTCAGCCCGATTTGATTTTGATGTTGATAAAGATGGCAATGTGACCAATGTCCGCTTGAGACAATCGAGCGGGAATGCAGAAGTCGATCGTAAAGCGGAAGAAGCCATTCGTCGGCGCAGATATGAAGCTTCAGAAAGTGGTTTTCAAGGTCAACGCATTCGCGTCACCTCTGAACAAGAAGGCTCCGATTTCCAGCGGCAAAATGCTAGTCGTCGTCGCCAAGAAGAACAAGAACGCGCGGCACAAGAAGCAGAACGCGCGGCACAAGAACGCTTAGAGCGAGAGCGTATTCAACGCGAAGCCCAACAGCAACAACCCCCTGCTTCTGCAACTGAACCCATCCAACCACCCCCAACGACTTCACCCTCTCCGACTCCTGCTGCTCCATCCCCTGAACCCGCACCCATAGAAGCTCCACCCGTAGAAGCTCCACTCGAACCTGTTCCAGAAGCCCCGCCTGTAGAGGCTCCACCCCCCGAACCTGTTCCAGAAGCCCCACCCGTAGAAGCTCCACCCCCCGAACCTGCTCCCGCAGAAGCCCCGCCTGCGCAACCGCCTGCGGAGCCGTCCACACCATAATTGATGAGATAAGTTATGGGACTACTTTGTTCGCTTGACTAGAATCAACCACAAAAAATAAGGTGTTCCAATCATGGCGGTTACTAGCCCTGAAGGAATCTCTCTAGGCGCGATCGCAGTTCTTCCGATCACATCGGCAAGGCTGACTAGAATTGCGCCTAAAATGGCAACTAAAGGGACAAGTTGACGGTAACGACCTCCAACTAATAGCCGACCTGCATGAGGTGCAATCAATCCCACAAAGCTAATTGTGCCAACTGTGGAAACGGCAACGGCTGACAGAACCACTGCGATCGCAATCATGGCTGCACGAACTCGTTGCAGAGACATTCCTAGAGTTCGAGGCACATCTTCTCCTAGCGCCAAAACATCTAATCGGCGCGCAAACAACCATACGATCGGCAAGAGTAAAACAGGTAAGACGATCAATCGCCACAGTTCATCCCACTGGCGAGCGTAAGTACTCCCTGACAGCCACACGATCGCTTGTGCAACTCGTAATTTCGCTAGGACTATTAGCACGTTGATCCCAGAAGAACAAAATGCAGAAACGGCGACCCCAACAAGTGCTAACCTCGCTGGCAGTACTCCTTTTTTCCAAGATAGTAAGTAGACCAAGCTAAAAGCACTGACAGCCCCAACGATTGCAGCCAATGAAAGACTCTCAGGAGTCGCATTGGGAACGAAAACCAGAACAATCATTGCTCCTAATCCTGCCCCTGATGTTACGCCAACGATTTCAGGTCCGGCTAACGGATTTCGCACGACTCCTTGAAGCAGCAATCCACTCACCGCTAATGTTGCACCTGCAACCATCGCAACTAACAATCGAGGTAAACGAAGATTTAAAATCACGGTTTGAGATAAGGCAGTGCCTTGACCGGATACCAGATCGATGAGTTGGTCAACACCGATCGTGCGATTGCCGAGTAGGAGTCCTGCGATCGCAATGATGAACAGTAGCCCCATCAAACCCGACAGCAACGCCGGATAGGAGAATCGACGGGAAGAAGTTTGCTGCTGAGTAGAGATAGAAGGCGTATCACCTCCTAATTGTTTTGACGTAGAAGCTAGCCAAATGAGGAAAGGAGCACCGATGAGCGCGGTAATACTTCCGGTTGGGAGATCGTTCAAGTTGGTGGTCAAACTTTGAGCAATAATGTCCGATCCGACTAACATAATTGCGCCCCATAGTGCCGCACCGAGCAGTAATAATTTGTGTTTTCGACATCCCATGAGTTTGACCATATGTGGAGCAACAAGCCCCACGAAGCCAATCGGGCCGGATATACTGACGACGATCGCGGCTAAGAATACAGCTAGCAAGGTACTGAAGATACGGGTGAGTTGGACTGTGTTACCGAGCGATCGGGCGACTTCTTCCCCAAGAGACAACACATCTAAGGATCTTGCCATTCCCAGTAATAAAATTGCGGCAATTGCGACTCTAGGAGCCGCATACTGAACTTTACTCCAGTCAATTTGAACTAAAGAACCCGCTCCCCAGAAGAATAAATCACTGGTTTCATTTTCGTAGATGAGTTGTAGAGTAGCAGTGAAGGCGGACAATGCGAGAGAGACTGCTACTCCTGCAAGTGTTAGGCGGATGGGAGTGGCTCTGACTGCTCCTGCGATCACATAAGCTAAACTTGCAGCAAATAATCCCCCAACTAAAGCGATCAGGGTGGGTGAGATTGAAAATAATCCAGGTGAAAAGATGACAGCCAGCGTAACAGCAAGATAAGCACCTGCATTAATTCCGAGAGTCGCAGGTGAAGCTAAAGGATTACGAGTCATCGTTTGTAAAACAGTGCCTGCCATTCCTAAAGCAGCTCCTGCAAGAATGCCAAGTGTGGCGCGAGGCAACCGAAGATAGCGAACAATGTTGTGTTCGGGCGTATCATTGGGTGAAAAAATAGCCTCGATCACGGTAGCAAGATCTAAGTTTGCTTGTCCTTGGGTAATGTGAATCATGAATAGCACCAGCAACAGCATGGTTCCTAAACCAAAGACCTTAAGAGGTGAAACGATTTGAATCTTCATGTTCCAGTGAGTGTAGCAGTCACTTTTTCAACCAATAATTGAGCGCTTTTAGGGCCACCAAATACCCAAGTTTCTGCGCCAATAGGGTACAACCGTTGCTCCTGGACAAACTTTAATCCTTTCCAGACTGGATTCTCCTGCAATTGCTTGAGGTGAGTGTTATTCTCTCCAGCAATGTAGAGAAAGCTTGCTTGCTCAATTTTGGGGAATGCTTCAATTCCGACAGTATTGAACCCGAAGCGATCGATTTGTCCTTTCCACGCATTTTTTAATCCAATCTGGTTGAGGATTTGTACTGCCATTGCATTATCTGTAAATAGCCGAATCTGGGGAGTTGCTTCGTTGAACTGCCCTAGAATAAAAGAGCGAGTGGGTTGCTTTGAAGAACGCAGACGATCGCTGGCTGCCTGAAAAGTATCTTGCATTTGACGTAACACCGTTTCACCAGCTTCCCGCCGATCGACTCGTTGTGCGATCGCTCTAAACGTCTGTTGCATCTCATCAAACTGGGACAGAGCATTAGAGTCTGGATAAGGGTTAAAAAGCTGTGTTGGCGCGATCGCGGATAAAGCATCGTAGATCGTCTCATGCCGGAGTTGAGTGCCGATGATCAGATCGGGTTGGAGTTGAGCGATCGCTTCTAAACTCGGTTCTTGACGAGTACCCACATCTACCACGGATTCTGCTAGCTTTGGTTCTATATCTACAAAGGTTTTGTAGCCTCGAATGTCTGCGACTCCGATCGGTTGAATTCCTAATGCCAAGAGATTTTCGACATACACCCATTCGAGCGCGACAATACGGCTTGCAGTTGTTGAGATGTTGGAGCGAGATTGATTTTGGCGTGTACAAGAAACTACGGCGGCAGAAGCTAGCGCTGTAACAAGAAACTGCCGCCTACTAAACTGAGACATTGACTTCTCCCCGAATTCTAGTCAAACTACTCTGCTACGTGATGGATTAAACATGTCACTACTCTCTTTTCTTGAGAATTAATGTGATCTATTCTGATCTCACTCTAAATCACTCACTTCGTTAGTTTAACGAGCAAAAATGGCATAAAAACAATCTTGGAACATGTAATAATCGGCTGAGACTTCATAATTATTGAGAATTAATATGAATAGTATCTCAAAACAAGCTAAAATCTTCGAGAGACTAAACAACCAAATTTGTTGAAGTTCCTACCGTTTAAGTTCCTATCAAAGTTTGTGGCGATCAAAATGGACATCGTGACGCAAGGCGAATTCAATGATCTGTGGCAAGCTGCACTAGAAGCAGATCAAGTTTGGACGTGGCAAGGTCACGAAGGACTGCGCCAATTACCGCAAGCATTGGGACAAGGGCAAAGACGATTAACGGTTTTCCGAGAAGGATTTCAGCTTTGGTTAGATAACGTGATCTACGATCGACCCATTCATTTAGATTATGTGTATCAACTTCCTCAACTCACGCTAACGTTTTATCTATCCGGTGATTTTCGGATTGTGAATCCTGGTTTAGCGAAAGAGGAAGATCGCTCTGAAGAGAATGGAGAAAGCTGTATTTGCTATCTTCCTGATGTTCGCTCGATCGAATATTATCCAGCCCAAAAACCGCTACAACGCCTAACATTGAGTGTCGGTCTTGAATTTTTACGATCGTACGCTCTCGATCAAACATTTCCCCTCCTGATTCGGCGACTCTTAGACGGACAGCCGATTGACCCCTTTCACCAAACCTTTGGGATCGCGGCTCGTACCATTCAGCCCATGATTCAGCAGATTTTGTCTTGTTCCTATCAAGGTGCATTGCGGCAGATGTTTTTAGAAAGTAAATCTCTAGAACTGCTAACCTTACAGCTTGCACGTTGGGCAAAAGATGAACAACAACCCATACCATCAACAGCCTGGAAATCTCAGGATTTGGAAAAGCTTGAGCGGGCAAAAGAGATTCTACAATGCTCGATCGAATATCCTCCTTCACTGGTCGATTTAGCGCAACAGGTTGGATTGAATGACTGCAAACTCAAACAGGGCTTTCGTCAGCTCTTCGGAACGACAGTGTTTGGCTATCTGAGAGCTTGCCAGATGGAACGAGCCAAACAATTGTTGAGAGAAAGTGATCTTTATATTACGGACATTGCTGCCAAGGTTGGTTACAGCAGCTTACCTGCTTTCAGTAACGCATTCTACAGACAAGTTGGAATGAGTCCACACAAATTCCGACGTAGTTAAACCGCAGTTTATTTAATCGAGATTCAATCACTATTTATTGCAAATATTGCTCCGTTTTGATTAAGTCAGCTCCCGATTGCGTAAGACTTTTTCTAGCGACTTTGATAAGCTAATTTTTAGCTCACTATTAGAACTAAATCCTAATAAGGGCGCACTAAAGTTTTGTGTGAGGCGGTATGAATCGGGCGTTGTGGTACTCTAGTTTTCCGCTGTTTTGGTTAGTGTGTCAGTCAACTGCGATCGCAGAATCTCCAGTGAAACGGCTTCAAGAATTTGAGCAGGTTTCTCGATCGGCAACACTACTATCGCAGTCATCTGAAGAACTCCAAACCGATAGAATTCAGATTACAGATGTACGATTCGTGCCCACTGCAACCGGGGTTGATGTTGTTTTGGAGGCTGTAAAACCTCTTGCTCCACCTGTGTTAACAACAAGCGATCGGACTCTCATTGCTGAGTTTGAGAATGCAGTTTTAGCACTTCCTCAAGGTCAAACCTATCAGGTAGACGCTCCAGCAGAAGGCATTCAGCGAGTCACTGTTCAATCGATCGCCCCGAATCGGGTACAAGTAAGCATCACGAGCGCAAACGAGACTCCGACCGCAACAATCCGAGCAAGCCAAGCTGGAATTACACTAGCGATCGTCGCACCAACCGAAACAGCAGAAGACGAAGAAGAAGTTGTCGTGACAGCCACTCGAACTCAGGAAACCCGTCGCGATGTTCCCCAATCGATTACAACGATCGATCGGAATCAACTTCAGCAACAGTTTGCAGTCTCTCGTGATGTTTCTGATGCGTTGAGCAAACTCGTTCCGGGACTTGCGCCACCCAACGAGCGAAACAATATTTTTGGGCAAACATTACGAGGACGGAATGTTACTGTTTTAATTGATGGGATTCCTCAAGCAACGACCCCTAATGTTTTTCGGGATTTGCAAACGATCGATCCAAGTGTCATCGAACGGATCGAAGTGCTGCGCGGTGCAACGGCTCTTTATGGAGATGGTGCAACCGGAGGTGTGATCAATCTCATTACTCGCACTCCTGCCCAGAATCGGCTCACAGCTACGACCGAAATTGGAGTGAATACATCGCTGACGGGATCAGAAAATGCTTGGGGTCAAACCGTGCAGCAAACCTTCTCCGGAACAGAAGGCAATGTTGGCTATGTGCTCAGTGCTGGAATCGCAAACATTGGTAGTTTCTTTGATGCCAATGGCGATCGTATTGCACTCGATCCGACTGGACAAGGAGGACTATCCGATGCAGATTCGATCAATTTATTTGGCAAGTTCGTTTACACGCCAGACCAAAATCAACGCTTAGTGCTGTCAGCCAGTCGTTTTGAATATCAACAAGATCCCGCATTTACCAGTGATCCGATCGTCGCTCGCCTAGCAGGTCGCCAACGAGCGCGAGTTCTAGAGGGGCTGAATCTGGAAGATGAACCTGGAACTAAAAACTCGATTTTCAATTTGGAATACACTCATCAAAATGTGTTGGGGAGTCGAGTACGTGGACAAATCTACTATCGGGATGTTTTAGCACGCTTCTTTCCCTTCGATGCTCGCAACACTGCAAGCTTAGGACGTTTGATTTTTCAGTCACGAGTTGAATCTCAACGATTTGGAACTCGTTTTGATGTTGAAACTCCACTCACAGCGAACAAAGCCGTAAACTTACTCTGGGGGCTGGATTTTAGTCATGAAAATTCTCGGCAGCCTGTATCGTTTTTTGATCCCGCCACCTTTGACAATAGCAATGGCTTAGCATTTCGGAAGTTAGGCGATCGCACTTGGACACCGCCAATTACAACGAATAGCTTGGGGTTATTCGGACAACTCGAAGCTCGACTCAGCGATCGTCTCCTTGTGCGGGGAGGAATCAGGCATGAACGGGCTGCGGTGAGTGTCGATAACTTTGCGACAATTGCAAATAATTCGGTCACAGGCGGCAAGGTGAACTATGATGAAACCTTATTTAATCTGGGAACCGTTTATCGAATTACGCCGCAAGTCAGTGCATTTGCTAGTTTTTCTCAAGGCTTCTCACTTGCCGATATTGGACGAGTTTTAAGAGCCGCACCCAACAATTTCCAGTTCGAGCGAGTGCAACCTGAACCCCAAAAAGTGAATAACTATGAAATTGGTCTGCGTGGAGAATGGCGCAACGTTCAAGCTTCTATTTCGGGCTTCTATAGTACCTCAAACCTAGGGACTACATTCGCTGCCAGTTTTGTTGACATTATCCGTGCTCCTGAACAAATTTATGGCGTAGAAGCAACCTTAGATGTGCAACCCAGCCGAAACTGGAATCTAGGACTGACTGCAAGTTTAGCAGAAGGTCGGATTGATGCTAACAATGATGGGGATTACGAAAACTTCCTAGATGGTTTCCGCATTCCACCTTTGAAGCTCACAGCTTATGTGGAAAATGAAACGCTTCCAGGCTGGCGCAATCGTTTACAACTGCTGTACTCTGGTACTCGCAACCAGTTCAACAATAGTACTGCGTTTGGTCGTCAAGCGGTTAACGATTACATCACTGTAGATTTTGTTAGTCAGATCAAAGTTGGAAGCGGCACTCTACAGGTTGCGATCGAGAACCTATTGAATGCAGATTACTTCCCAGTCGTTTCTCAATTGCAAACGAGCGACACCCAATACTTAGCAGGGCGCGGGCGATCTCTCAGTGTGCGCTATGGTTTCACCTGGTAGCAAATTTTGCTGATAGAACGACTGAGCATTCGATGACTCAATCGTTCTATCAGTGAAGTGATGCAGGATTATTACGAAAAATATGTGCGATCGCGCTAGAGCTTACGATCGCGCAATATTTTTCGCTTTCTGGCTAATTGGAACACACATGGGCGTTCCTGCGATCGGATCGCTAAAGATCTGGCAGTCTAAATCAAATACCGCCCGTACAATCTCTGCGGTCATCACAGATTCAGGATCTCCGGCTGCAAAAATTCGCCCTGCTTGAACTGCGACGAGGTAATCTGCATACCGACAAGCTTGATTGAGATCATGAAGTACCATCACGATCGTTCTTCCTTCCCGCTGATTTAGGTCATACAGCAAATCTAAAATTTCAATCTGATGGGCTAAGTCTAAAAATGTTGTTGGTTCATCTAGCAGCAAAATCTCAGTATCTTGCGCGAGTGCCATTGCAATCCAAGCGCGTTGGCGTTGTCCACCGGAGAGCGTATCTAATGCACGATCGGCAAATTGGGTTAAATCCGTAATCTCTAATGCACGCTGAACAATCTTTTCATCCTGAGGAGACCACTGTTGCAGCCAATTTTGATACGGATAGCGTCCTTGAGCCACCAGATCTTTGACCGTGAGTCCTTCAGGAGCAACCGGATTTTGCGGCAGTAATCCTAGCTGTTGCGCGACTTCTTTTGTGGGTCGTTGAAAAATTGACTTGCTATCTAAGTACACTGCCCCGCTCACAGGCTTCAACAACCTTGCTAATCCACGTAGAAGCGTGGATTTACCACATCCGTTTGCGCCAATTAAAGCGGTGATCTTGCCAGTAGGAATCGCAAGAGTTAAATCCTGGACAATCACTGTTCCGTCATAAGCAAGAGAAAGATCGCGAGCTATCAGTGTCGCAGGATTTGACATGAGAAAAATTGTCATTAGATTGAACTAAGTCTGATTTAATCAGAATTTTGCTCTTTTGTGAACCCGGTCAATCAGGCAAGTGTTCCGAGCGTCTGATTATAATTTCACCCCTATATACTTGCCATTAATTCTTAGCTATGGCAGCGCGCATGTGTCGAGTTATCACAAAAGCTCAAGAATAGAGCCTGTCCTGTTTGACATAGATATATTGTTTGATGTGGGTTGTAAGAGTCTGCGGCAAATTCATCGACTTCATGCTGAATCGTTCTAATTCGCGCTCATCCTCAGCAAGCGAGCAAATTGTGAGTGCGCTTGCTGGGTTAACGTTTCGCGATCGCCATATTCGACAATTTTTCCTTGTTCCAGTATCAAAATCTGATCTACGCGTTGGAGTGTGGGTAAGCGATGCGCAATAATAATTCCTGTCCGATGTTCAAGCAGTCGATCCATTGCTCCTTCAATCATTTTTTCAGTCTGCGGATCTAGCCGAGAAGACGCTTCATCTAGAATTACGAGACTAGGATTCTTCAGAAAAACACGCACCAATGCAAGTAACTGCGCCTGTCCTGCGGATAGACCTGTGCTATCTGCTCCCAATTGAGTGTTTAGCCCATCCGGCAGCGATCGTAACCATGGTGTTAAGCCTAATAATTCAAGCGTTTCTAAAATGTAGGCATCTGAGATTTGATCGTTGAAAAAAGTAAGATTATCCCGTACACTCGCTTGAAAGATCTGCACATCTTGTGTTACTAATCCGACTCGCGATCGCAGGTCTGAAAGTGAGAGATCAGCGATCGCAAAATCTCCCAAACGAATCTCACCGGACTGAATGTCATATAGTCTTAGAAGCAACCGAGCGATCGTGCTTTTACCGCTGCCTGTATGCCCTAATATTCCAAGAATTTGCCCTGCTGGCAGGTGAAACGATAGATTTTGCAATGTCCAGTTCTCAGACTCATATCGAAAACACACTTGCTTAAAAGAAATCGCACAAGCACCAGAACTTAAAACAGCCTGCCCACAATCATTGAATGCTGCCTCTATGTTGAGCAACTGATGAATCCGCTGAATACTTGCTTCAACCTGTTGGAGTTGCTCAAGTTCTTCTCGAATTCGTTCGATTGGCTTTGCAAGAAGGTTTGTATAGTGAAAAATGAGATAAGCCGTTCCGATCGTAATCGCATTTCTCGACCAAAGATAAGCAGAGAGAAATAGCGCGATCGCATTGCCAATCGTAAATAATCCCACGCTGGTAAACCATAGGACTGTGCTAGCAAATCTCGCTTTTTGATAAACCGGAAGCCAGCGTTGCAGCAGTTCATAAAAGCGAAACATCACATAGTTCACAGCCCCATTTGCGCGAATGTCTTCTCGCCCAGCAATGTGTTCTCCAATCGTGCCATAGTACTCAGCACTAATTTGGCGATACTCTGCCCAAGGCGCGATCGCGATTGATCTTTGTGCCAATAGCGCAATCAGAGCCACGATCGCAAAAGCCGTCAAGCTCATTCCTGCTAGCCGATTCTCGAAACACAAAACAATGAGAATTCCAAACAGAAGCAGACTGTTACCGAGTACATGAATTACTAGCTCAGAAAAGAATTTAGAAAGTAGATTCACATCCCCATCAATTCTTTCAAGCATTTCTCCGGGCGTGTGTGCTTTGTGAAAAGATAGATCCAATCGCAGACAATGTTCTGCTAAATCCACTCGAAGTGCATTTGTTGCCGTCCATGCGACAATTTCGCTGAGAAAGGTTGCCGCGATCTCAGTGCCTTGCGTGAGAAGCGCGATCGCAATAAACGCGATCGTTGCAGTCAGTAAAGCTTGCTGCGATCCGCCTTGCACAGCAGTATCAATAAAGTAACCCAGAATTTGAGGATTGATGATTTGGAGGGCGATACTGGTGAGCAGTGCGATCGCTAATCCCAAAACGCGCTTCCATTGAGGCATGAGATAGTCAGCGAGCAGGAGTTTGTATTGTTGAAGAGCATTCTGCATCGTCGCACTAACGGAACAGCCAAAAAGAACACAGCATAGTCTACCGTGTTGAGATCGCGACAGAAAGATGATTTTGACTGCTAACGGGAGTTTTTTGGCTCCTAAACGGATTTTCTAAACCAGATTTAGGAGAACTGCCTTATACGAGTTATGCATTGAGTATGATCGCAATTGGGCTTTGTGTCTATTTCTCCCTCAGATTTTTTCGACTGCAATCGCCGCTACTTTGCAGTCTTTTTCTGACAAACTATTTGACAATAATTTGCATTTAACTCTACACTAACCTGTACAAATTCTGCTGACTGTTTCAAACCTACAGACGTTCACTGCGGTTTAGATTCATGCCTCTGCTCATTTCTGCTGATGATGTACCTCTCATTAGTCCAACGACCCGCGAATTAAGCCTTGACAATCCTGAATGTGGCAGGGTTTACCGATGGGATAGTAATTTATGCGAAGGACTCAATCTGTTAGTAGATGACTATCAACTGGTCGAGGATTTGGTTGTAGAGTATTCCGCCAGCGATCACAGTGCTGAACCGGAGTTGGAATTGAGTTTTTGCCTACTGGGAATGAATCGAAATGAAGGAATTCGGGCTGGACAAAATTTTTTGAGTATCTCCTGGGATGTTTTTGATGGCAGCATGATGCGGTGGAAAGGGGGCGATCGCATTCTCAAGTTTGACATCCATTTCAGTTCGACATTCTTGAAGCGTTTGGTGGAAGAAGACTTTGATTTGCTACCGATCGATTTAGTGCAAATTTTGCAAGAACCGAGCGATCGCGAGTTTTGGCAGATGGGAAAGACGACTCCTGAAATGCAGACGACGCTGCGGCAAATTCTGGATTGTCCGTATCAGGGCGTAACGCGCAAAATGTATTTGGAAGCCAAAGCGATCGAACTGATTGCAATGCGTCTCGCAACACTAGGTGAGCCATTGAAGCCGATCCCCCAAGCTCCCCTCAAATCAGACGAGATTGACCGAATCTATTGGGCAAGAGATATTCTGCTAGAACAACTGAGTGATCCTCCTTCGCTGCTGGAGTTAGCTCGTCAAGTTGGGCTGAATGACTATAAATTGAAGTCTGGATTCCGGAATTGTTTTGGTACAACGGTCTTGGGCTATTTGCAAGCGGAGCGGATGAAATTAGCGCGATCGCTGTTGATTGATTCTGCGATGCGGGTGAAGGATGTCGCAGAGGTTCTGGGATATTGCAAAGCAAGTCAGTTTTCAGACGTGTTCAAACGGCATTTTGGCAGCACTCCCAAAGTGTATCAGCAGCAGTGTGGAGTCGTCAGCCTAGCTCGCTGATCCGGATTTGGGTCGAAAATAATCCGAATTTGGGAGTTTTTTGCTTTCGGCATAAACTCCTACTTCGGTATGTTATTGAGAGTGATTCCTGCTAAAACGAGTTCAGGTGCAGCAGCGATCTGACATGTTCTTATGGTGTGAGTTATGAAGTTACAGTTATTGGCGATCGCTGGGTGGAGTGTTCTTTCGATCTTGGCAACACCTCAGATTGTTCGTGCAGCGGAGAAAATCGATCTAGATCCGCGTCAACCTGCAAAAAGTGTGACGGAATGGATGGCTCAAATTGAAGCGGCGACAGTTCAAGTGAGCGCGGTAAAAGTAGAGCGCAGTGAGAATGAGCTTGATATTATCCTCGAAACCACAGATGGCAACCCTCTTAAAATCGGTGCGATTCGTGCAGAGCGCGATCGCTTAATTGCTGAAATTCCGAATGCACGATTGGCATTACCAGAAGGACAGAGCTTTCAAGCAGAGAACCCAACAGCAGATATTGCCTTGGTTCAGGTTATCCAAGAGAGTAATCAAATTCGAGTGTTCGTCATCGGTAAGAATGCTCTGCCTCAAACGCTCGTTACTTTGAGAACAGGACAGCAGAGCTATGCCCTGAACGAAGAAGAAGAATCCGAAGAAGAAGAAGTGGTCGTGACCGCCACTCGGACAGAGGAAGGGGTGCAGAATGTTCCGCGATCGGTCACAGTGGTCACTCGTGAACAAATTCAGGCACAGTCTAACGTCAATCGAGATTTGACTTCGATTCTTGGCACCTTAGTTCCAGGCTTAGGGGCAAGCTCCGAAGCTCAGCAAAGCTTTACGCAAACGCTGCGAGGTCGCCCGCCGCTCGTTTTGATTGATGGTGTGCCGATTAGCTCGAACATTGATAACGATACTTCCGTTGCGAACCTCCGCCGGATTGACATTGCCTCAATCGATCGCGTAGAAGTTGTGCGCGGACCTAGCGCAATCTATGGAGATGGCGCAGCCGGTGGTGTAATCAACATTATTACTCGACGCGCGGGTCAGAATCAGATTGTCTCGACTGCGGAAATTGGAGTGCGTTCTGTCGGCAATCTGCGATCGGGGAGTTTTGGCAACCTGCTTCAGTACGGATTTTCTGGACAACAGGGTAATGTCGATTTTGCAGCTTCGATTACTCGCGATAGTTTTGGGACACCATTTGATGCAGAAGGCGATCGCCCACCAATCTTTGCAGACTCCGAAGCGAATAGTACTTCGGTGAATCTATTCGGAAAATTAGGAGTTCAGCTCGATCCACAACAGCGATTCCAGATTACGGCGAACTACTTCAACGATGCACAAAGCCAGAATGGAGACTACGATCTAACTGTAGGCGCGATCCCTGGGATTCAGAAAGCACGGTTTTTGGATAGACCCGTTGAATTTATTGATAGCAGCGATCCGTTTAATCGGGGAACCCTCTTTCAATTTGACTATCGCCACGATCGAGTGCTGAATAGTAAATTGCAGGCGCAAGTCTACTATCGAGAAACCAAAACCGCAGCCTCTCTGTTTGATAACCGCGTCTTTGATGCAGATAGTCCATTAGTACTTGGGCGATCGGTGGTCACATCAGAGCGATTTGGCGGACGATTGCAGCTAGAAACGCCCTTAGCTTCTAATCTGAGTCTGCTTTGGGGTGCAGACTACTCTAGCGAAGATAGCGAAGGAAATTACGATGTCTTTGATGTCGATGAGTTTGATAGCAGTGGCGGGAGAAGAGCGCGGAGAATTGGCTCAGCGATTCGGATTGCCCCCTTTACAATTAAGAATTTGGGACTCTTTTCTCAACTTCAATGGGATGTGAGCGAAAAGCTTTCTCTCAGCGGTGGCGTGCGCTACGACAACTTTAATGTTTCTGTCGTCGATAATTGGATTGATGGCGAAACTGGGTTTGCAGCCCAAGGTGGAGACAAGACACTCAGCGATGTTGTGTTTAATGCAGGGATTGTCTATAAGCTCACTCCGCAAGTGAGTTTATTTACGAACTTTGCTCAAGGGTTTTCTCTTCCAAATCTGTCCCGAATTTTACAGCAACCCGCAGCAGGGTTTAATTTTGCTGAAGATGTAACGTTATCTGCACCGCAAAAAGTCGATAGCTATGAACTAGGAATTCGCGGTCGGTGGAGGAATGTTCAAGCCTCTCTGGCTGGATTTTATAGCTATTCGAGTTTAGGGACGACCGTCGAATTTACAGATATTGGTGATGAGTTTCGAGTGATTCGTTCTCCTCAGCGCAACTATGGGGTAGAACTCGCGGTGGATTGGCAGCCTAGCGATCGCTGGAAACTGGGCGGCACGTTGACCTGGAGCGAAGGAGAACGCGAAGATCCAGAAACACAGGAATTCCTCGCCATTACAGGATACGAAGTCTCGCCGCTAAAGCTCTCTGCTTATCTTGAGAATGAAACTTTACCCGGCTGGAACAATCGACTTCAGGCAGTCTATATCGGTCGCCGTAACCGCGCCTTTAATGCAGGCATTGATCCAGTTGGGATCGAGAGCTATCTAGTCGTTGATCTGATCAGCAGCCTCAAATTAGGCAATGGAACGCTGAGTTTGGGGGTGAAAAACCTCCTCAACAATCAATATCTCAATATTGGAAATCAACTCAGTGCAGGGTTTGATGATTCTTTTGGGGCTGCTTCTAGAGGACGAGCGTATACGCTAACCTATCGCTGGAGTTGGTAATGCGTCATATTCTGCGATCGCTAGGGTTGTTTTTTCTGGTCACAATCCTGATTGCCTGCCAGCCTCGTGTTGTGCAAAATACACCGCAGTCGGCAATTTCAGCCGATTGTCGCAACGTCGAACATGAGGGTGGTCGGACTCAAATCTGTGGCAAACCTCAGAAGGTCGCCATTCTTGAACCCAAGTTACTAAGTATGGCGTTAGCACTCGGCGTTCAGCCGATTGCTTATGCTGATTACTATCTTGTACGATCGCCCCGGTTCGATAATCCGAGCCAGCAAATCCCCTATGCGGGTCAATTTGTGACCAGTCAACCGATCAACCTAGGCAATCGCGATACGCCTTCTCTAGAACTTCTGAAGTTACTCAAACCGGACTTGATTTTGGATGTCAGTTGGCGGAAAAATCCATTGCTGTCAACGATCGCGCCAACCATTTCGATCGACATCGAAAAGACTTGGCAAAGTAATCTCAAAATCGTCGCTCAAGCGCTCGATCGCGAGAAAAACGTTGAAGCTGTTTTAACTTCCCATCAGCAAGCCCTCGATCGAGTCCGAACTCAATTGTCTTCATTGGTTGAAACTCATCCCAAGGTTTTGAGTGTGATCACCAGTCCGACGATGGATCACATCAGTCTGGATTACGAAGGTAACGCGATCCAGTTGCTACAAGAAATCGGCTTTCAACCTGTGGCTCCCTCCACGATTGATCCCTCATCGGCAGAACGGAGCCAAATTGATTTAGAAACCCTCGCTCAAATTGATGCGGATATCATTTTTGTCAATAGTTGGCTACCTTGGGATGGTCGATCGACCTATAACGTCTCTTTCCAAAATCTCCAGCGCAGGTGGGCAAATCAACCTCTACTCCACGCTTCGCAAGCCTGGAAAGAAAAGCGCATTTACTTCGTAGACTATTACCTCTGGATTGGTACAACAATGCCACCCATCGCTAACTTTCTGATTTTGGAACAACTGCCATCTCTTTTGCTCACCCCGAATCCAAGTCTATGAATTAACGCTCTTTTTCTTCTGCAAAGCCGACAATTTGATTCACTAACGACTTCTCTGTGCGTACTTTTATTATTCTCTGGTTGGGTCAACTTGTCTCAACGATCGGGACTTACATGACCGGATTTGCTCTCGAACTGTGGACTTGGGAACTCACTGGTTCTGCAACTCCTCTCGCTTTGATTGGCTTCTTTTTCCAAGCTCCTCGCATTCTGATTAACTTGGTTTCTGGCGTAATTGTCGATCGCTTTCATCGGAAACACCTCATGCTGCTCGGAGATACGATCGCTGTTCTCTCTAGCATGTTTCTACTTTTACTATCGCTCACTCACACGTTGCAACTGTGGCATCTATATTTCACAACAGTGATCGTGAGTATTTTCAGCCAACTACAAGAACTTTCGTACTCTGCATCCATTAGCTTACTTGTGCCAGTGCAGCAGTATACTCGCGTCAGTAGTATGGGTTCCGCATTACACTATGGTTCCTTGATTATTGCACCCGCGATCGCAGCTAGTCTTTATCCAATCATCGGCATAAATGGCATTTTAGGAATAGATTGCTTCACGTTTTTGATCGCGCTCGCAACATTACTGCCGCGCCGAATTCCCCAACCCGAGCAAGCTGAGACTCCGGTTGATCTTTGGCAAGATCTGAGTGCGGGCTTTCGGCTTCTCTTGAGTCATCCTCCTTTAAGGAATTTACTACTGCTGACGTTGCCGTTTGGATTTGTGCATGACTTAGGGGAAAATCTCTATACCCCAATGGTGCTAGCGAGAACAAGCGGGAGTGCAGCAGTTTTAGGACAGATTGGGATTGCAGCAGGAATTGGCGGAGTCACAGGTGCGATCGCAGTCACACTTTGGGGGGGCTTCCGGCAACCGATACGAGGCGTTCTCGTTTCGATGATAGGCGCAGGATTGAGCAAAATGACCGTCGGGCTAGGGCGATCGGCGCAGGTTTGGCTCCCGGCTCAGTTCTGCTCGTCTAGTAACTTTCCACTGATGGAAAGTTCCGAAACAGCGATTTGGATGACCAATGTGAAACCAGGAGAGCAAGGCAGAGTGTTTGCTGCAAATTCATTGTTGGGGCAGTGTTTATCCGCGATCGCGGCACTGATTGCAGGACCACTCGGCGATCAGATTGTCGAACCTGCAATGACTTCTTCAACAGGTTTAGTTCGGTGGATGTTTGGTTCTAGCCCTGGATCAGGATTTGCTTTGATTTACACAAGTTGTTCACTGAGTATGATTGCGATCGCACTTTACGGCTTGAACGCCCAGTTCAAGGAAGAAGATACTTGAACAGATCGTCGATCACCGCATTTGCCGCTAAAGGACCGCTGCCAATCCAGTAATCTAGAACCTCATAGACCTTTCCCTGCTGTACGGCATGCAGCTTTGACCAGAGCGGATCAGACAACAGGCGCTGGCGGGTTTTACCAATTTTAGAATCAGTCGGGTCAACAATCACAAAAATTGCATCTCCATCGGCTGCATCGAATTGTTCGTTAGAAATTCCGTATTGGATGGGACTGATCCCGCCTTTACGCTGTGTTGCTTCTGTATCAATATCCTGTGAGGCAGGACGAGCGAGGGCTGCGTCTTTGAGAATGCTGCCATTAAAGCCTGAAGTCGTATAGACCGTAATCATTTCAGGATAGAGGTAGACGATCGAGACTTTAGGCGGTTGCGCGTGATCGCCCATTTTCGCTTTGAATTCTGCTAAACGCTGATAGTAGTTCGCCATGACTTGTTCAGCTTGCTGCGATCGCCCCAACGTTCTAGCAACGAAGGTGAACATATCTTTCCACTCACCGCTATGGTTGAATTTGGTTAATACTGTTGGTGCAATCTGAGAAGCTTGGCGGTAAATGGAAGATTGGTAATCATACCCCAGAATTAAGTCAGGTTTCAACGCCAAAATCTTTTCTAGATTCGGTTCACCATTGCTTCCTACACTGAGAATTGAGCCTGCTTGTCGTTTGAGCTGAGGGGATGTTAAATCAACATCGACAGTAGCAATCGGTTGAATCCCTAACGCGATCGCACTCTCCAAACTCAGCGAACCGAGCGTAATCACTCGCTGAGGATGGAGCGGGACACAGGTTTCCCCTGCACTATGTTGGATTAGACGGCACTCTGATGCAGGTTGAAAAGCCGCCAAGGAGCCGCGAGCCTGTGACTGTATCGCAAAGCGATCGGAATTGCAAGCTACAGCTAATACGCTTATAACTAACCCCAAGCATAAGTAAAAGATACAGTGACCCTGAGGAAAATGCTTCGCAACGCGGTTCATCCAATTCTCCTAGAATACAACAGACAATGAGCCTGTGACTGTGAACGGCTCGCCAACATACACACCTAGACGACTCTCATCTGAACCTGTAAAGTATTTTGTGTTGAACAAGTTGCGGAAGTTAATTGCCGCACGCCATTTATCTTGGTTGTAGAAGATAGCAGCATCTGTGCGAACATAGCTTGGAATTTCGTAAGTATTCGACAAATCACCAAAGCGATCGCCCACAAAATTCATCCCAAAACCAACCCCTAATCCCTTCAAACTGCCGCGCTGAAGTTCATAGGTCGTCCATAAATTCGCTGCATTTCTGGGCGTATTGTCCAAGCGTTTATCCTGGAAGTCTGACTCGTCCTCGCTCACAAACGCATTAGTATGCGCGTAGGAAGCAATCACCTTCCAGCCTGGGACAATCTCCCCAACTAGGTCAAATTCAATTCCTCGGCTGCGCTGTTCCCCAGTCTGTAGCTGGTCGTTCGGATCGCTAGAGGTGGGATCATCGGTAGTCACATTTTTCTTACGCAAATCATAAAATGCTAAGGTCGCTGTCAAATTACGAGCTAAATCAGCTTTGATGCCAGCTTCTAACTGTTGACCTATTTCCGGTTTAAATGGAGAGCCGTCTCCATTGCGATTTGTTCCAGAGTTTGCTTTGAATGCAGTCGTGTAAGAGGCATAAAGTGAAATCGCTGGAACCGGTTGATAGACGATCCCAAATCGAGGACTCAATCGACTGTCACGCTGCTCAAACTCTTGTCTTGGTTCTCCAAAGCCTTCGGTACTTCGGTTTTGAGTGTAGCTATCATAGCGCCCACCGATGAGCAGTTTCAAATTAGAAGCAAGTTCAACTTGATCTTGGACATAAATCCCTAGTTTGTTGATTGTGTCATCGCGGAAGAAGTTATAAAGTTCCTCTTTGGGATATTCCACACCATCGTAGGTGGGATCAAAAATATTGATTGTGCGGTAAGGATCACCGATCGCGAATTTTGGTTTATCCCTCTGTCGTCCGTAGTCTACGCCAACAAGCAGTTGATGATTGACTGAACCTGTCGAAAACCTAGCAATCAAATCCGTCTGAGTCGTGATTGTCTGATATTCCCCTGCAGCAAAATAGGTTGCAAGTTCTAGATCACCCGTTGCTTCATCGAATGAATTGCGGAGCGGAAAATATCGCTCTGGATTGACCCATTGAGCACGAAATGCGTTTCTTAAAGTCAATTGTTCATTAAACTGGTGGGTCAGCAGGTAGCCAACACTAAAATCATTGACACTAAACTCCTGAAAAGGTTCGCCCAGAAATCGACTGCGTGGTAAATCTGTGATCCCAGTCCCGATCGCTAAAAAGCCATCATCCGCAGTGCGACGTTCATTCCGATAGGTTGCGTTCAGCGTTAGCGTTGTGTTTTTCCCGAATGCTAACTGTACGACAGGAGAGAGAAACACCCCTTCACTCGACACAAAATCACGGAAGCTTCCTGCATCTTTGTAATAGCCATTGAATCGGTAAAGAGCTGTTTTGTCTGAGTTTAGCGCACCCGAAAAATCAGCCCCAACTCGAACAGCGCGATAGCTCCCTGCTGATCCCTCTAGCGAATAGTAGGGATTGCGGAGGGGTTGCTTGGAAACGAGATTGATGATTCCGCCTGGTTCTGCTTCTCCAAACAAGATTGAAGCTGGACCTTTCAACACTTCGACGCGCTCTAAATCAGCCGTTTCTAAAGCACCAAAGGTAAAGTATCGAATTCCATCTCGAAAGTAATTACCATCAAAAGCCGAAACTCTAAATCCTCGAATCTTTAAACTATTTTCAAACCCCTGATAAAGCCCTAAATTATTGACCCCACTCACGTTTTGAACTGCATTTCCTAAAGAGTTGCTCGTTGCATTTAACCCCTGATCTCTCAGGATTTCTTGCGGAATGACCTGAATCGATTGCGGAATATCGCGAATTGGGGTGTCTGTTTTAGTCGCAGTTGACGCATTCGGAGCGCGATAGCCGCTCGGCTGCTGATCTCCTGTAATCACGATTTCTTCTTCTAGCTCTTGTTCAGACTCTGGTTGCTGTGCTTGAATCTGTGATCGCCATTCCTGAACTGTAGTGGCAGGTTGCTGCCATTCCGATAACGTTTTAACCTCTGGCTCGACTGCAATTCCAGGAGTTGCGAGTAGAACTATACTTCCAGCCAAAAGAATTGATCGATAGTTTGCCATAACTCTGCCACCACACAATATTGATAGCTATTAACTAAGAACTATTCTCAACAGCATATCGGACGATCGGGGTTGTTTTGTAACCCTGATGGGTAGTGTTCTAGATGTGTGGGCATAACGTTATACTGCTCGCCCGAACTCATGACGATTGATGAATAATCCAATCACAGTATCATGCATCTTCTCAGTCTTGGAAAAACAGATCGTCTTTCTGGCAA